>CALPUN020000227.1 GCA_943326765.2 Bifidobacterium breve | reverse complement strand
CATTACTAATGAATAACTTTACAAATTTTAAGGACGCAGACGATGATTTTGAACCAAACTGCCTAAGAGGCAAGTATTGGGAATTAATCAAATTAGACATTATCCAGTATTGTGACACCTTATAAGGAATAAGAAAATGCTATTGGTGTTTTCCACGAACAAGAGTAAAGACGAATTTTCCTATTGAAACTACGTAAATTATTTAATAAACTTTAAATTGTAGTAACCACCCACAATCAAGTAAACTATAACAACAAACCACAGCATGCTACTACTAAAAAGAATTGCCATTCTCCTATTTCTACTACTACCTAACGCCTTTTATGCCCAAACCAAACTCCTTTCCTGGAACTTAGAAAACTTCGGGAAATCAAAATCTGATTCTGCCATAAATTTCATTGCAAATACCCTCAAAGAATATGATATTATTGCCCTACAAGAAGTGGTCGCAGGTAATGGCGGCGCGCAATCAGTAGCCAGACTGGCAGACGAATTAAACCGGAAAGGGAGCAAATGGGACTATGTGATAAGCGACCCTACAAGCAGCAGTGCCTACAAAACAGAGCGTTACGCTTTTCTTTGGAAAACCGCAACAATCAAGAAAATTGGAAAAGCATGGTTAGAAAAAAAATACCATCTCGAAATTGAAAGAGAGCCGTTTTTCTGCACTTTTGAATATGACAAAAAACAGTTTACAGTAGCTAGTTTTCATGCCATTACAAAAAGCAAACAACCTGAAACTGAAATTAAATATTTTAAATTTTTACCTGCTGAATATCCAGACTTAAACCTCCTATTCGTAGGTGATTTCAATTGTCCTCAATCGAATCCGGTATTTAATCTATTAAGAAATATAGGGTATGAATCTGCCTTTGTAAAACAAAAGACTTCCTTAAAAAAGGAATGTGTTGGCTCAAATTGTCTAGCCTCAGAATTCGACAACATCTGGTTTAATAAATCCCGAATTAAAAAAATAGCCAGTGAAACCCTTCCTTTTTACGAATCGTTTCCAACATTAAAAGAAGCACGCACCATTTCCGATCATATTCCAATCACTGTCGAATTTTTGCCGGAGTAATACCGGGTGTTTCTCTTTTATTCAAAAAGAAAGACCTGGTTATTTCTTTTCGTTTAGGATATTATATGCTTATCCGGATTATTTCTCCATTTCATAAAGCCCTACTGTTTCCAATAACTCCTTTTCAAACAGATAAATATCATCCAAGGACTGAAGGGGTTGCTTGACTTCGGTTTTATTAGTATTGAACAAACCGATGTGTTTATTGCCCCCGTTGAGATGCAATCGGCACAAAGGTTTTTGTTTATTATCATCTAACAAAATCCCAAAATAAGATTGCGTATCGAGTGCCGCAATCCGGCTTGTTGGAAGTTTCCTCCTAAGAATCGCGATAACAATTCGAAAACCTTCTAGTTCTTCTTCACCCGTAAACCCTCTAGCATCATCGTTTGGAGTTTCAACGGGTTCTTCTTCCTGTTTTTGAACTGCTTTATTGGGCATCGCCTTCAACCGATGATTGGTTTTTTCACTGAGGAATTGATCGAAACCTTGTTGAACTAAATCCATTACTTTCTCCGTCAATCTTCCCGTGTATATTGTGTTGGCATATAATTTCACAAACTCATTGGAAGGATTCGATAGTTCGTCCGTAATTTGAATCCGAATTTCTTTGAGGTATTTCAATGAAATCGCATGTGTCACAATAGTATTGACATCAAAACGCGACTTATGGAATTTGGCGATTTGAACGATTGCAGTGTCTTTAAGGTTTGATATATCGAATTCCAAAAATGGCTTTTTATCCATCTTGTTTTTCTCGTCGATGTCTGTATAAAACTGGCAGGTTATTCCGTTGGTCAAAAGTGCTAATCGCGTTTTAGTACCATGAAAATGCCGGAACAATTGCGAATTTTGAACCGCCAAATCTTCTTTCCACTTTATACATTCTATAATCAGAATTGGGATGCCCTCTTGAAAAATAGCATAATCTACTTTTTGGCCTTTTTCCAAGCCCCCGTCGGCTGTAAATTCAGGCACAACCTCCTTTGGATTCAAGGCATCATAGCCTAAAAGAGAAATGAAAGGAAGTACAAACGCCTGTTTTGTAGATTCTTCGGTTTGTATAATATCTTTTAGCATGGTGATTTTAGCTGCTAAAGATTGAAGTTGTATTTGTAGTTCCATATTTTAAAGATTTTCTTTCATGACATTATAAACTTGAACTGTATAGGTATCGCAATTTCGAATATCCATACCCTTAACATCAATAGTCTTTTCGGCACCGGCAGCAAAATTGATAGTATTTCCTAGGCCCGTTCCAATAATATTTCCTTGTTTGTCGTAAAAAGTGGCTTTCAAATCAACATAATTAATCAATTCATCGGTGTTGTTTCTTACCCTACAATGAATGGTGTATCCATTCAGAATAGCTGCATCTGTTAAACTTTGTTTTAGAATTTCAACTTCAGGTTTAGTTTCTTTAACAATGGGTGCCACTACTCCATTTTTAGTGGCAGTTGTTGCGGTAGCAGTATTGATTGCGTCATTAATTATATCCCCAATATTGACTATAATGATAATTGTAAAAAAACAGGTTCCTGCTATTTTCCAACCTTTTGAAATGGTGGGATTTTTCCAAAGGGCATATAGCCCAACCAGGAGAAATATAATACACAATAGCATCACTAACCAAGTTTTGTCATACCAAGAATTTAAATTTTGTGATTCCATAAACAATAATTATTTGAAGCTGTTCTTCTCTATTTACTAGTTGAATCTTGATAAAATTCGCATTTGTCATTCATAATTTAAAATTTTAAAGAGGAACTCTTCAAACTTAAACCCAATAGAAATGATATCCTTACGGTAATCCGTAAAGAAGAAAAAATTAAAAAATAAAGGAGTTATACCAATCCCAAGTCTTTTGCAATGGCAATTAAGTGCACGTTATTGTTTGCCTTGAAAAATATCTTAAGCTTATTAATGCGTTTTTCAATGCTGCTAGTGCCATATGGCGTGGTACCTATTTCTTTAAATTGTTTAGAAATTT
>CALPUN020000226.1 GCA_943326765.2 Bifidobacterium breve | reverse complement strand
CTAGAATTTCCATCCCGAGCCATTGGCTGAACGGATCTACTGAGAGCATTTTGTATGGAATTGCAGTTCCCTCCATTAGTAAAACGATTTATTTTCTCGATTCATTTTTCGAAGTAAGGCACTGCATCGGTAGCGATCCTCGTGGTATTCGTGGTATAGCGCATCGAGTTGATCCACACACCAGGCAATTCCTTTTTCATCGGCCCACGCTAATAATCCTTTCGGATAATTCACTCCTTTGGTCATGGCATTATCGATGTCTTTAGTAGAAGCGACATTCCAAAACAAAGCATCGGCAGCTTCATTGATTAGCATGATCAATATTCTGTCGAAAATGCTTTGCAACAAAATTGAATCCTGCGATGGAAGAGCCATAGTACTATTTTCATTTTGATAATCGTAAAAGCCTTTGCCCGATTTTCTTCCGAAATAACCTGCTTCACTCAATCGTTTTTGCGTGAAGGAAGGTTTGTATCGTGGATCAAAATAAAATGCAGTGAAAACCGATTCTGTAACGGCATAATTGACATCATTTCCAATAAAATCCATCAATTCGAATGGCCCCATTCGGAAACCTCCTATCGATTTCATGGCAAAATCAATGGTGGCAAAATCCGCAACACCTTCTTCGAAAATCCGCAAGGCTTCACTATAAAATGGGCGTGCTACTCGATTGACTATAAATCCGGGAGTGTCTTTGGCTACGGCTACTACTTTCTTCCAATCCGTAATAATTTGAATGGTTTTGGTTAGCACTTCCTCGCTGGTTTGTACTGCTGGAATTACTTCTACCAATTGCATTAGTGGTGCCGGATTAAAAAAGTGAATTCCAATGACGCGTTCTGGTTTTTGGCAAGAGGCGGCAATGGAAGCGATAGAAAGTGACGAAGTGTTCGAAGCTAGAATGGTATCTTGAGCGACATAGCCTTCTAGTTCCGAAAAAAGCTTTCGCTTGACTTCTATGTTTTCAACGATGGCTTCAATCACCAAATCAGAATGTGACAACGCGCTTAAAGCGGTGACATAAGAGATATTGGCAGCTATTCTTGCTTTTTCTATTTCGGTTATTTTGGCTTTTTCTACCAATTTGGATAAGGTAGTTTCGAGATTGGTTTTACTTTTGGAAAGCGCTTCTGGACTCGTGTCATAAAGGCGTACGCTACAACCTGACGTTGCGGCGACTTGTGCAATGCCACTTCCCATAGTTCCCGATCCGATTATAGCTATGTTCATATTTGATGTCCGTTTTTTGATTTACGATACACGATTTATATACTTCTTAAATCGTAAATTCTATTAATTCCCTTTAAAATCGGGTGTTCTTTTTTCAATAAAAGCGGTTACGCCTTCCTTATAGTCGTTCGAAGAGCTGGCTTCTATTTGCAAATCACCCTCAAGTGCCAATTGTTGTTCTAATGAATTATTTAAGGATTGGTTTAACAATCGTTTGGTTAATCCCAAAGCTAGTGTCGGCATTTTTGCCAAAACAAGAGCTAGATCTCTTACTTCTTCTTCAAAGAAAGCGTATGGGTAGATTTTATAGATCATTCCCAAAGTAAAGGCTTCTTGGGCTGTTACTTTGTCGCCTAACATCATTAAAGCTGAGGCTCTTTGAAACCCTACAATTCTTGGTAAGAAAAAAGTTCCTGCACTATCAGGAATCAATCCGATCTTGCTGAATGCTTGAATAAAACTACCATGGTCCGTTGCAACTACTATGTCACATGCCAAAGCTATATTAGCACCAGCGCCGGCAGCTACTCCATTAACCGCTGCTATTATTGGTTTTTCAATGGTTCGAATTTTTAGGATTATGGGATTGTAATGTTCTTCTAATATTTTTCTAAATCCGGGATTGAGTTCGGGTGACGTGACTTCTTTTAAGTCCTGACCCGCACAAAATGCTTTCCCATTTCCAGTGATGACAATAGCACGAACGGCATCATTATTAGCGCAAGAATCTAAAGTATCTTGCAGTAGTAGCGCCATTTCTCTGTTGAAACTGTTGAACACTTCGGGTCTGTTGAGTGTAATAAATGCAATACTGTCTTCAATCTTGCATAAAATGGAAGGGTTGCTCATACCTATTTTATTTTGTCTGCTTGCGCAGTTATTATTTTAAACATTTGAAATAATCAAACGGCTCTAGACATTCTTCACATTGAAACAATGCTTTACAGGCGGTCGATCCAAACTGGCTCACTAACTTAGTTTGTAAGGAGCCACATTGTGGGCATTTGATTAATTTCTTATTCCCTAAAAGCGCTTCTTTATCGGCTTCTGCTTCTAATGGTGCTGCTATTCCATATTTTTCTAATGCTATTCTTCCTTTGGGTGTAATCCAATCGGTGGTCCATGCAGGCGAAAGCACCAAAATTACTTTGGCTTCCATACCTACTTCTTTGAACGCTTTTTTTATGTCGTCTCCAATCACATCCATAGCGGGGCAACCACTATAAGTTGGCGTGATACTTACTTCAACGACACCGTTCTTCATTCTAGCGCTGCGAACCACTCCCATTTCCATAATAGACAATACTGGAATTTCAGGATCGGAAACCGTTTCTAAAATTTCAAATAATTGGGGTTCTATTTCGGGTTGCGTTGTTATCATTTTCTCGCAAAGGCGCAAAGGCACTAATTTTTTTGTTTCTAATTACCAATTCATGTTAGGATACGCGCGTTGCATGTATTGCAATTCTGCCAGTAAAAAACCCATGTGTTCGCTGTGAATTCCTTGCTTCCCCCCTTTTTGAAAATACTCCAATTGTGGCGTCATCAAAGTAGCTTCCTCTAAAATGGCATTTACTTTTTTGTAATAGGATGCTTTCAAAAGCGTTACATCGACACCAATATTTTCTGAAACCATGGCTTTATCCGCTTCTGTTTGATGAAATAATTCATCGGTAAAAGCCCATAAATCATTAATCGCATTTTGAATCCTATCATGACTTTCGGTGGTTCCGTCGCCTAAACGTTTAATCCAATCCGAAGAAAAACGAGTGTGATACCTTACTTCTTTGATGCTTTTTTTGGCAATCGCAGCTAATGTTTCGTCTTGGCTATTTTGCAATTCTTCTAGTAAAGCCAGATGATACAT
>CALPUN020000225.1 GCA_943326765.2 Bifidobacterium breve | reverse complement strand
TTGGAAACTTGCTGTAATTCTGGTGAAAGAGTAAGATCAATTTTATTAATACAAAAGATGGAACAATTACAAAGCGTAAAGGTGTTTTCAACGTTCCAAACCACATTTTCATTCGACGAAAAAATAGCTACGGTTGTTTGTCCGCAATTCCCAATGTACTCTTGATTCAAACCGCCATCAAGAGTTTTAGAAATGCCATTATTATCTCTTACAAAACCTATGTTTTCCGTTAAAAAATAAAACGAACTGGTATTTTGATTGGGTACTAAATTCCATGTAATACCTCCATCCGTTGTTTTAATAAATTTAGTATTGCTGTTTGTGTTGCCATACGGAGGAGGATCGTAACTGGAAGCATAGCCAACTTGCTCATTCAGAAACTGAATCGTGACAAAAGGATAAACGGAAGGGATGCTTTGATCCGTAAAAGTAACACCGCCATCAGTAGTTTTCTTAATCAAACCGTTATTGCCTGAAATGAATACTAAATTCTCGTTTACACAAGATAATCCATAAAGGTCCGTGGTAAAACTCGTAGCAATTGTATTCCAGATTTCGCCACCATCTGTAGTTTTGAGAAGTACGCCACCACTTCCAACAGCATAGCCAATGTTTGAATTTACGAATTGCACTTCTCTCAAATCGGAGGTTGTTCCCGATGTTTTGGGAATCCAATTGGCACCGCCATCGGTAGTTTTTAAAATGGTTCCTCCGTTACCCACGATGACAACCAGATTTTCAGTAAGGCAATACACATCATTTAAATTGGCAGTTGTGCCAGAAATTTGAGGTTGCCATTGCGCAAAAAAAGGAAAAGAAACTAAAAGAAAAAGGAGTGCGAGTAGTTTATGTTTCATAATTGTGGCATTTTTTTTCCTTGCATTGCCTTCAAAGATAATCATTTTTAGGAGTAATTTTTTATACCTACATTTGAAAAAACAATTCCTAATGATTCTAAAATATTCACAGCATTTATTTAAAATTTCAGCGGGAATGTTGCTTTTTTTCTTATTCTTTTCCATTTCTTTTTTTGGGCAAACGTTTACCGATAGCAACTTACCCATAGTAATTATTACGACCGACATCGATCCCAATACTTCGATGCCATTGCCTATAGTTGATGACCCGCGTATCCTCGCTTCTATGAAAATCATTCAGCATCCAGATGGTTCTAGGAATTACCTATCCGATAGTGCTACTCTAGATTTTTTAAATTATGAGGGTCGAATTAATATCGAAATCCGAGGTTCTTCTTCGCAGGATTTACCCAAAAAAGGCTATGGATTAACTACTTTACAAGCTGACAATGTCACCGTTAATAATTCAGGTTTACTCGGAATGCCCAGTGAAAACGATTGGATTCTGAATCCATTAGCTTTTGATCCGTCTTTGATTCGAGACTATTTGTCTTACAATCTATCCCGTTTGATGGGAAATTATGCCACTCGAACGGTTTATTGCGAAGTGATAATTAATGGGGAATACCAAGGTTTATACTTGTTTGAGGAAAAAATCAAAGCGGATGCGAATCGGGTCAATATTCTAAAAATCACTGCCTCTGACAACACTGCCCCAAATGTTACGGGTGGTTATATTACAAAATCAGATAAAGTAACGGGCGGCGACCCTGTGGCATGGCAAATGGCGTCCTATGCGGGTGGTACTGATTTTATTCATGATTGGCCCAAACCAGAAACGGTTACCGCTCAACAAAACGCTTATATCTATGAGCAATTTCTGAGTTTAGCTTCTACTGCAAATGCCAACAATACAAGCATTAATAATGGTTTTTCTTCACTAATCGATATCCCTTCCTTTGTTGATTTTATGATTATAAATGAATTGGCTTCCAACGCCGATGGGTATCAGTTAAGTACTTATTTTCATAAAGATCGAAACGGAAAATTACGAGCTGGACCCATTTGGGATTTTAACTTGACTTATGGAAACGATTTGTTTGCCTACGGACTTGATCGCAGTAAAACCGATGTTTGGCAGTTTTCTGACGGGGGAAATGAGGGCGCGAAATTTTGGACCGATTTGTTTAATAATCCAACATTCAAATGTTATTTGTCGAGAAGGTGGAATGAATTAATTCAGCCCAATCAGCCACTAAAACAGAATAGTTTAGTCCTTTTTATTGACAATGCCGTGTCTCTAATCAGTGAAGCGATAGTGCGAGAAAATCAGAAATGGGGAACCATACCCAACCATGCGCTAGAAATTGAAAACATGAAAATGTTCTTATTCCTAAGAACGAATTGGTTGACAAGCCATCTCGGATCTTATGCTGCATGTAATTCAATTGTAACGCCAGCTTTAGTCATCGATAAAATTAATTACAACCCAGGAACTTCTGTAGCATTTCCGATAAGTAATGATCAAGAATTTATCGAAATAAAAAATACGCAGTCAACAAGTGTAAACCTTACAGGTTACTATTTTAAAGAGCTGGGTGTTACCTATAGGTTTCCAAATAATTCGAGTATGGCAGCCTATCAAAGTATTTACTTAGCTAGTAATGCCGTTGTCTTTCAATCACGCTACGGATTAGTGCCTTTTGGTCAATTTACTCGAAATTTGTCGAACAAATCTCAAAAATTAGTTTTGGCGGATGCTTTCGGAAATACGATTGATACCGTTGAATACTTTGACACTTTGCCTTGGCCAGATGCCGATGGGAATGGTAATTTTCTGTCCTTAATTAGTACCAATTTGGACAATAATTTAGCCTCAAGTTGGGTAGCCATGTCGAGTGATCTTTTAGCAAAGGAATCTTTTTTAGCTTCTGAAAAAGTATTGGTTTTCCCAAATCCGGTTAGCGATTTTTTAAATATTCAAGGAATTACGGGTGCTATAAAAATAAAAATTTACGATAGTTTTGGGAAAATGATTACTACTTTAACTTCCGGAGAATCGGCTTTAAAAGTAGATTTCAGTTCTTTTGCTAGTGGAATTTATTTACTTTCCATTTCAGATGACACCGGGGTGAATATCCATAAAATTATAAAGCGTTAATGTAGTACGACACTAAATGCTCTAATGCTAAAGTGATCAAAAGCGACTGTTAAGGGTATTGGGTTTCTGTTTTTTGTACCTGTTTCCAATTATTAACCTTTAGCAGCACTGTATTAGCTGA
>CALPUN020000224.1 GCA_943326765.2 Bifidobacterium breve | reverse complement strand
TGAAAGGCATTGCTGTTTCAAGAGGAAGTGCTTGCCAATCGGGTAGTACCAAACCTTCCCATGTTCTTGAAGCATTTTTGAACGAGTCCGATTGCAAGAAACCTTCGGTTCGAATTTCGTTTAGTCATCTCAATTCGAAAGAAGATATTGATTATTTAGTCTCGGAACTCAAATTTATTTCTTAAGAAAAGAGATTTCGATGGTCAATTTTTTTTTTTGAAATTGACTTTCAACTATTTTCCAGCTGCTTTTAATTTTGCTTTCTCTTGTTTTCTGAAATACCCTCGGAATAAAATATTGTGTTTTAATGCTTCTAAGTTTTCATTCAATTGCTGACTAGCTTTGTTGATATTTGTCATCGTAGAATCAATTTTACGAACTAATTGCGGATTGTTGGAAAGATAATTGAGAGCGCCTTTTCCTTCTTTTGCATTTAAAATGGTGGCGTTCAGATTGGTTACTACTTTGTTAATTCCTTCACTAGTTTCATTTAAATTGACGACCACTTTTTTAATTTTACTGGCAACAGCAGTATCTCTCAGAACGCCAATGACGTTATTTTTTTCATTCAATGAAACGATTAACACCTTAAGATTCGCTACGGATTCAGAAGTTCCTTGCGTAGTTATTTTTAAGTAATGCATTGTTTTTTTTATGTCGTTCGCCAGGATAGAATCGTTGAGCAATATGCCAACAGTTCCTTTTCCTTGTGTTATTTCTTTGGTTATTTTTAATAAATCGGTGGTAAGTAAAGCGGCATTTTGATTGGTGATGTTTAAGGTATTCAATATATCATCCGTTCGAACACGATTAAATGATTGAATGAAATCGCCAGGTTGTACAGCAGGAGCAGTGTCTTTTCCTGGTACAATATTGATAATCATGCTACCCACCAACCCGTCAGAACCAATCGTAGCAATCGCATTTTTCTTAATGTGCGGCAACATCGCTTTATCAATAATCATATCGACATTTATGGTAGAATCGTTAACCATTTCAATACCGCGAACGGTTCCCACATTAATTCCAGAATACCTCACATTATTGCCTAATTGCAGTCCGCCAACATTAGTAAACGTTGCTTTTAAATGATCGGTATTGCCAAACATTTGGCGTTTGCTTCCAATGAAATAGATGCAAAGAATAAACAAGAGTAATCCCAAGATTACAAAGATGGCTAGGCGTATTTTTTGTGAGGTTGTTTTTTCCATTTTTTCTATTATTTAAAGAAAGCTTGTACTTTAGGGTCTTTCGAGCTCGATAATTCTTCAAAGGTACCCTCGATATAATTAACGCCATCAATTAATAAAATCATTCGGTTAGAAATTACTCTGGCGCAGTCAACATCATGCGTGATAATGATGGAAGAGGTATTGTATTTTTTTTGAACCGACATCATTAGGAGAATAATTTCTTTTGATGTTATAGGGTCTAATCCAGTGGTAGGCTCGTCATATAGGATAATTTTTGGTTGCAAAATTAAAGTTCTGGCTAAGGCAATTCTTCGTTTCATTCCGCCTGAAAGTTCATTAGGCATCAAATCCATGGTATTGGCCAAACCAACGCTTTCTAAAGCATCTAAAACCATTGGAGTAGTATCTTCGATGACACCAAACTTTTTGGTATGACGTCGTAAAGGAAATTCTAAATTTTCACGAACTGACATCGAATCATACAAAGCGCTTCCTTGAAATAAAAAACCAATTTCGGTTCGCAATTCATCCAATTCGGAATGTTCTAATTCGCTGATATTTTGCCCCATGACGATGATGGTTCCGCTATCGGGTTCTTCTAATCCAATCAAACACTTAATCATCACCGATTTTCCGGAACCTGATTTTCCCATGATGACCAAATTTTCACCTTCGTACAATTCCATATTGAATTCCTTCAAAACGATATTGTTCCCGTATTTTTTCGAGAGTTTTTTAATTTCAATAATTTGGTCTTTATCTTGTTTAAAAGTATCCATAGCTTAAATACCGTAAAATATATTAGAGATAAAAACGGCAACAAAATCAATGATAAACAGCAACATGGAGCTAAAAACTACTGCAGAATTGGCCGCTAGACCTACACCAGCAGTTCCTTTTTTACAGTTATACCCTTTGAAACATCCTACTAATCCAATAGCAAATCCAAAAAAGAACGTTTTAATCGTTGAAGGAACTACATCGCTAAAATCCAAATGATTGAATACTTGATTGCAATACAACAAAAACGATACATTTCCTTTTATATTTTCGACTAGGTAGGAACCATAAATAGCTATTGCATCGCCAAAAAAGACTAAGACGGGAAGCATAAAGGTTGTGGCTAAAATTCTAGTAACCACAAGGTATTTGAAAGGGTTGGTTCCGGAAACTTCCATAGCGTCAATTTGTTCGGTGACGCGCATCGAACCCAACTCAGCTCCAATACCCGAGCCAATTCGACCCGCGCAAATTAATGCTGTAATAATAGGCCCGATTTCTCTAATTATAGAAACACTAACCATAGCGGGGATCCAGGAAACGGCCCCAAATTGTTGCAAAGTTGGTCGGGATTGTAAAGTAAAAACTAAACCAATAATAAAACCAGTAACAGCAACCAATACTAAAGAACGATTGCCCATATTGTAACATTGTCGCAAAAACTCTTTGAATTCTAGGGGTCGTTTGAAAACTTCTTTAAAAAAACGGCTGGTGAAGTAGGAGAGTTCCCCGATTTCTATTAGGAAGGTTTTAAATACATCAATGATCTTGGAACTACTTTGCATTAAAAAAATGGAATTAGTTTAATCAAAAATACGATATATAAAGGTACAATTTTTCGAATATACTTGGAAGAAAATGGAACTAAAAAATCCATTTCAGTCTAAAAGGAAATGGATTTCTAAATTGGAAAATGGAAGGGTTATTGTTTTACTAAAATCAAATAAATCGAATGTTTTAAAGTAATCGTGGCATTCGGATTTAACACTTATTCCTAAAGTAAATTACTTCAAAAAAGTTGTGGTATTAGATTCAATTAAAGGCTGAAACTGAAGCCCTCGAATGGATCAATTCTTTAGTCAAAATATTTGTGTATTAATTCTATTAATTTATCTTTGTTTATGTGTTTTGAAATATAATCATTACATCCCGAATCTAGTGCCTTTT
>CALPUN020000223.1 GCA_943326765.2 Bifidobacterium breve | reverse complement strand
GAAGCTTGTATGAGTGCCATTCGTTTGGCACGAGGGTATACCAAAAAAGATAAGATTATCAAATTTGCCGGATGCTATCATGGTCATTCCGATTCTTTTTTAATTCAAGCAGGAAGTGGGGCTATTACGTTTGGTTCTCCAAACAGCCCAGGTGTTACAGCAGGAACCGCAAAGGATACTTTATTGGCACGGTATAATGATTTAGATAATGTAGCCCAACTTATCGCGGCCAATAAAAATGAAATTGCAGCTATAATCATCGAGCCTGTTGCTGGAAATATGGGTTGTATTCCACCCAAAGAAGGATTCTTACAAGGAATCCGACAACTTTGTACTGAGAACGACATCTTATTGATTTTTGACGAAGTCATGACGGGATTCCGATTGTCCAAAGGGGGCGTTCAAGAATTATACAACGTGGTGGCTGATATTGTAACTTTCGGAAAAGTTATTGGTGGCGGATTGCCAGTTGGTGCTTTTGCGGCTCGTTCTGAAATCATGAATTATTTAGCGCCACTAGGACCTGTGTATCAAGCCGGAACGTTGTCGGGAAACCCATTAGCGATGGCTGCAGGTTTGGCCATGTTGAAAGCCATAAATGAAGATGTAACCTTGTTTGAAAGATTGGATCAAAAAACGGCTTATTTGGAAAAAGGAATTAGAGCAGTGTTAACGGAAAACAAGATTACATTTACCATCAACAGAGTCGGATCTATGATATCCGTACATTTTGACGCGGATCCTGTAGTCGATTTTCAAACGGCAGCGAAAGGCGATAATGCTACTTTTAAAAAGTTCTTCCACGGATTATTAAACGAGGGGATTTATATTGCACCCTCAGCCTACGAAACCTGGTTTATAACCGATGCACTAACATACGATGACTTAGAGGTTACTATTGCCGCTATTAGGAAAGTAGCTACCACTTTATAAAAATAAAAAAGCTCGCTAAATTTTAGCGAGCTTTTTTATTCGTATTAAAAAGAATTAATGAGATAATCTTTTCAATAATTCTGGATTTTGCAATAACTGTTTTCTTTGAGCTTCGTTCAATCCTGATAATAATTTGTGTTCGATGCCTTTAGAAACATTTTCTTTTTCGACAGCCGTTTTAGAATTCGCTAGACCGTCATATTTCATCAACATTAAGGTGTACAAATCTTGTTTCAAGGTTACATCAACAGCCACTTTTTCTAATAAGGCCGCAATATCTTTTTGAGCAGCTTGTTCTGTTGAAACTTTTTTATCTTGAGCATTAGCAGTCAAAGTAAAAGCAAAAAAGAAGGTTAGTAAGACAAGTATTTTTTTCATGATTTAATTTTAGATTAATTAGCAAAAACCAAATCTAATTTAATTTTACGAATCCTCAAAATATATTTTGTTATTCTTGTGGTTTTTGACCTTTACGCTCTTTTTTTTCCATTCTTTTTTCTAGATGTTCTTGACGCTCTTTCTTCATATCCTCCCATTTTTTGAATTGGTCTGGAGTTAGAATTTTTTGAACTCTAGCTTTCATTGCCATTTTATCATCCAAGCGTTGGTTTTGTTTTGCAAATCGTTCGTCACCGGTTGGTTTGATTCCTTTCTCTTTCGTTGCTTTTTTTTCTGCCCGGGCGGCATCCATTTTGGTGGTTTGTTCGGCGATGATTTTACTCATTTCCTTTTCTTGAGATTCATTCAATCCCAATTCTAATTTTAATTTTTTTAAATGCAACTGATTGCGTTGTTCTGGAGAAAGTTGCTCCATAGCTGTTTTCTTAGCCGCTTGTTTTTCTACTTGTGCGAAAGTTGTCATTCCAACAACTAATAGCACCATTGCAAACATGTTTTTCATTTTAGTGAATTTTAAATTTTGTGTCGTTTTGACCTAACAAAAAGCATATAGTTTAATCCAAATGGAAACTAAATATAGTTTACAACAATCCCACCAAAGTCACTATTTTAGAATCGCCCACTAAAGCTACTTTAACCAAACCGTGTTTCGACAATCCTTTCATAGCCGTATCCCATTTCTTGCCACTCAATTCTGATTTTACTTTCAAAACTCCCAAATCCATTTCGTTGGCATTGGTTTTTAAAAGTGCTACAATTAGTTTCTCTTCGTCTTCCAATTCAATTTGAACTTGTTTTTTCTCCGGACGCATTTGCGGGAAGAACAACACTTCTTGAATCGAACTGTTGTTGGTCAAAAACATCATCAAACGGTCCATTCCAATTCCCAATCCAGAGGTTGGTGGCATCCCGTATTCTAAAGCTCTCAAGAAATCTTCATCAATCAAACCAGTAGCCTCGTCGTCGCCGCGTTCGGCCAATTGTATTTGCGCTTCAAAACGTTCTCTTTGATCGATAGGATCGTTCAATTCCGAATAAGCGTTGGCTACTTCTTTTCCGCAAACCATCAACTCAAAACGCTCCGTCAATTCAGGATTGTCCCGGTGTTGTTTGCACAAAGGCGACATTTCTTTTGGGTAATCCGTAATAAACGTAGGTTGAATAAAATTCCCTTCGCATTTCGCTCCAAAAATTTCGTCTATAAGTTTGCCTTTGCCCATAGTGGCATCGACTTCAATTCCCATCGATTTTGCGGCTTCAAACAATTCGCTTTCGCTTTTACCGGAAATATCAAAACCGGTAAATTGTTTGATAGCATCAGTCATGGTTATTCTAGCGTAGGGCGCTTTAAAACTGACTTGGTGTTCGCCAAAAGTGGCCTCCGAAGTTCCGTTGACGGCAACCGCGCAATAGTCCAATAAATTTTCAGTGAAGGTCATCATCCAATTGTAGTCTTTATACGCTACATAGATTTCCATAGCCGTAAATTCGGGATTGTGTGTGCGATCCATCCCTTCGTTTCGGAAGTTCTTTGAAAATTCATACACCCCTTCAAATCCGCCTACGATCAAACGTTTCAAATACAATTCATTCGCAATTCGCATATACAATGGAATGTCTAGTGAGTTGTGGTGCGTGATAAAAGGACGCGCGGCAGCACCACCTGGAATGGGTTGTAAAACGGGCGTTTCCACTTCCAAATAGCCTTGCTCATTAAAGAAACTGCGCATGGCATTAAACAATTTTGTTCTTTTGACAAACGTTTCTTTGACGTGGTCGTTTACGGTTAAATCCACATAACGACGGCGGTATCTTTGTTCCGGATCG
>CALPUN020000222.1 GCA_943326765.2 Bifidobacterium breve | reverse complement strand
TATAAAAGTAATAAAATCAAAATGATCCTTTATTCCTGTTGATTAAAATAAGCAACGCCCATCCAGAGTATCCCTAGGCCAATTCCTATAGTAGTAGCAAGCTGAACGGTATCATAGATGAATCCGATAACCAACCCAATAATCACGCAACAAAAAAATACCAGTAGCGCTCTTAAAAAACCTTCCTTTTTTTTCATAATTATATAGTTTAATTGTAGTTTAGTCTTGCTTCTTTTTACTCATAAAGTTAATGGTTCCATAAAAGCCACAATCGTCATGGTTTTTTAAAGAATTCGATTCACAAGCAAAAACGAATTTAAGAAAAAAATCGTTAAGTTTCTAAAAGTGAAGAAATTGGAGCAAATGAGTTGTCGATGCTATTTGAAAATAGTACGCATTACTTTCCCATTAGCGGTTGGAACGGCAAATCCCATTAATTCGCCAACAGTACTTGCAACGTCAATTTGTTCATAAGGAGTAGTGCAGACATAATTTTGTTTAAAATCAGGTCCCAAAGCAAAAAATTCAACGTGCTTACATCCATCGCACAAATCTCCATGGGAAACAAAACCATCCAAATGCCCTTCCGTATGCCGCCCATGATCATTAGTTACAATTAAGGTTGTTTTGTCTTTGTAGTAAGGATTGCTTTGCAATAAATTCCAAAATTGATAAATATAAGTATCAGTATCCACGATACCTTGCAAGTAGGCGCCATAATCCGCCAAATGCCCTGCTGCATCCGGTTGTTTAAAATTAACTATTGCCAAGCGTACTGGATGATTTGAAATGATAAATTTCATACGTTTAAAAGTGATACTATCTTCGCGATACCCTGTAAAAAGACCTTGTACACCACAATCGGTACTTGGTCGATAAGTCCCTTTCCAATTCGGATTTACACAATCGGAGAGTACTTCGAGCTTATCTTTGGTAGCAATAACCCAAGCTTCCGAACCGGGCCTGTTAAAAGCCTTCATCCAATATTGAAAAATAGAAGGATTGGTAGGATATTGTTGTCCGCTGTTGTTAATATTCTCATACACACCAGTACAGAGCGCTTGGTGTCCCGGACAAGTAGTCGTAAAAGCATTATTATAAAAATTACTGCACAAAACACCTTGCTGCAGTAAGGCGGATCGATGTGGAATATAATGCCGTGTTGGTTCGCCCCAAGTCTCGGTATATCGAGCCCCATCAACAACTAAAATAATGACATTTTGAGTTTTGTAATAGCGTTTGGACGTTTCTTTTTCACATCCTACATACAACAGCATTGTTGCTATGGAAAACAACACTACTTCTATAAGTAAAGTGCTAGAGCTCTTCATAAGGATGTTTGATAATGTTAATAAATAGCCTAACGTTCCTCCTTTTGCATATAGCACTATCCTACAAAAAAAAATACGATTAGTTATCGAACTTTATTACTAAAATTCGGTTCATTCTACTTTTCACCAGAGAAGAACTATCGTTTTAACGAGAAATGGGCTTTAAATTGTTTGGTTATATTGTTTTCAAGATAGTCTACTGTGAACCAATAATCAGCACTAGGCACTGGTCTGCCATTATACGTTCCGTCCCATCCTTCTCCACTCGGACTGATTTCTTTCAGTAATTTTCCATACCGATCGTAGATAAAAATTACAGCGTTTACTTGGTCTTTCAATCCAAAAATATTCCATTTATCATTGTAAGTATCCTCATTAGGTGTGAAGAATTTAGGGTAATTAATAACCAAGACATTATCATTCAAAGGAGCGGAACAGCCATTAAGATCTATGACTTTAATCGTATGAATTCCAGAACTTACATTTTCAAAAACATTGCTTTCTTGAAAAAGGCCATCGTCCAATTGGTAAGAATAATTACCAGGATCAGAAGCCAAAACTGTAATTATTTGGTTGTCTTCAAAGTAATTGGTGACCACGCCATCAATTGCCACCAAAGTATATTGGTTAATAGTCACATTTATCGTTTGCGAAATAGCACATTCACCCGTATTAGGGGTAAACACATAAGTGGAGGATACAATATTATCGACGGTACTAGGCAACCAAGTACCCGTTATGCCATTCGGAGAAGTAGCCGTCAATACAGGCGAAGTGGCACCAGTACAAAGCTTTATATCTGGGAAGTTAGGTAATACTGGGTCCGTAACTGTTACATTTAAAATTTGAGTGGTAGCACATTCTGTAGCATTGGGTGTAAACGTATAAGGAAATGTACCACTAGTGGTATTGTCAATCGTTAAGGGCAACCAGGTTCCAGTAATACCATTAGGTGATGTCAGTGAAAGCAATGGAGCGGTACTTCCTTTACAAAATGGGGGAATATTTGAAAAATTTGGAATTGTTTTGGGGATAATAGTAACAGTCAATGTTTTGGTAGTTGCACATTGATTGGCGTTAGGTGTAAATATATAAGTACCCGAAAGTGTATTGTTAATGACTGCAGGCGACCAAGTTCCAACTACTCCATTAGGGGATGTATTTGACAAAGTCGGGATAGGAGTCTTCCCATTACAAAATGGTGGAATAACAGGGAAATTCGGCACCAATACTGGCGCAACAGTAATCGCTAATGTAGTAGGTAAACTACTAACGCATTGCCCCGGATTAGGTGTAAAAGTATACACCGATGTTCCTACAGTTGCAGTACTCACTGGTGGACTCCACGTTCCCAAAATAGGCGGAACGTTTTCAGAACTAATAGGCAAAATTGGTGGTGTGGCACCTTGGCATATTGGTGCAAACAAACTAAATAATGGAATTATTTTAGGATTTACAGTAATCGTTAATGTAGCGTTTGTAGCACATTGCCCAGCAGTTGGTGTAAAAGTATATTGAGTAGTACTAGTATTGTTCAAAGCTGGTGTCCATAGACCGTTAATTCCATTAATAGATGTTAAAGGTAAAGCTGCTAAAACACTCCCCGAACAAATTGCTGCAACAGGATTGAAAGTTGGAGTAACATTGGCATTGACAGTGACAGTTCTTGTAGAACTCGTGTTGGCACAACCTCCTGTTCCGGTTACTGTATAAGTTATAATGGCGGTTCCAGCCCCAAGAGTAGTTATAACTCCAGTAGTAGAATTGATCGTGGCAAGAGTTGTATTAGAAGAACTCCAAGTACCTCCCGTTACTGTAGAAACAAAAGTGCTACTTTGTCCCACACACAAGTTTTGGGTGCCGCTCAATACTCCCGGATTTGGAGC
>CALPUN020000221.1 GCA_943326765.2 Bifidobacterium breve | reverse complement strand
TAATTCTTGGCCATTTAATCCCGAATGATTCAATGGCAAATTGCTGTTCTCTTCCTAACCATTCAATAATCAAGAACAGAAGTAGGAATATAAAAGTGGGAATACTGGTGCCAATTCCCGGAAAATAGGGAACTTCAAAAAGGGAAGACGACACTATTTTAGAAATAAAACTATAAGCATGATTTAAATCGATAGCTCTAAAGAAAATCCATGCAAATACACTGAGGCTAAAGGTTAAACTCATCTGAAATACTTCTTTTGCAGTTGGAATAACTTTTCCTTTCGCCACGATATCAAGATGATTTCTGTTCGTATTAAAAATTATAGAGGGCAGGATATATAAAGCATTAAGAAACCCCCAAACAATGAAGGTCCAATTGGCTCCATGCCAAAACCCGCTTACTAAGAATAGAATAAAAGTATTTCTAATTTTTTTCCATGTCCCGCTCTTACTGCCTCCAAGAGGAATATAGAGATAATCTCTAAACCAGGTCGATAGCGAAATGTGCCAACGTCGCCAAAACTCTGCGATGTCTCTTGAAAAGTAAGGAAAGGCAAAATTGCGTAGTAAATCTATTCCAAAAAGACGCGCTGTTCCCAAGGCAATATCTGAATACCCCGAAAAATCACCATAAATTTGCATGGTAAAAAAAAGTGCGCCCAGCACATGGGTACTTCCAGAGAAGGAGTCAGCGCTATTAAAAATGGTATTGGCATATTCAGCACATTGGTCAGCAATAACTATTTTCTTAAATAATCCCCATAAGATTTGTCGCAAACCATTGACAGCTTGGCTATAATCAAATACTCTTTTCTTCTTAATTTGTGGCAATAAATGGGTAGCTCTTTCTATCGGTCCAGCAACCAAAAGCGGAAAAAAACTAACAAATACGGCATATTCTACAAAGTTTTTTTCAGCCTTGATGCGATTTTTGTATATGTCAATCACATAGGACAAACCATGGAACGTATAAAAAGAAATTCCGACAGGCAGAATTATTTTTAGTGTCCAAGGATCTACTTTTAACCCAAAATGAGTTATCGCTTCCGCAAAAGAAGCAGCGAAAAAATTATAGTATTTAAACACCGCCAAGAAACCTAAATTTATCGAAACACTAAGCCAAAACCAAAATCGTTTTTTGCTACTACTAGTGGTGTCCGACATTTTAATACCTGTGTAATAATCCAACAGGGTTGAAAAAACTAAAAGAAATAAAAATCGCCAATCCCAAAAGCCATAAAAGAAATAGCTTGAAACTAGAAGTAATAGGTTTTGAATTTTTAAACTCTTATTCGTGACAAACCAATAGAATACAAAAATTATCGGAAGAAAGATGGCAAAGTTAAGAGAGTTAAAAAGCATGTCTACAGCACAACATTTTTGTTGGATTTCAAAAGTATTAATTTATTCTTACATAATCTTTGATACTGATTCACTTTATCTTTTCATACCAAAGACAATGTCAATCCAAACATGGAATAGATAATAGATTTTGTGTTTAATTTTATATTACACGATTGTAGACATTTGAATGATGCACGCGTAAAGAAACCGAAAGAAGCGTTATATTAGGCGACAATACTTCCTAAAAACTAAATTTCACTTTCAGTTTCATTTATAAACAAAGACATTCAAAAAAAGACTTTTTTTACGGAATTGTTACTTTGAACGGATTATTTTTAGAATACTTTATTAATCAACCCGCTTTCTATATCTTTGTTTCCAATCAAAGCAAATGTATGTTACCAATTCATGTTACGAATGAATCTTCCCGACTACGAGCCGTCGTGTTAGGTTCAGCAGTTCACAACGGCCCAACTCCCACCGCAGAAGAAGCCTACGATCCGAAATCGTTAGAACACATTTTAGCAGGAACCTATCCTACCGAAGAAGCGATGGTACAAGAGATGGAAGCTTTCAACCAAGTATTTCAAAAATACGATGTCAAAGTCTACCGCCCGGAACTCCTAGAAAATTACAATCAAATCTTTACGCGTGATATTGGGTTTGTCATTGAAGACACCTTCATCAAAGCCAATATTTTACCCGATCGCGAACACGAATTAGACGCCATTCAATACCTTATCGATCAAATCGATCCCAAAAAAGTAGTGCGTCCACCTGAAGAAGTGCACATTGAAGGCGGCGACGTGATCGTTTGGAACGACTATGTTTTTATAGGAACCTATAAAGGAAGTGACTACAAAGACTACATCACTGCCCGCACTAATATGGAAGGGGTACAGTACATTAGAGACTTATTCCCCAATAAAATTGTCAAAGAATTCGATTTGGTTAAATCAAAAATCGAAGCCCGCGACAACGCCCTGCATTTGGATTGCTGTTTTCAGCCCTTAGGAACCAATAAAGGAATCATCTACAAAAGCGGATTCCGCGAAGAAGCCGATTATATGTATTTGGTCAAACTCTTCGGAAAAGAAAACCTCTTTCACATCACTAGAGATGAAATGTACAGCATGTATTCGAATGTGTTTTCTATAGCGCCCGATGTAGTGGTCTCCGAAAAAAACTTCACCCGATTAAATACGTGGTTGCGCCAGAACGGTTTTACTGTTGAAGAAATTCCGTACGGCGAAATCGCCAAACAAGAAGGATTGCTTAGATGTTCTACGCTGCCGTTGATTAGAGATTAGAATTGTTGTGGGTTGTAGGTTGTAAGTTGTAAGTTTTGATTCTGAGTATATTTAGTATAAGCCAAAAAAATAGAGAATAGGAGCAGTTATAAGGATTTAGAGATTTATACTATGGGATTGGAATTATTTTATAAAGCACACGGTGCTTCTTTAAAACTACCAAAACATGAAATGTATGAATTGGGAAGTCAATTTAGAAGATCAGCTGATTCCGTGGCAACTAACATTGTTGAGGGGTATGGCAGAAAACGATACAAAGCGGACTTCATTAAATTTTTGACCTATTCTTATGCAAGTTGTCTTGAAACCGTTTTTCATTTGCAGAAAATCGCAACATTATATCCAAAAATAATTGATAACGAACAGGAATTTATCGACAAGTATCACGAATTAAGCGCAAAAATCTATAATTTCATCAAATACGTAGAACAAAACTGGAAAACCTAATTTCAAAACCTACAACATAGAACTTACAACATACAACAAATAAATATGAAACAAACCACTAATTCCATTCTCATGATTCGCCCCGTAGCGTTTCGAATGAACGAACAAACTGCCGTTAACAATTACT
>CALPUN020000220.1 GCA_943326765.2 Bifidobacterium breve | reverse complement strand
TCGCCTTTGGCTAAAATAACGAAACCACCCACCCATACCAATCCTTTTAATGGAATCGCCAATACCGACCAAAATATAAAATCTGTAGCGCCCAAAAATTCTCTACTTAACAATACCCGAATTAATAGTGGTGTTGTGGAAATGAGCAATACTAAAACAATACTAAGAATGATCAAAATGAGTTCGGCTTGTTCGTTGACTAATTGTTTCCATTTGAATTCTTCTTGAATAACTCCCGCTAATCGAGGATAATAATCGGTTGCCATAGCGGTAAATACCATCCCCACATAGCCGTCAACAATGGCTAATCCGGCATTGTACAAGCCCAAATCGGTTAAGCTTCCCGTTTTAGAAATAAAAGCATTCAAAAGAAATGCAATTCCGGAAGAAAGCAAACTAATGGTTGTTAAACTCAACCCTAAGATGACCATGGGTTTTCCGAGTACTAAGGTTTCGGTCCAACTCAAATCAATCTTTTGAAATTTGATTTTGTTTTTATAAAAAAGCGATACCAAATAATTTCCGAAAGCTGTGGCAATAATCGCTGGAACAACGCCTTTAATTCCGTAAAAATAAAATATTGGCAGTGCCACTAAAAGTCCAACCACAGCTCCAAAAACATTAGCTTGCGCTAAATATTTTATTTGCCGGGTTCCTCGCAATAGTGTGTAAATTCCGCCTGATAAGGTTCCAAAAATAAAAGTGGAAGACAGCAAGATGTAGGAAGTAGTGTGCTCCGTTGAGTTAAAGGTAAACTTACTCAAAACCGAAGAAAATGCTACGGTCAAAACAATTCCTAAGGCCGCCGTAAACCAAATCAGTCTTTTGAAAACCGTTGCGGTGGTTGCCATTTCGGTTTCGTTGTCTGAGCTGTGTGCTTTGCTAATATCGCGAACGGCACTTTCTGCAACGCCTAAAGAAGATAAAGTTCGGATTAAATTCAAACTCGAATTGAACAAGCCGTTCAAACCCATTCCAGCCGTTCCAATTAATAGAGCCACTGCTTTGCTGCGAATCAGTGTAATTAAAATATTAAAAACCTGAACCCCTCCAAAAATGGAAGTGGCTTTGAAAATAGATTTGTAGTTGGTAGTCTTGGTATTCAATTTTAAAACTTAAATCCTAAGAGTATTCTAGATTTTTTTGGCGATAACATAATAACCTTGCGACTCGGCGGGCCAATATTTATCGAGCTTGTCCAATGTTGGCGCCACTTT
The DNA here is from genome assembly GCA_943326765.2 of Bifidobacterium breve. Taxonomy (GTDB): domain Bacteria; phylum Bacteroidota; class Bacteroidia; order Flavobacteriales; family Flavobacteriaceae; genus Flavobacterium. Next base: position 2,015 of record CALPUN020000220.1, on the reverse strand, counting down.
TTGTCCAATGTACCACAACGGTAAGAAAATAGCTTTTTTGATTGCTCTAAAAATTCTAGGTCCGGTGATTAAGCCCAAAGTAAAATAATTAAACTTCAAACACCACATCGAAAAGAAACCACTAGTCGCTTCCACTTCTATGTCTTTAAAACCAGCTTTTCCGAATAAATGCTTTAAACCATAAGGGGTGTATCGAAAAAAATCATACGGTTCTTCGTGTAATTTCCACTGCCACGGCACTTGCAATATCATTACGGCGCCGGGCTTCATGATGCGATAGGCTTCGTTCAAAAGCGTTTGTGGTTCGGATAAATGTTCTAATACCGATAAGCAAACTACCGTGTCGGCCACTTCGGAATCTACGGGTAAAGGTTGGTTCAAATCGGTGAAAATATCCGCTTTGGTATCGTGGATACTTGCGCCCCAATCGATGCCAACATAACTATCGGCGAAGTTTAAGAAAAAAGCTTCATAAGAACGAACGCCACATCCTAAATCATATAATTTCCCTTTGTAATGCGGCGCATATTTATTTAAAAACTGGTCACTACTTTGGTACACTAACCAATTCCATGGCTTTCGGTTGTTGTGCGTTTTAGATGCTTGTATCATTTTCGGTTGATTTTTGGGTTGGTAGTTTTTTGCTTTGCTAAAGTGTAAAATTATTCAAAGCCTTAATCACTTCATTTACTTCTTCTAAAGGCATCACGGGACTCAAAGGCAAACTCAATACTTCTTCGTGAATCAAGTTGGTAATTGGAAAATCCAAATGGTTATAGGATTTGTAGGCCAATTGCTTGTTGGGTGGAATTGGATAATGAATCAACGTTTGGATGCCTTTTTCAGCTAAGTAGTTTTGCAACTCGGCTCTTTTGGCATGGCGAATGACAAACAAATGCCAAACATGTTCTGCGTTGGATTCTGCTGAAAAGCTAGCGTTATTTGGTATTGGCAATCCAATAGCAGGATTCGTAATTCCGCGCAAATACGTTGCGGCTAATTGTCTTCGGTACTGATTTTCAGTATCGATGTATTTTAATTTCACTTCTAAAAAGGCCGCTTGAATTTCATCCAACCGACTGTTCAATCCTTGAAATTCATTGACGTATTTTTTTCTACTTCCGTAGTTTCCTAGTGCTTTTACTCGTTCTGCCAATTCGGAATCGCTAGTAGTGACAGCACCGGCATCGCCAAGGGCTCCTAAATTTTTTCCTGGATAGAAGCTAAATCCGGCTGCATCGCCTAATGCTCCAGTTTTAATTCCGTTCCACTCGGCGCCAATGGCTTGTGCATTGTCTTCTATTATTTTTAAACCATGTTTTTTAGCAAGAGTGCTTAAATCAGTATTCCAACAAACTTGACCGTACAAATGAACAACCATGATCGCTTTGGTTTTCGGGGTCAATGCTGCTTCGATTAAAGCTAAGTCTAAATTAAACGATGTAGCATCTGGCTCCACAAAAACAGGAATCAAACCGTTATCGGTGATCGCCAAAACCGAAGCAATGTACGTATTGGCAGGCACGATGACTTCGTCGCCAACGGCCATAATTCCCATATCGATATAGGCTTTCAAAATCAAGCGCAGCGCATCCAATCCGTTAGCCACCCCAATAGCATGGGAAGCGCCTACATAGTGTGCTAGTTTAGTTTCGAAACTGGAAAGTTTTTCTCCCATTAAAAACCAACCCGAATCAATCACTTCTGAAGCCACTTGTTTCAGCTCGGCAGCATGTTGTGCATTGATTTTTTGAAGATCTAAAAATTTAATCATTAGTGTTTAATTTAGCGATTTCACTTGGCGTTAAAGTTCGAATTAATTTTGCCGGAGTACCCCCTATAACGGCATAATCCGGGAAAGAACTGTTCACAAAACTGTTCGCCGCCACGATGCAATATTTCCCTAAAGTAACATTGGGCATGATGATCGCGCTGGCGCCAATCCAGGAGTGATCACCAATAGTCACCGCTCCTTTAAGAATTGGAAATATACGTTGCAGTACCTCAGAAGCATT
>CALPUN020000219.1 GCA_943326765.2 Bifidobacterium breve | reverse complement strand
CGAAGTAGGTAAAACGCTAAGGCTCCAAAAAGGATGTTGGGAATCCAAACCGCGATTAATGGTGGCATACTTGATTTCTCTGCCAATACGCCGAAAATTTTATCAAAAAATACGAAAGTAAACGCTAGTAAGATCCCTACCGCGAGATTCATTCCCATGCCACCACGACGTTTCATAAACGATACTGCAACAGCGATAATGGTTAGGATAAATGCTGAAACAGGAATGCTATATTTTTTATACAACACCACTAAATAGGTATTGATATTGGAGGAACCTCTTTTTCGTTCTTTGTCAATGAAAGTGGTTAGTTCACCTAGCGATAAGGTTTCGGCGACGTAGACCGTTGGCGTTAAATCATCTAATTCAAATTTGAATTTTTGGATTCTTTTGTCGGCTTTTTCAATTTTATCGTTGAGCACACCCACGGTTCTTTTGGTGAACCCGAACATCATGTAGGTGCTGTCTTTGGGATTGAATTTGATTCGGTTGGCGGTGATTTTATAGTCGAGTTGGTCGCCCTTAAACTTCTCCAAAGAAAAATTGAAAGCCGTTTTAGAAATCGTATTGAAATTACTCACATAAATAAACTCGTCATCGCTAATTTGCCGGAAGACATTGGAGCTCTCCCGCATTTCCTCCTGTCCGTTGCCTATAAGGTACATGTAGCGGAAATTCTTAAACCCTTCGCTAGCTTTTGGCACTAAGAAAAACCCCATCAATAAGGAAAACAAAGACACAATGGTAGCCCCTAAAATATAAGGCCGCAGGAAGCGGGTGAATGAAATTCCGGAACTTAAGATAGCGATGATTTCAGTATTGTTAGCGAGTTTTGAAGTAAACCAAATCACCGAAAGAAACAAAAATATAGGAAATAGTAAATTCGCAAAGTAGATTATAAAGTCGAAATAATAAATTGTAATTTCTTTCAAAGGCACTTTATTCTCGAGCATTTTATTAATCTTCTCCGAAACGTCAATGACAATTCCGATGGGAATGAATAAAAAAAGCATCACCGCAAAGGTGGTTAAGTATTTTTTGAGAATGTATTTGTCAATTATAGTTAACATAGTTGGTTGTTGGTTGTTGGTTGTGGGTTGTGGGTCAAATCTATCACCCATCAACTATCAACCATCAACTAAATTTATAATCTTGGACTCATTTGCTTTACCATCATCTCTTTCCAAACGCGAAAATCTCCCGCTAAGATATGTTTTCTAGCTTCACGAACCAACCACATATAAAAACCTAGGTTGTGAATCGTCGCAATTTGTTTTCCTAAATATTCATTGGCCGCAAACAAGTGGCGCAAATAAGCTTTGGTATATTCGGTATCTACGAAGGTCATTCCCATTTCATCCAAAGGCGAGAAATCGTCTTCCCATTTTTTATTTTTGATATTAATGGTTCCGTGAGCAGTGAATAACATTCCGTTTCGAGCATTCCGAGTGGGCATTACACAATCGAACATGTCTACTCCTAACGCTATATTCTCTAAAATATTGATGGGTGTTCCTACGCCCATTAAATAGCGTGGTTTGTCTTCGGGCAAAATATCACACACAATTTCAGTCATGGCATACATTTCTTCCGCGGGTTCTCCAACAGATAATCCCCCAATGGCATTTCCTTGTTGGCCTGCATTGGCAATGTATTCGGCCGATTGCATTCTCAAATCTTTATAAGTACTTCCTTGCACAATTGGAAAAAACGTTTGTTCATAACCGTATTTAAAAGGCACTTTGTCTAAGTGATTGATGCAGCGGGTCAACCAACGGTGGGTCATGTGCATCGAGCGCTGGGCATAGCGGTAATCGCAAGGATACGGTGTACATTCGTCAAACGCCATAATGATATCGGCGCCAATGGTGCGTTGTATTTCCATCACATTTTCGGGCGTAAAAACGTGGTAGGACCCGTCAATATGCGATTTAAACTTTACGCCTTCTTCCTTAATTTTTCTATTGGCCGAAAGCGAATACACTTGATAGCCACCCGAATCCGTCAGAATATTGCGATCCCAATTCATGAATTTGTGCAATCCGCCCGCTTTTTCTAAAATGGCCGTTTGCGGCCGCAAGTACAAATGGTACGTATTTCCTAAAATAATATCCGGATTAATTTCATCTTTCAACTCCCGTTGGTGCACGCCTTTTACCGAGGCCACGGTTCCAACAGGCATAAAAATAGGGGTTTCAATCACGCCATGGTCGGTCGTAATGGTTCCGGCACGCGCTTTCGATTGCGGATCTTTTTGTAATAAATCAAACTTCATAACAGGATTTTCAGTCGGCAAAGATAGCAGATTTCGGATTTTAGAATTCGGATTTCGGATTTTATTTGGATTCTAAATTCATGCTTTTAGAATTCGAACTTGCGCGTTCCCTAAAGGTCGGGCTATCCACGCTATCTTTTGCGCCGAAACCCGGCACAAAAGGATGCTGTTGCTATCCCTAACGCAATTTTGTGCGAGTGGCACGCTTGGAGTTTTGTGGCGCTTCAAAAAACAGTCGAAAACCCTTAATAACTATTCCAAAAATCATTTGCCTCGCGCCAAAAATAGATTTACTTTTAACGCCAATTAATTCATACTACAAACAATGCCAAACACACAACACTTAAAAGACTTTACCACACAAGTTCGAAGAGACATTCTGCGCATGGTGCATGCCGTAAATTCTGGACATCCCGGAGGTTCTTTGGGATGCGCCGAATTCATGGTGACGCTATATCAAAATATCATGGAACGCAAACCCGGATTTGACATGGACGGCATGGGAGAAGATTTGTTCTTCCTTTCCAACGGTCACATCTCCCCGGTTTTCTATAGCGTTTTAGCTAGAAGCGGGTATTTTCCGGTAGCCGAATTGGCCACGTTCCGACTGATTAATTCTCGCCTACAAGGACACCCTACGACACACGAAGGATTGCCTGGCGTTCGCATTGCCTCCGGTTCTTTGGGACAAGGCATGTCAGTAGCCATTGGTGCTGCTCAAGCCAAAAAATTAAACAAAGATCCGCATTTGGTCTATAGCTTGCACGGCGATGGCGAATTGCAAGAAGGTCAAAATTGGGAAGCCATCATGTATGCTTCAGCAAAAAAAGTAGACAATCTGATTGCTACCATCGACTTAAATGGAAAACAAATTGACGGAACCACCGATGAAGTTTTGAACATGGGAAGCATTCGCGCAAAATTTGAAGCTTTTGATTGGGAGGTACTCGAAATTAAAGAAGGAAACAATTTGGAAGCTAT
>CALPUN020000218.1 GCA_943326765.2 Bifidobacterium breve | reverse complement strand
GAGATTGCCATTGGTTCTGGAGGTTGGTTTGGAAAAGGATTTTTAGAAGGCACACAAACCAAAGGAGGCTTCGTGCCAGAACAGCACACAGATTATATTTTTACTACCGTTGGAGAAGAGTGGGGATTTTTCGGATCATTGTTCGTCATTGCGCTTTTCCTAGGTTTAATTTTTAGAACTATTTATTTGGCCGAAAGGCAAAAAACTAAGTTCAGTAGGGTTTACGGGTATTGCGTGGCTTGCATCTTGTTCATTCACTTTTTTGTAAATATTGCTATGGTTGCCGGAATCTTCCCTACCATTGGGGTACCACTGCCGTTCTTTTCCTATGGCGGTTCTGGACTGTGGGGTTTCACAATCTTGCTATTCATCTTTCTAAAAATGGATGCGAATAAAGTAAATGAATGGTAAAAATTTCCATACTGTGGATCTGTTTCTTACCTATAAAATCGAATGAATTTGAATTTAATGTAGTTCCCAAAACGATTCTTTTTTGAACTCAAGTTAACATTTAAATATTTTAAACTTGTCTCTATTTTGAAAATTTGTTAGTAACAAAAAGCGCCTTAGGAATTTAAATCCCTAAGGCGCTTTTTACTTGACTATTAAAGCTTTACGATTTTACAATTTTATCTTTTTTCAATTTTGAAACCACGGTTTTCTTCACTAAACCTTTGGGTTGTAAATCCTCTAAAACATTCAGAGCTTCTTCCACATAAATATCTTTAGCCAAGCTTTCGTGCCATCTTTCTCGTTTCTCTTTCAAAGATACATCGGTTTTTATAGCCTCTTCTTCGTAAGGCAAGGAGCTGAATTTTAGCGAGTTTTTATAATCGGCTATCGATTTGTACTTTTTAGCTTTTTCTTCGATTGCTTTTTGCTCTGCTTTGAATTGGTCGATGTTCAAGCTATAAACACTTTCTTTATTGCGTTGGTCAATCCATTTCGCATTTTCATCAATCAATTTGAATTTCGGATTCTCCGCAATACGTTTTTTACTGTTATCAATCGCTGCATCAAAATTCGTTTGTTTGTCCCAAAATTTGAAATCCGCTGGTTCAATTTTATCCCATGGCATCGCATTGTCTGTATCGCGTTCCCCCATTTTCAAATAAGCGTAACGATCTGGAATTGCTACATCGCTGCTTACTCCTTCTAATTGAGTAGAGCCTCCGTTAATTCGATAGAACTTTTGAGTAGTAGTCTTTAACGCTCCTAAATCGCCCATAGTACTTCCTCGCACAAACTGGTTCAAGTCAATTACGTTTTGAACCGTTCCTTTTCCGTACGATTGTTTACTACCAATGATAATTCCTCTTCTATAATCTTGAATCGCTGCCGCCATAATCTCTGAAGCTGAAGCTGAGAAACTGTTTTGCATGATTACTAAAGGACCGTCCCATTGGATTCTTTTGTCTTTATCATAAAGCACTTCTTGTTTTTTACCGGCCGATTTGATTTGGACTACTGGTCCCTCTTCGATGAACAATCCTGCAATATCCACTACTGTTTTTAACGAACCTCCACCATTGTCTCTAAGGTCGACGATGATGCCTTGTACGCCTTCTTTTTTCAATCGGTCTACCTCAATCGCCATATCTTTTCCGGCATCTCTGCTGTCGTTGTTTTCAAAATCGATGTAAAATTTAGGCAAGTAAATAATCCCGTATTTGATGCCGTTTTTATCAACAACACTTGATTTTGCATACGTTTCTTCAATTTCAACAATGTCTCTGATGATTGAAATTACTTTGATGGTACCGTCTACTTTTTTAACGGTCAAACGCACTTCCGTTCCTTTTGGACCTTTGATCTTTTTAACCACATCATCCAAGTGCATTCCTACAACCTCTACCGGCTCTTGGTTTCCTTGAGCTACTTTCAAAATGATATCCCCAGATTCTAATTCTTTTCCTCTCCAAGCTGGACCTCCGGAAATCAATTCTGAAATTTCGGTATAATCATTTTTCTTTTGCAATCGGGCTCCAATTCCTTCTAATTTTCCGCTCATACTCACATCGAAACGTTCCTTTTCATCTGGCGGGAAATAGTTCGTGTGTGGGTCAAATCGCGTGGCGATAGCATTCACAAAAACTGAAAACCAATCATTTTGATCCAAGTCGTTGATGAAATCAAAATATTCGTTTAATGATTTTAGCGAATTTTCTCTTGTTTCCTTTTCGAGTTGTTCGAAGGTTTTGGGTGCGCCAGTATCCGCTGGCTCAGCTGGTTTTTCTGTTATTGTTCCGTCGCTACTAGATTTAGTAGCATCATCCATAGTTTTGTTTTTTACTACGCCGTTCTTTTTTTCTTCCTGCATTTTTAACTTGTCCGTTAAGGAAGAAAGTGTCGATAATTTAATTTGTTTGCGCCATTTATCTTTTAACTCGGCCGTGTTTTGCGCATACGGTAATTTTTCATAATTGGTATTGAAGTTTTCCTGTACCGAATAATCAAAGGGCTTGGCCAATACGTCTTTGTAGAATTGCTTACTTTCTTGAATTCGTTGCATCAATCTGGCATAAGTTAGATTGAAAAAAGATAGGTCTTTGTTTTTAATTTGATCGTCGAGTTGCGTTTCAAAGGGAGTAAACTCATCGATGTCTGATTGCAAGAAAAATCGTTTTGAAGGATCTAATGCTTCGATATAATCTTTGTAGATTCCTTTCGAGAATTTATCATCGATGACCGCAGGATCATAATGCCCTCTTTCGATGACAAACGTTAGTAACTCTAATAACATTTTGTCTTTTTCGGGATCGCCTTTAGGTTTTAATGAACTCGTAAAGGCAAATAATCCTAATGAGATCGCAACAATAAGTAGTAGTACTTTGTAATTCCTTTTCATAAATTGAATTAAAGTGTGCATTAATTTTTTGCATCTAAAATTAAACAAAAAACGAGGTGCCACTTGATTTCCTAGGCTAATTTTTTGTTAAAGATGCTAATTTAACAACTTCCTATTAAAAATGCTTATTTTTGCGATAATTATTTAAACCCACTTCCAATCCTGTCGTTCGGAAATCGATGTCCTAGCCTGGTGAGCAGAAAATAGCTTCAAACAAAAATGAAAAAACCTCTTATTTTAGTAACGAACGACGACGGAATTACCGCACCAGGAATTCGAGCATTGATTGCGGTCATGTCGGAAATTGGTGATGTGGTGGTGGTGGCGCCCGACAAACCACAAAGCGCCATGGGACACGCCATTACAATTAACAGCACTTTGTATTTGAATAAAGTTTCGACTGAAAACGCAGCCATCACCGAG
>CALPUN020000217.1 GCA_943326765.2 Bifidobacterium breve | reverse complement strand
TTGACTATAATGATAATTGTAAAAAAACAGGTTCCTGCTATTTTCCAACCTTTTGAAATGGTGGGATTTTTCCAAAGGGCATATAGCCCAACCAGGAGAAATATAATACACAATAGTATCACTAACGAAGTTTTGTCATACCAAGAATTTAAATTTTGTGATTCCATAAACAATAATCATTTGAAGCTGTTCTTCTCTATTTACTAGATGAATCTTGATAAAATTCACATTTGTCATTCATAATTGAAAATTTTAAAGAGATACTCTTCAAACTTAAACCCAATAGAAATGATATACTTACGGTAATCCGTAAAGAAGAAAAAATTAAAAAATAAAGGAGTTAAACCAATCCCAAGTCTTTTGCAATGGCAATTAAGTGCACGTTATTGTTTGCCTTGAAAAATATCTTAAGCTTATTAATGCGTTTTTCAATGCTGCTAGCGCCGAATGGAATGGTGCCTGTTTCTTTAAATTGTATAGAAACTTCCTCATGGGTGTATCCTTTTGCAAGGAGTTTCAGTAATTCAATATCATATAATTCAATTTCCAAAAGAGACCTATCTAATAAAGCATGTGTGAGCTCAGGTGATAAAAAAACAGTGTCGTTATCATAAATATATTGAATTCCTTTCTTGAGCTCTGGTATGCTATTTCGTCCTTTCAAGACATAACCATTAACACCTTCTTTTTTGATAAGATTTCTAATGCGATGGGTTTTGTCCTCAATTGAGAATACTAAAATCTTGATGTTTGGCTGTATTTTTTTTACGGCTTGTATCAAATCCTCGCCCGATTGAAGTTTTTCTTGGCGATGGTCTAATTTGAAAGACAAATCCGTAATGAGCAAATCGAATGGAAGTTGTTCTGCAATACCTCTCTTAATTTTCAAAAGCGCTTCATCGCAGTATTTGGCATTTTGGATTTCTGGAATAGCTAGTTCTTCTAAAGCACGAATAACTGCAATATTAATGGTATCTAAATCGTCAACCGTAATCACTTTTTGAAACATAGTAAAGGCGTTTATACTGGAAATAAAAAATAAGATTTGAACCCTTTTCCAGAGGTTGCGTCAAAATTAATAGTTCCCCTAATAGCTTCTTTACGGTTTTCCACATTTTGGAGACCGTTTTTTAAAATTAGCGCCTCTTTATTGATTCCAATGCCGTTATCCTTGTAATCAACGACGATTTTATTTTCATTTTTCTTACTGGTAACTAATCGTTCTTGCACTATTCGATAAGCCATGAATTTTTTATGGTCTTCCAAAAAGCTCCAATCAAATGAATTTTTGATGCGGAGCCGCTAAAAACACTTGGCGATATTAGCCGAAATTATTGATATTTTGCTGTAGAAAATCTGTATCAATTGTTAAATTTTGGTAGAAATAAAGGAATGGTTTGCAACAACTGATAAGCATCATGGCTAGAATTTTGGTGCTGGAAATGAAAAATTAACTTTGAACCCTTTTCCAGAGGTTGCATCAATGTTAATGGTTCCCTTAATCGCTTTAATACGATTTTCTACATTTTGAAGTCCATTTTTTAAAATTAGCTGCTCTTTATTGATTCCAATGCCATTATCAGAATAATCAACGACGATTTTATTTTCATTTTTCTTGATAGTAACAACTACCAAACTGCATTGACTATGCTTTTTCATATTAACTAATAGTTCTTGCACTATTCGATATACCATGATTTTCTTATGTTCTTCAATCAAGCTCCAATCAAAAGAATCAAATCCGTTTGAAATCACGTTGATACTTTCATTACTATAGCTGGATAGCATTTCTTTTAAATGAACGATAAAATCGGAATGGGTACTAATCTTATTGTTCTCTTTCGAAATATTTCGTATCCTGGAATAAATATGGTCTAGAGTATCCAGTAGCGATTCTTTATTGCTTCCCGCATTTAAATTCTGAGTTTCTGCGAAAGTCATTGCATAAAACACATCATTGGCTAACTCGTCATGAATTTTATTAGCAATGCGAATTTCAGTACTATAAACTTCCTGTAGTTTGTCTTTTTTATGCTTAATTTTTAAAATAATATAGAGTAGAATAAAAATAATAAAAAAGGCACCTAAAGAAATCACAAGCAAAGTATTCCGATTACTGATTTTTTCCTGTTCTACTTTAAGTATGCTATTTTCGACTTTCGTTTTTGTAGCATCATATTTAATTTTGGCAAATTGATTCTTCGCGATTTGTCTTGAATGTGTCAAACTATCGCTTAGGGAAAGGCGAATTAGCGCATATTTCTTAGATTCATCTCCTGAAGTATTCTGAATGAGTTTGCCTAATAATTGCAATTGGTCCTCTTTGTTTTTCAATTGAGTCGCTAGTTGATAGCCTTTCAAAGCAAATGCTATGGAAAGCGGCGGCTGACTTTTCTCGTAATAATCTGCTAAATGAAAGTAACTAGCAATAAGTCCGAATTCATCATTAGCTTGCTTTCTTAGTTCAAGTGATTCCTTCAATAAAGAAATCCCATCAGCGTTCCCCACTTTAAAATAGCAATAACCAAGATTATCCAGAATCCTAGCTTGGGTTTCCTTATTTTGACTGATGTCTTTATTTCTAACTATTGATTTCAATATGGCGATAGCATCATCGAACTTTTCTTGCTCCATATAGACTACCGAAATATTGTTTAGAAGAATTATCTTTTCGAGTGAATTAGGAGTAAATCGCGAGGCTTGTTGGTAATAATACAGAGCGCTTTCGAAATTCTTTTGCTCCATACAAGCAATCCCTAAAACATTGTAAAGATTAGGTATGTAGGCTTTTTGTTTTGCCCCTTTAAAATAGGGTATTGATTCTGTGGCATTTGCTTCACTTCCAGAATAATCACTTTGGATTTGTTGTATGAACGACATGCGCATCAGAGCATAAATGATATTGTCTTTATCTATTTTAGGATTGCAGCTTACCTTAGCTTGATTGTAATAGTAAAAAGCACTGTCATAAACGAGTTTAGTTTCACACTGCTCAGCTTTCTTTAGGAGTGAGTAGTAGTTTGCGGCATTACTGGAAGCCGTTTCTTCCTTTTCATTTTTTTGGCATGAAAAGAAGCAGCAGGATAGCAAGGCATAGAAAATAAAATTCGGGAAACGAAACAGTTTACGTATCATTTCCCGAAAGTATTGAATTTAATTAAACTAGTTGCCTATTTCGGCTCAAAAAAACTAGGGCTTTGGTGGAGAAATTGGTAATTGACCGCTTTGCCCTCCAATGTCACCAGAAGTGCCACTATTGGTTGCTGAAGTTTGAGAGAAAGTATTGGAT
>CALPUN020000216.1 GCA_943326765.2 Bifidobacterium breve | reverse complement strand
CGATTATGAAACCATTTTTTTTCTTTATATTGCTTTGTAGCCTAACCGCTTCGGCACAAATAGCATCTACTGATACTGCTGTCCCAAGCACAACCGACAAACCATATCGATCTACAGAAGTTGATTTAAAACCCCAAGTTAAAGACGGAAATTACACCCTATCGATGTTTATTAGCGACAACTTTAAATTTCCACCTGCAATTAAAAATAAAAAAATAACCATCTTTTCTAGTTTTGTTGTGGAAGCAGATGGAACAATGACTGAAATTAAAGCGTTCTATATTAGCGTAAAAGATTATATCGTTACCGATGTAGTTAAAATTGCTACCCAAGAAGAAAAAATAAACGAAGCGGATCAAATTGAAACCATGAAAGGAGAAACCGTACGTGTATTGAAATCGTTTAACAAGCCATGGCAACCGGCTCAAAAAGAGGGTAAAGCAGTTCGTTGTTTGTACAATTATCCAATCAATTTTCATATTGAATAAAAATCCAACAACGCTAGAAATGTTTTACGTAATCAAGAAACACAAAGAGAGTATCAGCTGCGAAATTTCCATAGCGATACTCTTTTTTTATGTGATGTAATGAATATGAAATTTCAATTTAACAGTGACTATTTCCCTTTCCTAAATTAAAAGCATAAAAAAACTCCAACGAATTTTGGAGTTTTTTTATGCTTTTAGTTATTTGTCTCTGGTGAATAAAATTTCACGCCCTTGAATCAAAGTTACCTCTGTTTTGGCTTCATTAAATTGAATCTCAATTCCATAGGCGGCATGTTGAAAACGATCTTTGCCCATCGGTTCAAAAAGAATCGGACTTTGCCCTGTTGCCAGAGCCATTAAATTTCCATTTTCTTCAGTAAAAGTTAATGTAATCGGAACTATTTTACTAGAAAACGTTCCTAAATAAGAATCTAAAATAACATCGGCCTCTAACTCACTTTTTCCGACTACCCAGGTATTGTTGGCTACATTAAAATCAGGAAGCGCATGGTCAGGATCTAAAGTAATGGTATCAATTTCTTCATTGGTACCCGCTTTGAAAGACCAAGTAGTGTTGCGCATCCAAATTTCCACAGGAAGTTGCATTCGGGAAATCTTACCACTTTTAGTTTTTATTTCTAATACAACCGGCATCACCATTTTATCTAAGTTTTCAATGGTAATCACGGCTCCTTTTCTAGCGTCATTTTTCAAATATTTCACTTTGGTTATACCTTGGTCCAAACGCCAGTTATTGACAAACCAACCTCTCCAAAACCAATTCAAATCTTCCCCGCCAACATTTTCCATAGTCCTAAAAAAATCATCTGGTGTAGGATGTTTGAAGGCCCATCTAGCAACATAAGTACGGAAGGCATAATCGAAACGTTCTTTTCCTAAAATTTGTTCTCGCAACATCGTCAGCCCTGTTCCCGGTTTGTAATACGCAAGCAAACCGATACTTTCCTCTTTCATATTATCTGGCGAACTCAATATCGTTTCCAATTTAGGATCGGTTAGATAGGTTGCCGCCTGATTCATGTTTTGCGCCGGAGCTTTGTATTCTCCTTTGTTGAAATCTTCCGAACTCAATGAATTGATAAAGGTGTTGAATCCTTCATCCATCCACGCAAACAAACGCTCATTGGAACCTACAATCATTGGGAACCAACCGTGACCAAACTCATGATCGGTTACGCCCCACAAACTACCCCCTTTGGCAGTGTATTCACAAAATACAATGCCAGGGTATTCCATTCCGCCTTCATTTCCAGCCACATTCGTCGCTGCAGGATAGGGAAACTCAAACCAACGTTTGGAGTAATTTTCAATCGAAGTTTTAGTATATTCTGTTGCGCGCCCCCAGGCTTCAGCACCGTCGCTTTCCACAGGATACGTCGAAATGGCTAATGATTTTTTACCGCTTGGTAAATTAATACGAGCGGCATCTATAATAAAGGCTGCCGAAGAAGCCCAAGATACATCCCGTGCATTTTTAATTTTAAAATGCCATGTTAATGTTGGTTTCCCAGAAGGGCGAGAAGCCGGATTGGTCACTTCAGATGCTGAACGTATCAATACGGTTTGATCACTTTGTTTGGCTTGTGCCCAACGCTTTTGTTGTTCTGCGGTATAGACTTCGGTAGGATTTTGCAATTCTCCAGAGCACACTACAATGTGATTGGCCGGAGTAGTAATTGCCACGTCAAAATCGCCGTATTCTAAGTAAAACTCGGCACCGATATACGGATTGGTATTCCATCCGCGAACATCATCATAAACACACATCCTTGGATACCATTGCGCGATAGTGAATATTTTACCGTTTTTCGTCTCTACAATACCGGTTCGATCCGACCCATATTTTGGAGAAATATATGAGAACGTAATCTTCACTTTGATACTCGTTCCATTTCCTTTTAATTCTTGCAGTAATTTTATTTGCATGCGCGTGTCGGAAATCGTGAAAGGCAAATTTTTCTCCAGTGTCTTGCCATTGGCAGAAGTCAAAAGTGTAATCGATTTTATTATAAAACCTCCATCAAACTGTTCTCCTTTGGCTCCGCCTCGACTGCCATTCAAACTGATTACGGCATTCCCTCGAGAGTCCTTTTTAAAGGCATTCTGATCTACGTTCATCCACAAAAAAGAAAGCGCATCGGGGCTATTGTTGGTGTACGTCAATACTTCAGAGCCTACAATTTCATTAGTTGCTTCATTCAATTGAGCATTCAACTGATAATCAGCTCTATTTTGCCAATATTTAGGACCGGGTTGTCCTGACGCCGAACGCGTGTCTGTTCCGTTTTTGGTGTAAAAATTAGGAGCAAAAGAATCGTGGTAATCGTACTTTGATACCGATGGAGTTTGCTGAGCGAATAAGATTCCGATTGGAATACATAAAGTCAACAACGTGATGATGTTTGAATAAATTCGTTTCATGGAGTAAATTTTTGGTTTTGAGTGAATCAGTCGGATAATTTTATATTTGTTACAGTTCAAGAAAAAAACTACTAAGGAAGGTGCCAAGGCGGATCCAATCGGTTCTTTCCGGCATAGTAAAGAATGAGGTGATTGCCATCCGGATCTTTTAAAGAAGCTTCACGCCAAAGCCAAGGTTGGTCTTTTGGAGAACTTTCAAAAACAACCCCTTTAGCTTCTAGTGCTTGAACGGTATCATCCAAATTATCCACTTCAAAATAAACCCAAATTCCTTCCCCTTGAGGTGTTTCAATAACATGATGCACGGAAAAAGTGGTACCATTCGAGCATACAAAACGAGCATAATGTGGCAACGCTTTTACAATAAGTCGCAACCCTATGGATTCATAAAACAGAAT
>CALPUN020000215.1 GCA_943326765.2 Bifidobacterium breve | reverse complement strand
TATATCTACCACTTGATTTCTTTTAAAACCAAAGAAAGAATTACGGCAAAAAACGTTGTGGAACCCATTTTAAATTACCTAAATTCTAGCACTTATTTCGAGAAAATTCAAAAAGAATTCATTAATAACGAACAGTTAAAAATTAAATCTAACGAGATAACAATAAGTCAAATCGATGGATTTTTAAATAGTTTTTCGAATACAGTTAACGGAAATTCTAAAAGCGATAAGTTGGTTTATTACAACGAAAATACCCAATTGAATGACGTAATTGTCACTAAAAATAAATTAGTCCAAGAACAAGGAAACTTACGAATAGAAATGGTTGGTTTGGACAAAATAATCAAAGAAAACAGCAGTACAATGAATACTGAAAGCACCGAATCGTTAAATGGCAAACTAAAACTAATTCTCCCGCTTTTATTTATTTTCATCTATGTTCTGTTATATTCTTTTGGCAGTTTCTATAGAAAACAAGCGTTAATTAAAAAACAATCCCTCTAAATATTACCAGACAAATGAAAGGAATTATTTTGGCCGGAGGTTCTGGCACCCGATTACATCCGTTGACATTAGCCGTAAGCAAACAATTAATGCCGATTTACGACAAACCGATGATTTATTACCCACTATCCACTTTATTGTGGTCGGGAATTAATGAGATTTTAATCATATCTACTCCACACGATTTACCATTATTCGAACAATTATTAGGCGATGGAAAAAAACTAGGATGTCGTTTTGAATATGCTGTTCAACAAAACCCAAGCGGTCTCGCGGAAGCCTTTATTATTGGAAAAGATTTTATTGGAGATGACAAAGTAGCCCTGGTTTTAGGGGACAATATTTTTTACGGAACGGGTTTGTCTGATTTGTTATTGGCCAATAACAATCCTGACGGCGGAATTATTTACGCCTATCATGTTCAGGATCCAGAACGGTATGGTGTGGTAGATTTTGATCAAAATGGAAACGTATTGTCAATTGAAGAAAAACCAGAAAAACCAAAATCAAATTACGCTGTTCCTGGAATTTATTTTTATGACAATGATGTGGTAGAAATTGCGGCTAACATCAAACCAAGTCATAGAGGCGAATTAGAAATTACAGATGTGAATAAAGAATACCTAAAACGAGGGAAATTGAAAGTAAGCATCTTAGACAGAGGCACCGCATGGTTAGACACAGGCACTTTTAATTCTTTAATGCAAGCCGGGCAGTTTGTTCAGGTTATTGAAGAACGGCAGGGATTAAAAATAGGATCTATTGAAGAAGCTGCTTTTAAAATGGGCTTTATTAACGCAGATCAATTAAGAGTTTTAGCCGAACCACTTCTTAAGAGCGGTTATGGCACCCATTTATTAAGCATTATTTAGATTTATGGATTTTATTGCAACGGAATTAGAGGGATGTTACATTATTGAACCAAAAGTATTTGCGGATGAACGTGGGTACTTTATGGAAAGTTTCAACGAAAACACCTTCCAAAAAGGAACTGAAACGTCCACACATTTTGTACAAGACAATCAATCGTTCTCTTCAAAAGGAGTTTTAAGAGGACTGCATTATCAAGTTGGAGAACACGCACAGGCGAAATTAATTCGGGTCTTATCGGGAGAGGTTTTGGACATAGCGGTCGATATTCGTCCAAATTCAAAAACGTATGGAAAACATGTATCCATAGTGCTTTCGGGCGAAAACCAGAAGCAACTTTTTATTCCAAAAGGTTTTGCTCACGGATTTTTGGTCTTGAGCAAAACAGCGACATTCTTTTATAAATGTGATAATTTTTACAATAAAGAATCCGAAGGCGGAATCATTTATAACGACCCAACCTTAAATATCGATTGGGGATTTTTAGAAAAGGAACTCCTAATTTCTGAAAAGGATAAAGTGCAGCCGACTTTAGATAAAGCCAAAAAAGCATGGTAGTTTTAGTAACAGGAGCTAATGGACAATTGGGACAAGCCTTCCGTTTTTTGGAACAGGAATATCCTGAAATTCAATTTCACTTTTATGGCTCTGACCAATTAAATATTACTGATAAAGATTCTGTTGCCGAGGCTTTTAAAAATTTAAAACCAAGTTTTTGCATCAACGCTGCAGCCTATACAGCAGTGGATAAAGCCGAAACAGACATTGAAAACGCGCGAGCTATTAATGTAACTGGCCCAAAATTTTTAGCGGAAGCTTGCAATCAGTACAAGACAACTTTAATTCATGTTTCAACCGATTTTGTATTTGATGGCGATAAAAACACACCCTATACAGAAGAAGATGCCACCAATCCACAGGGAGTTTATGGTTTGACGAAAAGAGAAGGCGAATTGGAAATAGAAGCAAAGGCTCATGCGTATTTTATAATCAGAACATCTTGGTTGTATTCAGAATTTGGAAATAATTTCATGAAAACAATGTTACGATTGGCTAAAGAAAGAGCGTCATTAAACGTTGTAAGTGATCAAACAGGAACACCTACGCAAGCCATAGATTTGGCGGAAATGATCGTAAAAATAATTTTAAGCAACAGCAAAAAATACGGAATCTATCATTTTAGTAACGAAGGAAGTGCGAGTTGGTTTGATTTTGCAAAGAAAATTTTTGAAACAAACAACGTCTCGATTACCTTAGGTGCTATAACCACAAGTGAATATCCAACGCCAGCAAAGCGACCGAAATATAGTGTTTTAGACAAAACTAAAATCAAAACAGAATTCAAAACGACGATCAAAAGTTGGGAAGAAGCATTAGTAAGAAAATAAAATGGAGGAATTAATTTCCTCTTTTTTATACCCCCATTTATCGCTTGATGATTTTATAAATTCCCTCTTTATTCTCCGAAAACAAATGAAGAAGATACACTCCGCTCGGGAATGAAGACAATTCAATTTGATTACTTTGAAGAGCGCCGTTTCGAATTAAGCGCCCTTCGATGGAGTAAACTTTATAAGTTCCACCGCTATGAATTCCCACAACCTGCACTATGTCTTGAAATGGATTAGGATAAATCAGCAATTGTAAAAGTAAATTAGCAGCAGTATTTAGAGCCTCTTCGACTGTAATTTGAATATCAAAAGAAGTCGACCCACCAGAATTTGTAGCGGTAACGGTATAAGTTCTAGTACCTGAAATAACCGATGGCGTTCCAGAAATCACCCCCGTTATGGTATTAAAATTCAAACCAGCGGGCAAACTCGGAGCAATTGAATAAGATAAAACAACACCGGATAGCAATGGGTTTAAATTGCTAATGGCACTTCCAACGGTAAACACATTTGGAGAAGGATAACTTAAGGAACCCGGCGCCACATCATTCACGGTAATCACCACCCCAAAAGAAGTGGAACCACCTGAATTAAAAGCAGTCACTGTATAAATACTAGAACTAGATAC
>CALPUN020000214.1 GCA_943326765.2 Bifidobacterium breve | reverse complement strand
AGTAGTGACGCCACTCAAATTCAATAAATTGAAACGGTTGTTTGCTGAATCATACGTTCTAACATTGGAAGGATTCCCAACTTGGGTTACTTCAAAACGATAGCCTTGTGCTCCGGACACTTGACCACAATAAATAGTGTTTGATAAATTGGTTAGCGTAGAACCACATTGTGAAGCGATTACAGCAGACGTAGGAGCTACTTCATCCACCACACCATCACAGTTGTCATCAATGCAATTACCCAATACTTCTACGTGGTTTGGATTCACTTCAAAATTAGAATCCAAACAATCCGTTCCGATGTTAGAAACGGCATATCCTGAAGGAGTTGTGGCTCCATAACATACTGATGATTGTGGTGCCCCATTGTTATAGCCGTCATTATCGGCATCGGTATAAAAATTACCCGTTCTCCATTTCGTTCCGTCTGTTGGCGCACAATCGGTATTGTTAGTAACATACCCCGTTGGCGGAGCACATGCCAATTGACTTGCGGAAGCATTACCATACCCATCACCATCTAAATCTTGATAATAAACTGTTGTTGCTGTTACCGTAATCGTTAGACCACTAGAAACAACGGTTTGACTACTGACACAAGGAGCAGTATCGGAAACATAACGAACATTCATTCCTAACGTTTTAACATTAAAAAGGTCATATTCAATATAAGGTTGTCCGGCATTCATTTGAGAATGCCCAAGACTACCTTGAGTATCTTCCGTTGCATTCCACCAAAAACCGTTTTCTTCTTGAATAAATCCACTATTAGAAAACATTAACCCTCCAGGCAAAGCTGAAAAATGGCTACTATTCGTTCCATTACCGTTATTTGACCAACCTGATGTAGCCCGCAATGCCAAGCTAGCTGCCGTTGTTCCTCCTAAGGTAGTAACTAATTGCTCCCATTCCGCCTGCGTTGCGACATGGGATCCTAATGGTGCCAATCCTCTGGCATCGGTAACGGCATAACCATTGTATAATTTATCCTTTGTAGGGTCATTATTATAATAACACCAAGCTCCTTGGGTTGTACTTGCCCATTCGCTGGCACTTGTAATCTGTGGAATGGGTTCTCCATTGCTATAGGTGGTCACATTCAAGTTGCTAGCAGACCACTTTTGTAATCCTATGATAGCGAATCCATTGCTGAGCACAAATCCTTCGTTCGAAGTTAATGCTACCGTCACTACATCGGTACTCGTTAAATTACTTGTAGTATAATTAGCCGAGGAACTGTTTTGAACACTGTTCCCATTTACTTTCCATTGGAAAGTTGGACTTGTTCCGCCATTAGTGGCCACAGCAGTAAACACTACTGGACATCCGGCACGAATCATACTAGTATCAGCGCTTATCGTTACACTGGGTGTTCCGGGTGCAGTTCCTGAAACCACCCAAGCACAGTCTGTTGAATTGAAGGTGGCTGTTTGCCAACAAGCTATTGTGGGTTGTGCTGGTATTGGATTAATAGTCAATGTCAATACTTCGGTATCGCAACTGGTAACGACATCTGTATAAGTTCCGCCTGTTGTATATGATTGTCCATTTACAGCCCATGTATAAGTACCACATGCTGTAACAACTGTTGTAGTGGTTGTGCTGGCATTTACGGTATTGTCGGCATCATTACAATCGGTATTGTTTACCGAATAGCCCGGTGGTGGTGTTGGAGCAATACCTTGTACTGCTACGGTAGATCCAAAACCATCGCCGTCAGCATCTACATAGTACGTTTGAAGGGTACCTGTTCCTAAGGACAGTTCGTTCAATGGTATGCCCGATAAATTTGAAGTCACCGCATTAGCACTAGGGGAATTGGTTCCATTGTCATCAAAAAACCAAGCGGTACCATTGTGATACAGCAATTTCAAACTGCTTTCTGTAAAGCTGTTCAATTCGGCATCCAGATACGTAAACAGCACTTCCCCACTATAGGCATTTGTAGTGCCGCTAAATTTATAATATTTAGCGATGGTTGGAATAACGCTGATGTTGGTGGTGGTTGTAGTCTTATCAAGCGCTACTCCACTAAGGGTGAAATTGGCCGAAGGCGTTAATTGCAGATTTTCCATACTAACAATTGTCCCTGGCACCACATTAAAATCGGTTCCCGGAGTTACCGAAATAATTTGTGCCTGTGTTGTCAAGGATACTAATCCTAAAAGGAAACAGAGCCGTGTAAATAGTCTTTTTTTCATGATTTGTTTTTTTAATATTTATTTTTTGATTGGTGAGCAAAAAGCATCACTCCTATTTTATATCTTTTTAAAAAGACCTAACGGCACGAACAGCGAAAAAATAGATCTTACCCTGGTTTTCAATTATACCCTCATAGAAATTCCAGCAATACGCGTTACTAATACTGCTCTCCGTCGAACTCCAATAATCGAAAGGACCAAAACCACCAATGTTAGTTAACGGAGCTGCTGCACCTGGACCAATATTTAAATAGATTAATTGCAATTCAGCTGGACTTGGTAGATACCAATCGGTATAACCACCGCCATTATAAGCTCTTGCTACTCCTGCTGCATAATCTGTTGCAGGAGCTCCCTGTGATGCTATGATTGTATTGGTATTCGACCAACCCAAGTAATATTCATTTGCTCCAGTAACAATGGAAGAGGTATTACTCCATTTTATACCATTAGTTTGATTTGTTGTAGCCGCTATTAATCCATGGAATTCTCCAGAAACATATCCAGTATCCCCCGGCTGAAATATTCGGGCAATGATACCCCCTTGATAGGCTGAACCTACTGCATGTGGACTAGTAGCTGCACCACCAATCAAATTTACCCAAGCTGAACCATTATAATATTCTGGCTCACCCCTTTCACCACAATCAGTGCAATATACCATCAAGCCCTGAGCAGGTGTAGCAATTTCATTTCTTTGTGCATAGGTCATGCGTGGCGGCAAAAAACCTTTGGTTGTTGAACTTACCTCCAACTGCGCCGAAGGATTGATATCAGCGGTTGCTATACCAATACCTACTTGGGCATGGCTATTGGTAGTACTGGCTAGCGCAAGGAGTAATAGGGTTGTGATAATGGTGTTTTTCATGTTTTGTTTTTTATTGTTTGTTTTTTATTATTTAATTTTTTACCGCCACGAAGGCACGATTCATAATGGGCATTTTATACTATTAATAAATTCTAAATAGCATTGCAGCGGTAGCAGACGTAAAAACCAAACGGAACCGACCTATTTTGTTTACTGGAGCAATTACAAGTGAGTTACTCCCGGTGACCACTACAGTACTTTGAACCGTTATTCCAGTACCTACTGCTAACGTTATTATATCAAATCCAGATCCCGTATTTTCTACAGAAAACTCAAGCGAAGTTCCTCTAGTAACTGAACCCCCAATTTCGGCTACTATTTGGGCT
>CALPUN020000213.1 GCA_943326765.2 Bifidobacterium breve | reverse complement strand
GGATATTCTAGTAAATTAATCGATTTATCCGTGCATATTGCAAGTTTAAAATAATTGAATACATTTAGGTCCCGTTAAGTTTTCTTAGCGGGACTTTTATTTTTTGAAGCTAATCCCGCTATCCGTTGATTTTTTTTATTGCCTTTTTCATCCGAGTGTAGTCGAGAGACTTTACTTTATAGCAATAAAAAGATTTTCACGACAAACACGAAGTGTTCACCGAACACCACTGAAAGTGAAAGTAATGGGAGGTAATCGGGGCTAGAACTCTAAACAAAACAATAATTAATTTCGGAAGTGGTGCCATCCTAAATCGAAATCCTAAAAACCTAATACGCAATGAAATTACTCGTAGATAGCGGTTCTACTAAAGCCGACTGGATTGCCATTGACGATTCTGGAAAAGTACTTTTTACCACACAAACACTTGGTCTAAACCCAGAAGTATTATCCAAAGAAGAAATTATCAGTCGCCTCGACGATAAATTTGATATCTCGCACAATAAAGACAAAGCCAATTTCCTTTTCTTTTACGGAGCAGGTTGTGGAACGGACCGAATGAAAGATTTCTTATCCGAAGTGTTTCAAGAATATTTTTCCAAAGCTAAAGTCTCTGTTCATGAAGATACCTATGCTGCTGTTTATGCAACAACACCGAAAAATGAAAAAGCAATTGTTTGTATTTTAGGAACAGGTTCTAACTGCAGTTTCTTTGATGGAAAAGTGTTGCATCAAAAAGTACAATCCTTAGGCTATATTGCCATGGATGATTGTTCTGGAAATCGTTTCGGACGCCATTTGTTGCGAGGCTATTATTTCAATAAAATGCCAAAAGAGTTGGCTGCTGAATTCCAAGAAGAATACAATCTAGAACCCGATTACATAAAACACAATCTTTACAAAGAACCCAATCCCAATGCTTATTTAGCCACTTTTGCTAAATTCATCATCAAGCACAAGGATACTCCATTTTGTCGAAAATACATCTTGTCGGAAATGGAAGATTTCGTAGAAAATTACATCAAACAGTTTGATAATTGTACGGAAATTCCAGTACACTTTGTGGGATCTATTGCGTTTTATTTAAAAGAAGAATTAGAAGAAGTTCTAGCCAAACACGGCATCAAAGTAGGGAATGTACTTAGAAGACCAATCGATGGGTTAATTGCATACCACATTTTACATAAATAAAGGTGGACTCTATTTAGAATCTTAGGAATTCAACAGACTCAAAATAAAACCCAAATGGAAATAGCTATTATAGCCCACGACCGAATGAAAGCCACGATGGTTCCGTTTTTAAACAAAAACAAGAACTTATTGAATAGCGAGAACATCAAGTTAATAGCGACAGGAACAACCGGCGGACAAGCAGAAATAGCCGGATTTAAAGTAAAGAAAATGCTTTCTGGCCCAATGGGTGGCGATGCTCAAATTGCAGCAAGAGTCGCCGAAGGAAAAACTAAAATGGTGTTGTTTTTTAAAGATCCAAATTCGAGTCATCCTCATGAAGTCGATATCAACATGCTCATCCGAGTTTGTGATGTACACAACATTCCGTTAGCTACCAACGAAGCGACAGCACAACTCTTATTGAATGCTATAGCATCGCAATCATAGAGATTTCAATAGTAACATTTTTTGGCAACCTTGCCACTTGAACCGTTTCTCTTGCAGGAGCGGTTTTTTCGTTAAAATAGCTTCCGTAAACGACATTAATCTTCGCGAAATCGTTCATATCCATAATGAAAATTGTCGATTTTATCACATTTTCAAAGGTCATGTTCGCGGCTTCTAAAACCGCTTTTAAATTTTGCATCACTTGCTCGGTTTCCTGTTCAATTGAATCGATAACCAATTCCATGGTCTTCGGATCCAAAGCAATTTGACCTGAAGTATATAAGGTGTTGCCTGCCAAGACCGCTTGATTGTAAGGACCAATAGGAGCAGGGGCTTTGTCAGTAAAAATGATTGTTTTTGCCATTTTAAAAAGTATTTGTTGTTGTCAAAACTACCGCAATATTCGGTCTGGAATCGTACGTTTTTCCCACTTAATATCGCTCAAAACGCCCGATTTGATTCCGATAAAGAAACTCCAATAAGCATTGGTTCCGAAAGGCGTCCAATTGAAATCCATACGCCAACTCAACAAATCGCGCTCAAATCGGAATTGAGTAAAAGTCACTCCTTTTTGAACGAAATCATACCCCGAAGAAACCCCTAATTTCCATTTGGGAGTCAAATCAGTATTGGCAGAAATCATTAGGGAATTTCCCGAAATTTTCTTCTCTCTATTGATGTTGGTGTAAGTCAATTGGTACGCAAAAGTCATGTCCCAAGGAACAACTGCTTTGAAAAAACCTTTGAAATTATCTTCCTTATCTTCAGAATCGTCTTCGTTGCCAAATTGACTTTGGCGGCGATCACTAAAATCGGTATTGGTTCCGAATAGGTCGTCCTCTCGGCCACCGTTTCGCAAGCCTTGGTTATTGCTTTTCTTTTTATCTTTAGTATCCCGGCTAGACAACGAATAATTTAAGGTCATGTTAGCGCTGGTCATTCGGAACACACTTCCGCCGTTATCGATATTGAATTGGTTTATTGTACGACCCGATTTGTCTAAAGCGTACGGATTCAATGTCATCCCAAAATTGACATTCATTTTATTATTCAACAACGTGGTTCCTCCGCTTAGTCGCAGTGGTGACCAATTTAAGGAATCGGCTACCATATCGTAACTGGTAGATAAATTTAAATTGTTCAACAGCATGACTTTTTTTGGTTCTATTTTGGTGCTGTCTCGATCGCGAACTTTGGCTTCAAAGGTATTGTTCAAACTAAAACCAACATTGTTGGAAATGGTTTTGCCGGGAGCACCAAAGATTCCATTTTCAAAACGCGTATATTCTTTAACCATAGTTCCGCTACCGTCAGCGGCGTAAGTATCATAATATTTGGCAAAACTTGGAGTATAACTATAGGAAACCGAAGGTCGCATCACGTGACGAATGGCTTGAATTTTTTTAGTATCCCCAAATTTAAAGGTACCATAGATTGTTGTTCCGACACTAGAACTAAAAGAATAAGTTCGAAAGGCATCGAATTTGTTTACTTCGCGAACAGTATCTTTATTAGTCAACGGATTGTAGTTTTTCCGAATCGTTTTTAAATACCAAACTTCTTCATAGTTAACCGAAGCGGTGGCACTGAAATACTTAAATACTTTAAAATTAGTACTCAATGGAATGCTGTGTTGAAACCCTACTTTAGCCTTTTGGAACATTTCAGGTTTGAAGAATTCAGCTTCCGTTGTTGCAATTCTATTTTCTCCTTTTAAGTTGTATTGCAAGTTGATGTTTTTCAGCATTCCTTTTTTAATTCCGTCCGTTGGAGCAAAAGGAAACAT
>CALPUN020000212.1 GCA_943326765.2 Bifidobacterium breve | reverse complement strand
GAATCCGGCTTATAGGTCTGCTTTTTTTTTGAAGTACAATAAAACACACAAACTCCGGTTTCTATAGTGTTCCCCCTAAAATATGTTATCCATGAAAAAGCATTGTGTCGTTGTTGCTTTTTTTTACCTTGCTTCACACGAATGCACAAAATGCAACTACTCCAAAAGCCGATACATTATTCAACCAATACGAATACCTTAGTGCCGCCGAAGAATACCTGAAACTAGTAGATTTTGGCAAAGGCGATCTCGTAACGAAGACACTACCAAAATAAAAAAGCACTTCCTAAGGATTTTGAATTCTTAAGAAATGCTTTTTTAGCGAATATATTTATAAATAGTAATTAATTCTTTTTGGGAAGTTGTTCTGGAAAGTAGGATTGAATTTTAAACTACTATTCTTCTTCATCATCATCGGCATCTTCTACTTCCGAATCGTTTTCGGAACCCATTTCAAAGAAACTGAAAATAGAACCACCATAACTTTTCTTAAAGGAGAAATGAATCAAATGGTCGAGTTTGGTGTATTTGGAGTGTTCAATAATCATCATGCCGTCCTCGGCCAATAGGTTGTTTTCAAATATAGAAAGTACTAACTGGTCGAAAATCTTTTGCTCTAGCGCATAAGGTGGGTCGGCAAAAATAATATCGTAGGTAGCATGGCATTTTTGAATGAAAGCAAACACATCGCTTTTGATGCCAGCAATATTAAAATCGAATTCTTCCGCTGTTTGTTTGATGAACTTTACGCAACCAAAATCGCCATCAACGCTCGTAATGTTCTTACTGCCTCGAGAAGCAAACTCATAACTGATGTTGCCCGTTCCCGAAAACAAATCCAAGACTTTCAAATCTTCAAAATGAAAATGATTGTTGAGCACGTTAAACAGTGCTTCTTTGCTCATGTCGGTGGTTGGCCGAACGGGAAGGTTTTTGGGAGGCGAAATGCGGCGGCCTTTGAACTTGCCAGAGATGATTCTCACGATTGTAGTAGAATAAAATGCTTTAGGTTTTCGCCTGTCGAGAACGTGTTGCTGTTTTGAAAATCGGTCACATCAAAAATAGAGACGTTGCGAATGTATTTGTAGGCTATTTTAAAGAACGCATCGTCTTCAGCAATAGTACCAAGGAATTCTAATTTAAATGTTTCTGGATTCATATTCAATTGCTCTGCGGTGAAAAGCAAATAGTAAATCAAATCTTCGGGCGTTTTATATTCGAACGTATTGAACAATAGTAAATGCTGGTTTTGAACAATAATAATCTCAAAATGAGTCGCTGCCAAATGCACAAACATTTTCTTATCATCGACGTTTTTAGACAAGTCGAGCAATTTGGAAACCAAAACAGAATTCACGTGTTTGTAGGTAAATGTGCCAAAGTGATCTACAAAAAAGTTATTCAAATTCGCATACGGAATGTAAACCGTATTCATGTGATAATTAGGAAGCGGATCGAATGCGAAAAAATCGGTTTCAAAGACTTTCGTATTGTATTGCAAATAGCTGCCCAAATAAGCTTCATCAAATAAGGCAGTAGGCACAATCGTAGCCAAATTGTTTTCGTGTAAAACTACAATTTCATCATAAGAAGCCGATAAAATGGGATGATTCGAACACGCTTTAGCAACCAAATCTTCGGACTTAACGGTTTTATCAGAAGTATCAAATACCACTTCATCCAGCGAAAGTATTTTAGTATTTAACGTATCGGAACTACAAAAAGCCATTCCGGTCAAAGATACTTGAATCGTCAGTTTTTTGTATTTTTTTTCCGTGATGTTTGCCGTATTCACTAACATAAAGTAATCGTTTCGCTTTAAATCGACTAAAAATCGATTGGGACAAACTTACAATTTTCTCTCTAGAAAGTTTAGCATCTTTGCGAAAAACTTTCCGTACTTTGCGGTAAGAAATAATCCTCAATGAGTTCCAGTTCGTTTTACAGCCTTTTACTTCGAAGTTTCCCGTTTCAACCCACTTTGAAACAGCAAATCTTCTTTCAACAAATTGCTGATTTTTTGACCAATGACAACCACAACGAAATCTTTGTCCTCAAAGGATATGCAGGTACCGGAAAGACTACTGTAATTGCCACCATCGTCAATAATTTATTGGAGATTAATAAGAAGTACGTGCTTTTAGCGCCAACAGGACGAGCAGCAAAGGTCATTGCCAATTACTCCCAAAAACCAGCCTTTACCATTCATAAGAAAATCTATTTTCCAAAGAAAAGTTCGGGTGGTGGCGTGAGTTTTACCTTGCAGCAAAACAAACACAAGAACACGATTTTCATCGTCGATGAAGCGTCGATGATTTCCGATACCAATACCGAAAGCAAGTTATATGAAAACGGTTCGGTACTCGATGATTTGATCTCCTATATTTATTCGGGGACCAATTGCAAAATGATTTTGTTGGGCGATACCGCGCAATTGCCACCGGTGAACTTAGACGTTTCACCAGCGCTGGATACCAATTCGCTAGCCTTACATTACGACAAAGAAATTAAGCACATCGAATTGGATGAAGTCATGCGACAGGAAGAAAATTCTGGTATTTTGAACAATGCTACGGCTTTGAGAGAAGTGTTGAAAGACAATTTTTTTGATACGTTTCAATTCAACCTAAAAGGATTTTCGGATATTGTTCGGCTAACTGATGGCTACGACATTCAAGACGCCATTAACACGGCGTACAGCAAATACAGCATTGAAGATACCGCTTTTATCGTGCGGTCTAACAAGCGTGCCAACCAATACAACCAGCAAATTCGGATGAAAATTCTAGACAAAGAAAGCGAACTTTCCACCGGCGATTATTTGATGGTGGTGAAGAACAATTATTTTTGGCTAAAGGAAACCGATGAAGCGGGCTTTATTGCCAATGGTGATATCGTCGAGATTTTGCAAATCTTCAATATTAAAGAGTTGTACGGTTTTCAATTTGCCAATGTAAAACTGCGGATGATTGATTACCCGAATCAAAAACCTTTTGAAACGGTGCTGTTGATGAATACGCTTACGAGTGAGTCGCCTTCGCTGACTTATGAAGAGTCGAACCGCCTTTATGAAGCCGTCATGGAAGATTATGAAAGTGAAACGACCAAATACAAGAAGTTTCAAAAGGTCAAAGAAAACGAGTATTTCAATGCCTTGCAAGTCAAATTTTCTTATGCCATCACGTGTCACAAATCGCAAGGCGGCCAGTGGAATACCGTATTTATAGAACAACCGTATTTGCCTGATGGTAAAATAGACCGCGATTACATTCGGTGGTTGTACACCGCGATTACCCGAGCCAAAGACAAATTGTATTTGATTGGTTTTAAAGACGAGAATTTTTTAGTCTAGAGTCGCCTTGTTTTTAGTTACGATTTACGATATTTGATTTACTAATAATAGCAAT
>CALPUN020000211.1 GCA_943326765.2 Bifidobacterium breve | reverse complement strand
GCTTTAGTGTGCAGTTAAAAACCTTGGTTACCAATAAAAAACCAGAAGGTTTTGATAATTTGTATATTCCTGGTTTCAACAGAACGTACAATGGTAGTTTTGGAATTGGTTTTAATTATAGCGTGACCTATTTTATCCCGCTTTATAAAAAGAAAGATTTACTCCCAGCTGTTCCTGTTAAGAATAAAAAATAATGGGCATTTCTTAAAATACTATCCATTTTACGGATAGTTTTAGGCAGTGCTAAATTTCATGTTACGCTTTTATAAAATACGAATGGCACGAATTAGCACGAATTAATTAGTGTCCATTCGTGACATTCGTGTTAAACTAAAAAATCTTCCATTACAGTGGTAAACGACCAAAAAGTGTTTGGTTCCGAATTACTTAATTTCTTTAATACCGCGAACAAAAAGCCATTTCATAAAGAGCTTTTCTCCGTCTTTGGTTTTCACGGCTTGGAATTTGGGTGCCAAAATAGTCCCTACCACAAAAGCTGTTGTTGGAATCCAAAATCCGTATAAGTTGGTGTATTTTCGAATTAAGAACTGTAACCCGATAAACAGCACTCCGAAAGAAATCAATTGATAGGTAAACGAACGTAATTGTAATTTAGTCATGAGAAGGTAAATTATCGTTAGCCATTGGGGTATTAAATTTAGTGCGCTTGCTGCCTTCATACATTTCGTATTTCACCAAACGCGCCTCCAAACTACCATTAAACAATTTGATTTTTCGAGACGGTTTCAATCCAACAAACTTTAAAGCTTCGAGATTGGCGGTAATAAACCAAGCATTGGTTCCTGGGTAGTTTTGTTTTAAGGTATCGCCAATTTCTCGGTAAAAACGTTCCATTTCAATATCCAAACGCTCGCCGTATGGTGGGTTAAACACCATATGCAACGGCCCTTTCGTTTCCTTTTCCGTATCAAAAAAGTTCTGCTCTTTAATGGTAATGTATTCCTCGAGATTGGCATTCTTAATATTGTCTTTCGCTTTCAAAACGGCACTAGGCGCTTTGTCATAGCCTTTGATGGTGTAGTGAAATTCACGTACTCGTTTCAACAAGGCATCCATAATCGTATCGAACAAATCGTTGTCCCAATCGTTCCATTTTTCAAAAGCAAATTCTTTGCGGTTGATGTTGGCTGGAATATTACACGCGATCATCGCTGCTTCGGCCAAGATCGTTCCACTACCGCACATCGGATCCAGAAAATCACCTTGACCTTCCCAACCCGAAAGCAGAATCATTCCTGCAGCCAATACTTCATTAATAGGAGCAATATTAGTAGCCGTTTTATACCCGCGTTGGTGCAAGGAAACACCCGAAGTATCCAAAGCCACAGAAACTTGGTCTTTGTCAATATGAATGTTAATCCGCAAATCGGGATAGTCTTTTTCTACACTCGGACGTTGGCCTGTTTTATTTCGGAATTGATCTACAATCGCATCTTTGCTTTTTTGAGACACAAATTGAGAGTGCTTGAAATAATCCGAATGCACCGTCGTGTCAATCACAAATGTCTGATTCGAATTCATATACTGCGACCAATTGATCCCAGAAATACCTTTATACAACGCTTCTTCATTGTTCGCACGAAAATAATAAATGGGTTTTAAAATCTTCAATGCCGTGCGCAACGACAAATTTGCTTTGTACATAAAACCTTTATCGCCTTTAAAACTAACCATCCGAATGCCTGGCTCCACGTCTTGTGCGCCCAACAATTGTAACTCTTTGGCTAGTATTTCCTCAAAACCAAAAAAGGTTTTGGCAATCATTTTAAAATTATTTTCCATTGTATAATCAAGTATTCGGTGCAAAAATACACTAAATTTGCACGTTCAGAATTCAATGTACCAGAATAAATGGCAAATTCTCAAAATCGTAAATCCGAAATCGTAAATCCCAATTCAGAAAACTGGTTTGTTTCATGGTTCGACTCTCCCTATTATCACGTACTTTACAAAGAGAGAAATTACCGAGAAGCCCAAATTTTCATGGACAACCTCACGCAATACCTCAACTTGCCCGAGCAGGCGAAAGTATTGGATTTAGCATGTGGCAAAGGACGACACGCCATCTATTTGAACCAATTGGGGTTTGATGTGCTGGGCGTTGATTTATCGGAAAACAGTATCGCTATTGCTAACAAAAATGCCAATGACAAATTGCATTTTGAAGTGCACGACATGCGGCTTTCTTTTGAACAGAAATTTGATGCCATCTTCAATTTATTCACCAGTTTTGGCTATTTTGAAAACGATGCCGATCATTTGCAAACACTAAAAGCGATTCACGATAGTTTATCGGACTATGGCTTTGGTGTCATCGATTTTATGAACGCTACGAATGTGATTAACAACCTCGTGCCAGAAGAAATAAAAACGGTCGATCACATCGATTTTCACCTCAAACGCTATCATCTTGATGGCTACATTTACAAAGAAATCGATTTTGAAGATCAAGGCGAAAAATTCCATTTTGTAGAAAAAGTACGCGCCTTTACCTTACAAGACTTTCAAGAGTTAATGACCGAAGCCGGGATTTATTTACTAGACATCTTTGGCGATTACAAACTCAAGAAATTCCACAAAACGGATAGCGAACGTTTAATCATGATTTTCAAATAATGCGCTACCTTTTACCCTTACTTTCCGTTTTATTGGGCTATGGCATCGCCTTATTTCTCCAACCCAGCAACAAAAGGAACCTCAAGTTGCTCTTGGCCTTTAGTGGATCGTTTTTATTATCCCTCACGGTCGTGCATTTGCTTCCCGAAATTTATGAAAACCAAAGTCCTAGCATTGGCATCTTTATTATGGTTGGAATTCTGTTCCAAATTGTTCTCGAGTTTTTCTCGCAAGGCGCCGAACACGGGCACGTTCACGGTCACGACACCCTAACGCAAATCCCATGGTTGCTGTTCTTCAGTTTGTGTTTGCACGCTTTGCTAGAAGGACTTCCGGTAAACCACCACCCCGAATTAGCGCTCGGAATCGCCATCCACCATTTACCCATCGCAATCATCCTCACAACTTTTTTCATTAAAGGCCAACTCCAGAAAAAAGCCATTTTCATCTTTATGATTACATTTGCTTTGATGACACCGATAGGCACTCTATTGTCAAACGACTTGCCCTTTTTGCAGCAATATTATGCACAAATCACCGCCATCGTCATCGGAATCTTATTCCATATTTCTTCCACTATCATTTTCGAAAGCAGCGAAGGTCACAAATTCAACATCGCTAAAATCTCAATGATTGTTTTGGGAATCTTGCTGGCGTATTTCATCTAATTTTTGGGCGTGCCCACAAGGGTCAGGCTATCCGCAGTACGCGGTACTTGCTTCTATCCTTCACGCTAACTCCAACTAAAATTCCAACCTACTTTTCCAATCAAAAACCTTT
>CALPUN020000210.1 GCA_943326765.2 Bifidobacterium breve | reverse complement strand
TTTATTGTGATACTCGAGGGCTTTATCATAATTTTTTAGTTCATTTGAATTAATACCTAGTAAGTTATAAGCTTCATATATTTTTAATCTGTTTTTGGAGAACTTAAGATAACTTAAAGATTTTGATGCTGATATTTCACTTCCATTAAAATCACTTTCATACAACTGTATAAATGCTTTATCAAGATATATTTCTCCTAAATTTAAACTGTCTTTTAGATATCTGGAGAATTTTTCCGCTTTCAAATAAAAATAAAAGGAACTATCGTTCTGGTTTAAATCAATATGATATATCCCTAAATTTTTATATGCTCTTGCTAAATTAAGAGTGTCATTAGAATCTAAAGACTTCTTTAATAGAATATTTGTTGTTAACTTAAATTTTAATTTATCCTTTAATGCATAAAAATTAATAGCTATTTCATTTAAAGCTTCTCTATTTATAATGCTGTTATTATCCTTTTCAGCTATTTTAAAAGCTTTATTATTATAACCAATTTTAATGTTTTCATTTTGATTATTAGTCTTAAATAAAGACAAGTATATTGAAGTACTGTCAGATGAAGAATTAAGAGAAATATTGTTTTTATTCTTAGAACAACTTAAAAATAATAACGTAAAAGATATGTATATAATGATTTTCAAAAAGATGCTGTTTTAAATACTTAAATACAAATTAATAAAAAAAGGCTATCATAAAAAAATGATAGCCTAATATAATTTAATATCTAAGTATTGTTAACTCCTAGGAGCACTATTTCCTCCAATACTTCTTGGAGCACTGTTTCCTCCTATTTCAGTTATACTTCTTGGTGCACTATTACCTCCTATACTTCTCGGTGCACTATTACCTCCTATTTCAGTTATGCTTCTTGGAGCACTGTTTCCCCCTATTTCAGGAGATGTAAATGACGTTAATACCATCATCAACGAAAATAATCCGAATGTTAAAATTGCTTTTTTCATAATTTGAGACTTTATAATGTTATGTGTTTGTTCGTGTTTGTTGTGAGTTGTCACTAATTCACGGTGTAAAACTACACAGCATGTCTCGTTATATCTAGGGTTTACGGGCGTTTATGGTAGAATGGCCTTGTTTGATAGTGAATGGCTATCAAATTTGTGTGGATGGTTTAGTTATATTTCTAAATAATTACCATTTGTGATACTATTGATGATCGTATCTACATTTTCTTTGTAAGATTTTGAAAAAGGAAGCTTGGTGGTGGTGTTCTTAATATAGCAAACAGCGTTTCCTGTGTGAATTCTTGAAA
Organism: Bifidobacterium breve; assembly: GCA_943326765.2. Taxonomy (GTDB): domain Bacteria; phylum Bacteroidota; class Bacteroidia; order Flavobacteriales; family Flavobacteriaceae; genus Flavobacterium. The sequence goes on along the minus strand of CALPUN020000210.1, from coordinate 2,156 downwards.
CATAATCTATATTGACAATGTAGCTGTTGTGAATTCGCACAAATGGGTTGGAAAGGACATTTTCGAAATGTTTCAAGGTTTTAAAAGCCGTAATCATTTCGCCATTAAACAAGTGAATGTCTGTTGAGTTATTATCCGCTTGCAAATAGCAAATATCCTTAGCTTCTATGAAACGGTAATCCCCATAGGATTTTACGCAGATGATCAACGGCTTTACTTCTTGCTCTTTGCTATTTGATAAGGGTGCTAAAGATGCGTTTTCATTCCAATTCGTAGAAGATGAATCTCTTTCACTCGGATCCTCTAAAGATTCCTGTTCCGGATCGCTTTCCTGATTTTGAATAATTTCATCAACAACGGAACTGTTTTCTATTGCAAGTGATTTCTCTGCTTGATTTATTGATTTTTCTTTTATAGGTGCCTCTGGGCTTTCTTTTAGGATGGAAAGAGTGTTCCCTTTATTTACTTTTTCAAGTTTCAAAAGTGATTTTCTAAGATCGTTACTAGCTATGGGTTTTATTAGAAAATCTAAAGGCTCGTATTTTATGGCATCATAAGCCATTTCTTTACTGTTTGCGGTGATAATCACATATGGAACCACTGCTAGATAACGATGCAATTCATTAATTAATAACAACGACAATTTGCTGTTTTTATCCTCCGGATCCATTTCCAAAAAGACTATTGACGGTCTATGCTCTAGTATTAAATCCAATCCTTCATCATAAGTAGTCGCTGAAGCTAAAAAAGTAAGGTTCTGAAAACGAGCGGCCACCGCCAATGTTTTCAGAATGCTTTCTGAATTATCGTCAATAATGATAAAAGAATGTTTCATTTATTGCTTTTGCCTAAAAATAAATTTAGCCAAACATGTTGGAGGTTAACTGTTTTGAATACTACTTAAATAACTTATACTGTAGGTTTGGGGACCTTGACTTTGTTAACGAGAAAATAATTATTGTTTCCTTTTTGCTAAAATCAACTGCTAATTTACAGTATTTGGTAGCCCAACATAACTATTGTTAATAGATTCGGCCATATTGTTAACATTATTATTTTTAAGGAGAAAAAAGCCGCTAAAGTGCGCTGAGCTAGTGATTGCATTTTTAAAAATTTAATTTTATGTATTTAATTACATCAATTTATATATTTTTGTGTTTCTAATTTATTAACATGATTAACGACGAATTCAGAAGCATCCCCGAGATTATAAAAGCATTTCCAAACGAAGAGTCCTGCATGGTCCATTTTGCACAGCTTCGCTGGAATGGTATTGTGATTAGTCCCTTTGACCCTCTATCAAAAGTATATCGTTGTTCAAAGAATAGATTTCGTTGCAAGAATTCAGGAAAATACTTTAATGCAAAAACGGGGACTCTATTTCATAATAGTAAAATCGAACTGCAAAAATGGTTTATCGCAATATGGATAATTACTCATGAAGGTCGCAAAATATCATCAATAGAGTTGAGCCAAATTCTAAATACGACACAAAAAACAGCCTGGTTTATGATTCGTCGTATCAAAAATTATTATTCTATCAAGGACTCTTCACCAAAAGAAAATAAAGTTTTACTTGTTGGAAAGACATCAAAATGGAATGGGGATTATGAAAAAATACCGCCCAAAGACCAAAAAGAGAAATATCAATTATTAGAATGGCTGCAACTAATTAAAAAATAGAAAATGTTTGTAAAAATTCTAAATATAACTACGGGTACCAAAACCGGGTTTGTAAAAATTGGTGCTTTCACATTCGAATGTCTAGTTGTAGAGCCTAATGACTGTGTTTTGAGCTTGACCAGCATTCATAAAAATTTTGGTTATTCCGGAAATTCATCTTTATGGCTGTACACTATTCTAGAAAATCTGCACCAAAGAACAGCCCTTCCTATAGAAATTCTTGAAGCATATCATAGCCCTTTGTTGGCTCAAATGACAAACTCGAACAATCAGGTTCGTCAAATTGAAACTGTAGTCGTATCGTCGTTAATAAACACTTGTGAGATCCTTCTATTAAAAGATCTTGGGGACAGCCCCTTAGAAAATGAAATCGCATTATTAGAGACCGCAAAAAAAATACTTACGAACACTAAGACCCTAAACATTACTGAACTTATTGAAGAAGCTACTGGATATTCTTTAAGTAAAGAACA
>CALPUN020000209.1 GCA_943326765.2 Bifidobacterium breve | reverse complement strand
CGATGCAACAGAATTTGTAACATTTCCGTAGCCGATTTACCGGTCGCGCAAACAATAAAGATGAATCCGAATTTATTCTCATAATCGGCATTCGCTTGCGCCAAAGCAGCGATAGTTTCCGAGGTGGCCACCGCAACTCCCGCTTGTTCTTTTCCAGCAAACTTTTCAGTTAAGCTTTTTACATCGCCAATTTTAGGGTGGTGCGTAAAGGATTCTCGCCAATCGGACTCCGAATTTTGTTCATACCAAATCCTCGTGGCTTTGTCAACCAAAAGTTGTTCGGAAGCAAAAGGAAAATGCCCCATCATCGCAGCAACCCAATGCGTCGATCCACAACAAGCCAACAAATGCTGTGCGGCTGTGGTTTTGTCTAAAGTATTAAAAGCGGCTAATGTCATATGATTTTATTTAATGGATGCGCCTTGTTCAATCCAACACCGAATCATACTGCGCTCTTCTTCGGTAATGTTGGTCTTATTATTTTGAGGCATCGTTTTGGTAATCACCACCCGTTGCATAATCAAATCTTTTTTCTTGACAATATCTTCTGGGGTATCATACATGACGCCGTTTGGAGCCATTTTATACACATCATCCGTCGGGGAAGCCGAATGACATTGCACACAGCGCTTTTGAACAATCGCTTGTACTTCGGCGATGCTGACTTCTTTTTTACATTCATACGGATTGGTGCTAGGCGCCGAAATAAAAGAAGCCGCGAGCAGAATCACGATAGACGTCGGTAAAATCCAAACGTTGAGTTGTTTTTTCTCTTTTAAGTTTAGATAATGCTTTACTCCTGCTGCTCCTAGTGAGATCACTGCCAAAATAATCCACGGATATTCATATCCAAAAGTGGATGGAAAGTGGTTGCTAACCATCACAAACAAAACCGGCAACGTAAAATAGTTGTTGTGCAACGAACGCATTAAAGCTTTTTTACCCAAAGTTGGATCAAGTGGCAATCCCATTTTAGCGGAATGTACCATCGCTTTTTGCGCCGGAATAATGACAAAGAAAACATTGGCCACCATCAAACTTCCAATCATGGCGCCAAAATGAATGTAAGCCGCTCTTGCGCTAAACACTTGACAGTAAAACCAAGCGAAAAAGATCAGAATGGCAAACCCAATAATAGAAAATGCCAATTGGTTTTTAATCAATCGAGATTTGCATAGTATGTCATACAAAATCCAAGCAACTACAAACGAACCTACACCAATTGAAATGGCTTGCGCCGCCGAAATGTCTAACACATTTTTATCAATCACCAAAGCCGATGCATTGAAATAATATACTACAAACAGCAAGCAAAAACCCGAAAGCCACGTAAAGTAAGCTTCGTATTTAAACCAATGCAAATGTTTCGGAATCGTCTTCGGAGCGACTTTGTATTTTTCCAAATAATAAAAGCCACCACCGTGAACTGCCCATAGATTTCCAGCCAATTCGTCGCGAACATCTTCGGTTCTATTCAAAGCATTTTCAAGAAATACAAAATAGAAAGAAGCACCAATCCAGGCAATTCCAAAGGTAATGTGTAGTAAACGAATGACGATGTTGAGCCATTCCATAAAATGACTTTCCAAAACAGAGCCTTGCACTAGCAAATAAGTATTCACTAAAATGCCGATAATCGCCATCAACATTCCGGTATACATATAATTTAAACTGGTCGTTTTGATTTCCTCTGTTTCGGAAGAAGGTTCTTTTGATTTGCTTTTCAAAAAATTCGGCATTTTGTATGACAAATACCCCAGTGTAATTAATACACCAAAATAAACTACATACAACACCAATAAGATAAAGACGTTTATGTTCACTATTTGCTGATTTTACCAAAAATTCGTAATCGGCTTACGCCTCCATCGGGGAAAATATTCAATCGAATGTGCGAGATTGTTCCCAAAGCGTTCACTTCTTGAGCATACTCGTGTTCGTGATCCGCACATAATTTTTGTTGAGGCAATAACATTTGCCAATTGGCACTAGCAAGCTCATGATCGTTGGCTATGACGCAAGCTTCAATCGAACAACTGTCGGGGTAATTTCCTTTGAAATGACACGTGTCTACAACAATTCGCTCGGCAACGCCTGGATGCGCTAATTTTACAACCACCCAATCGCGGTTGTTTGGTGTCCGGTTTCTTTTGGTTTCCCAACCGTCGCCCATATTCGCTCCTCGATTCGGCATGATTAAATTGCTCATGTCGCTAAAAAACATATCGTTGCAATCAATCGCTTTTCCACCATTGATGGCAGCTACCGAATCAAATACGTGTTCGGTAGAAACGGCATCCCAGTTTTTGAAAACTTCGCCATAGACTCGCAAACGCGCTACGCCTCCATCGGGATAAATGTGCAACCGAAGGTGGGTATAGATTTCCGCATTATCAATTTTATAGAAGTTTTGAGAACCAGCATCCAAAGGCGATTTTGGTAAAATTTCTTTCCAGGCAACGGTTTCCCAATCGGTGATGCTTTCCGGATGTTCCAAGTTCACCGCTTCAATAGCCGCATGCGGCGGATGGTTTCCTAAAAAGAAATTCGTATCAATATCAAAACCGGTAATTTTACCAGAGGTAGCCAATTGAATCACCGCCCAATCGTGACCTGCTGTTCTTTTTCGTCGGCTTTCCCAACCGTCCATCCATTTGCCGCGATCCGTATATTTATCGGCTATGAATATACCGCGAGTGGGTGCAATTAAGTTTTCTTTTTCAGCAAAAAAGTCATCCGTGGCATAGAGTACTTTTCCGCCCAATCGTTCGGAAGCCAAGTCGGTTAATGCTGTAAATGCTGGAGATTCTTTTATAATTTCGGTTACTTTTGCAAAAGCCATTGTCCTTTATTTTTGTTTTGTATTGATTTATGTTGATACACGGTTTCCCCATTCACAATCGTTTCCAGCACTTCGCCAGTTAACGTTTGTGAAATATAAGGACTTATTTTATATCTGAAAAAGAGATCCGTTTCGACAATGGTATTTTTTGCCTCTGGATTCCAAATGACAAAATCGGCGTCCATGCCAATTGCTATTCTTCCTTTTTTATTCGCTTTGATAAAACGAGCTGGTTTCGAGGTCAGCAACGGAATAAATTGTTCCAAAGTCATGGTGTCTTTCAAAGCCGTCCAAGAAGCGGTCAACAGAAATTGAATCCCGGCGATACCGCCCCACGCTTTGCGAAGGTTCCCCGATTCTAATTCTTTAATCGTTGGAGGCGCTGGCGAATGATCGGTAGTAATAAAATCCAAAACACCCGTTACAAACGCTTGCTTCAGTTGCTCATTATTGGCACGTTCCCGAATAGGTGGCGCACATTTATAGATAGTTTTACCATCCGGAATTCCTTCCGAATTGAAGTAAATATATTGCGTACACGTTTCTGCCGTAATCGGCAATCCTTCTTTTTTGGCCGCTTCAATTTTGGTCAACGCCTCAGCAGATGCGACATGAACAATATGTACCGGGCATTGGTG
>CALPUN020000208.1 GCA_943326765.2 Bifidobacterium breve | reverse complement strand
GATAAGGATAGTAATAGTTTTTTCATAAAGGAGTTTTATTAATTGATTTATTTTTGAATAGCAAATATAAATAGAACTTGTTGAGTATTTTCTTTTAATTAGTGTTAAAAGTATCAATTAATGCAAAAATTAATCTTCTTTCTCCCATTTACCAACAACAGAAGTGGCTAACGCATTTCCTAGAACGTTGGTAGCACTTCGAAACATATCACAAAAATGATCGATGGGTAAAATCAAAGCAATGCCTTCGATGGGAATTTTAAACATGCCGCAAGTGGCAGCAACCACTACCAAACTGGCTCTTGGAACACCTGCAATTCCTTTACTAGTTAGCATTAATACAATCAGCATGGTGAATTGAGTTCCCATACTCAAATCGATGCCGTAGGCTTGTGCTATGAAAATACTAGCAAAGGTCATATACATCATGCTTCCATCTAAATTGAACGAATAGCCCAGAGGCAACATAAAGGATACGATTTTATCTTTGATTCCGAATCGTTCTAATTCTTCAGTTAGTTTTGGGAAAACGGCTTCGCTACTGGTGGTTCCGAAAGCAATAATCAACGGACTCACGATGCGCTGCAATAAATGTCCCATGGCTTTTCCTAGAAACAAATACCCAATCAGCAGTAAGACTGCCCAAAGAGAAGTGATTCCAACCAAAAAAGAACCAAAATATTTGGCGTAAGTGAATAGCAATTCATTGAAATCTCGAATTGCAAAGACGCCAGCTATAGCTCCAAAAACACCAATTGGTGCGAATTTCATCACGTAATTCACCATTTTTAAAACGATGTGGGATGTTTTGTCTAACGCATTAATCACCGGTTTGGCATGCGCTCCAATGGATGCCGCGGCTAGACCAAAAAAGATGGAGAAAATTACGATTTGTAAAATCTCATTGGTTGCCATGGCTTCGACAATGCTTTTGGGAATAATGTGTTCGATGAAATTTTGAGCAGAAAAGTTTTGCGTTTTTTCGGTGACTTCAGAAGCGGTGGTAACATCTACATTAGAGAGGTTCAATCCTTTTCCGGGTGCTAACAGATTCACCCAAAACATCCCGATTAGCAACGAGATAAAAGAAGCCGAGAAGAACCAACCCAATGCCTTTCCTCCTATTCTTCCCACGGCTTTGATATCGCCCAATTTGGCAATTCCAACCACTAGTGTTGTAAAGACTAAAGGCGCAATAATCATTTGCACCAATCGTATGAAAATGGTTGCCAGAAGTTTGATGTAATCGCTAAAGACTTTAGCAGATTCTTCGGTGCTGCTGTTGTGGATGATGATTCCGAGAACAGCGCCTACGACCATAGCTATTAGAATTTGTGTCGTTAAATTGGAAAGTAATCCTGGTTTTTTGATTTCAGTGGTGGTCATGTTTTTGTTTTTTTACCGCAAAGAGCGCAAGGGATTGCGCTAGGTTCGCGAAGTGGTATTTGATAGTTGGTTTATTATTAACTTCGAAAGTGCTACTGGAATTCGATTCCCTAGCCCTGATGGCAGTGGCATCTCCCGGTTTAGAAAAACACAGCGCTAGCTGTAGTTTTTGTTAATCGGGAATAGAACGGACAGCAGGAATAGCTCCTAAACATTTAACTTATACATTTTGTTTAGTAAATAAAAATCGGCAAGAACAATAGCTGCCATGGCTTCCACGATAGGAACTGCTCTCGGAACCACGCACGGATCGTGACGGCCTTTGCCTTGCATTACAACGATATTGCCTTGATTGTCGATAGTTTCTTGAGTTTGCATGATGGTAGCCACCGGTTTGAAAGCGACTCTGAAATAGATGTCCATTCCGTTAGAAATACCGCCTTGAATACCTCCTGACAAATTGGTTTTCGTTGAACCATCGGGCAAATACAAATCGTTGTGCTCGCTGCCTTTCATTTGGGAACCGCAAAAACCGCTACCATATTCAAAACCTTTCACGGCATTGATAGACAGCATGGCTTTTCCTAACTCGGCGTGCAATTTATCGAAGACCGGTTCGCCCAAACCAATTGGAACGTTTTGAATCACACAAGTTACCGTGCCTCCAACGGTATCACCTTGTTTGCGAATTTCTCGAATGTATTCCTCCATTTTGGCTGCAGAAACTTCGTCGGGGCAGCGCACGGGATTGTTTTCTGTTTTTGAAAAATCTAAATCTTGATAAGGTTTGTCGATAAAAATAGTACCAACTGAAGACACAAAAGCATTGATTTTAATGTCTTTTAAGACTTGTTTGGCGACTGCGCCTGCAACCACTCTGCTGGCGGTTTCTCTTGCAGAACTTCGACCACCACCTCGGTAATCACGAATGCCGTATTTTTTTTCATACACATAATCGGCGTGACTCGGGCGGTAAGAATCTTTGATATGAGTATAGTCATCCGATTTTTGATTGCTATTGGGTATCACGAAACCAATAGGAGTTCCAGTGGTTTTTCCTTCAAAAATTCCAGATAAGAATTGCACCGTGTCGTCTTCCTTGCGTTGGGTTACGATAGCCGATTGCCCTGGTTTTCTTCTGGACATTTCATATTGAATGGCTTCTAAATCGAGTTCAATTCCAGCGGGGCAACCGTCAAGGATTCCACCCAATGCTTCGCCGTGCGATTCTCCGAAAGTAGTAATTCTGAAAAGCGTTCCGTAACTATTTCCTGCCATGATATCTTGTTTGAAACAAATGTAGCATTTTAGTTGAAAGATTAAAAACATCCGAATGAAATTGACTTTAAAAACAAGCAGTATGGTTTACAATTATTTAATTCTAGTACTATTATTGTGCAGGTTTCTTAACGCTGGCTTTGAATTCAATTCACTTAAGTCCGGTTATTTTGTAAAACTTCAAATTACATATTTTGAAAAAACGTAAAGTAGAATTAGTTGTTATCTCCGATGCTCATTTAGGAACTTTTGGGTGTCATGCTTTAGAATTGTTGAAATATTTATCTTCCATCAAACCGAAAATTTTGGTACTTAATGGCGATATAATTGATATTTGGCAATTTCGAAAATCCTATTTCCCCAAGGTGCATTTAAAAGTGATTAAGAAAATTCTGGATTTGGCTGCTAAAGGAACCAAAGTGTATTATATCACCGGCAATCATGATGAAATGCTTCGGAAATTTAGCGATACCACTATGGGCAATTTCTCGATCTTGGATAAATTGGTTTTAAATCTAGATGATAAAAAGGCTTGGATTTTTCACGGCGACGTGTTTGATGTTTCCGTTCAACATTCGAAATGGATTGCTAAATTAGGTGGATTTGGCTACGATTATCTGATTTTAATCAATCGTTTTGTGAATTGGTGCTTACACAAAATGGGGAAAGAACCCTATTCCTTTTCCAAAAAAATAAAAGCTAGTGTAAAGAAAGCCGTAAAGCATATTTCCGATTTTGAGACTACCGCTACTGACTTGGCTATAGAAAATAAATACGATTATGTAGTTTGCGGACACATTCATGAGCCGAAAATCGAAGAGAAAATAAATAAGAATGGAAGTACACTG
>CALPUN020000207.1 GCA_943326765.2 Bifidobacterium breve | reverse complement strand
TTACAAAGTCGTGTTGTGTGGCAGAAGAGCAGAACTAATGCAAGCACTCGAAGAAGAGCTTTCTCAAATTACCGAAGTGCATACGTTACTTTTTGATGTTCGCGACAAAAAAGCCGTAACTTTAGCTGTTAATTCTTTACCCGAATCCTTTTCCGATATTGACGTTTTGATCAACAGTGCTGGAAATGCTCACGGCTTTGATTTTATTCAAGACGGCGACGATGAAGATTGGGATGCCATGATCGATATTAATGTCAAAGGACTTTTGTATGTTTCGAAAGCGATTATTCCAAAAATGATTGCTAAAAAATCGGGGCACATTATTAATATTGGTTCGGTAGCTGGAAAAGAAGTCTATCCCAAAGGGAATGTCTATTGCGCTTCTAAATATGCCGTAGATGCTATCAATCAAGGAATGCGAATGGATCTGAATCCGTATGGTATTCGAGTGGGGGCCATCAATCCTGGTTTGGTGGAAACCGAATTTTCAAATGTTCGTTTTAAAGGCGACAGCGAAAGAGCGGCTTCAGTATATAAAGGATTTGATCCCTTGAAGCCGGAAGACATCGCCGACATTATCCACTTTGTAGTTTCTAGACCGTATCACGTGAACATTGCCGATTTGATGGTCATGCCAACCGCTCAAGCTTCGGCTACTATTTTGAACAGAGTATCCTAAAACCATGATTAACAAACGCCTTTTAATCAAAAACCTTTTGGCTCATAATGATGAGTGTAGTTTTTATGATAAGAAGCGTCAGTTAAATTTGCATTCGCGGGAAGGGAAAGCCAAATTCTTAAAGCACATTTGTGCTCTTTCAAATTCCAATCCGACGAACAATTCCTATATTGTAGTAGGTGTGGAAGATCATGATAATGATATTGTTGGCGATGATTTTTTTGACGACAGTCGGATTCAAAATCTAGTGAATGCTTTCCTTGAAAATCCACCTAAAATTCAATACGAAAATGTACCGTTTCCGAATTTGCCCAAAGACAAAGTGGTAGGTTTGGTCACTATTAAACCTAAAAGCAAAACATCGTATTTCAAAAAAGGGATTCATACCATTTTAGCAAATACGGTTTTTATTCGCATTGGCAGCAACACGGTTCCTGTTGAAAACGAATTTGAAAAGAATTATCAAAATACAGAAACCGTCATTGGTATCGAAAACAATTCCAGAAACAGCATCGCCTATACTTTGGATGGGGTGATTGATTTTATGAATTTTAGGCACAAAGACATGGCGTCGAAATACAAAGTTTTCAAAGAATTGTTTGTGATTTGTTGGGCTGGTAATCCAAAAAAGGTGCGAGAAAAAACCTATTTTTCTCGAGTTGACATTGAGTTGATTAACGAGCAAATTAAACTGTTTTATTCGGCTCAAGACGAGGTTACGATTACCTATGACGACGATTCTTTTACGATTACTGAATATGTTCCTTTAGGGTTGAATGACAAAACGAGTTATTATCCGTTGGAAAAACAAACGATTTATTTTTATGAAAACGGGTATTATAAAATAGACCGCGAAATGTTGTTTGAGCCGCCTGAATTCAATAAAAAAATGCTGTTTCATATTTACAATTCTAATATTGCATTGTTGAGCAGACTTCAAAAAGGATTGTCGTTAAACGAACGAGAACATAAAGATTTGGCCAACTTGCCTTCTACTTTTATGATTTGTTACCTCAACGGTTTTGAAGAGGCGAAACAAAAACTGATTGATGCGAAACTGCTTTTAAAACCGAACGCTCAAGTGTATTTGGCATTTAAAGAATCGCTTCGTATTTTGAGAAAAATGAAGTACGATATGCAATAGAAAGCTATTGATTCTTTAATATTATTCGCTTTATTTTGAATTGATTTCTCCTAAAATACCCCAACATATAAATTCCGTCTTGATAATTGGATAATTGGATGTTGCCCTGAATTCTAGGGTGTTTTTGAACGCATTTTCCCGTAATATCAAAAATCCAAACTGTTTCTATTTCTGGATTGACGGCGATGGTTCCGTTATTACAAGGATTAACAAAATAAAAGTCGGGAGCGTTTGGCGTTGGAAAACTTTTCTTATCCAGCAAAACACTAGTGGTTATTGGAGTCGCGAAATAACCTTTCACTGTTTCCTGAAGATTTTCTGGTTCATAATTCGTATAATAAACCTTGACAATAAGATAATGCACAACTGGGCTTGTTGTATTCATTAGAATTTGACAATTAGTATTCAAATAAGCCATCGTAGATCCAAAACCTGGAATAAAAAGCGCCTCCAAAACTATGGTGTTTCCGGAAATGCCATACTGCCACGATTGGAAATAGTATAACTCTTCCGCTTCGGTGTTCATGCTAATGTTAAGTGCTGTTTCGGATAGTGCTGCAACACTAACTTGCGCAATGTGCAAGGCGAAGATTCTTTGCAATGGCAGCAAAGTCAATATAAGAAGTGAAATTGTTTTCATTTTTAATCATTGGTTAATCAAACTCGTTTAACCCATATAGAATCTCTTTCATTTTAGTCCCGTTAATTTCAACTGGTTTGTAGGCTACGTTGAATTTGTCGATAGCAATATTGATGTCGGCTTTGAGTTTTTTGTACTCTAAAGGCAACTTCGACTCGCACTGTTTTTGGTTTTCATAACTATTCAAAATGATGCTGAACTTCTCGTAGAACTTTCCTCCTTGATCAATGAAACTATTGTACTGGGCAATAAATTGCAAGAGGCGGTCTATTGGGAAATCCATATTGACTTGCATTTTGAATTGAGAAGACCCAGTAGTTTCTTTCATTTTGGCTAGATACTCTTCCATTTTTTGAGTCAATGTTTCCCAATCGTCATTGGTCCTACAATTTTCCAAAGAAGCCGAATAGCCAATGGGTTTGGTGTAATCTTTAAACAACAGCTCAATGTCGTGTTTGATTTTATCATTACTCGTCTGCAAAAAAGCAGTTTCAAAATAAATGGTATTTAAGTCATTTTGCATGCGCAAAGTAAAATCTAAAATGCAATCGACTTTAGCGAGTTCGCTTTCTTTTTCTTCTTTACTTAATGAAGAACTAACCATATTGGTAAATGTTTGAACCACTGAAGCTATCGTGTTGGTTCCTAACAAAGCCGTCAAGTCGAATGCTGTTTTTTTATCTCTTTTTATAGCAAGAACTTCTTTGAGTTTGGAATATTCTGGATATTGATTAGGGTTAGCAATCTTGCTTATTTCATTAAACGTTCTAACGGAAGCGAAATGATGGTCTAAACTCAGTACTTTTTCATAGAGAATTTTGATGATTTGTAATCCTTTCAAATAGCGAACTTTAGAAATATCGTTGGCATTTTCTATTCGAAGTTTTGTGAGTTCCTCTCGAAGTTGGTCTTTTTGAATTAATAATGCAACTTTTGTTTGAATATCCTCAGCATGAGATAAAGATTCATTAACTACTCTTAATTGTTGTTCTTTTATTAAAAATGTCGGAGCATATTTGGCGTTAATTTTTGTTATTTCTTGAGATAAAAC
>CALPUN020000206.1 GCA_943326765.2 Bifidobacterium breve | reverse complement strand
CTTTTCGGTTACCAATCGAGAGAAAATTTCCTGCAGCATTTTAACGCTGTCCGGCATTATGTAAATCCCAAAGATCATGATGAAAATTTCGGAGTTTTAATGGAAAAAGGGGAAGTACTAAGAATTGTAGAAATGCGACGGCTAGACGGTTCTTTATTTTGGGGAAAATTTGCTATTAAACTCAACAAAAATAGAACATTGGCCCTAATTTCTATCCTCGATATTACCCATGAAGTCAAATTTCAAGAAGAACTTGAGAATAAAGTAGTCGAACGTACTTTAGAGCTTACTCAATCGCTACTTCGGGAAAAAGAGTCCAATGATTTAAAATCAAATTTTGTGAGTATGGTTTCTCATGAATTTCGTACTCCATTGTCAACCATCTTATCGAGTGCCTCTTTAATTAATCAGTATCCAAAGCAAAACCAGCAAGAAACAAGAGTAAAGCATGTCGAACGGATTGCTTCAACAGTAAAACACATGGTTAGTCTTTTGAATGATTTCCTGTCGCTAGAGCAACTAAGAAAAGGTGCCATAAGCCGTGAAGTTGTTAGTTTTAATTTACCTGGATTTATTGCAGAAATAATCCAAGAAATGGATAGTTTGCTACTCCCAAAAAATCAATTTATTGAGTATACGCATCATGGGGAAGAATCTATCGTGCAATCGGAAGAAATACTTAAAAACATACTTCTAAATCTAATTTCAAACGCTAGTAAATATTCTGAGGACCAACTTCCAATTGAAATTTATTCTTCTATTACTTCCAACGTTGTTACCATTACTATAAAAGACCAAGGTATTGGAATTCCAATCGAAGAGCAAGGTAAATTATTTACAGAATTTTTCAGAGCAAGTAATGCCCGAAAAATCAAGGGAACTGGTCTCGGTTTGAGCATTGTGAAAAAATATGTTGAATTATTAGAGGGGGAAATTTATTTTCAAAGCCAACCTAATGAAGGAAGTACTTTTGTTGTTCGTTTTCCGCAACAAACTTCATAATAATTGAAAAGGAATTTGAAAAATGGAATATATAGGTAGGGCTTGCTGTACAAAGGATAATCGTAATGACTGACTGCGATTTTTTTTCGTAAATTCCTTCGCAGTACTGAAAAGAATAGATTTAAAAAGCTGCAACAATCCGCTAGCCGTTAATAGTATCCGGATTATCTTCAAACCTGCTGTGGCTAAACTATTGTTTTTTTTCAAAACTTTTTAACGCTATCGTTCAATTTACTTGCAATACCTTTTTTTTTGCCAATTTTTTTTGCTTTCCTAATAGTCGTGGTCAATTATAATTCTAGTATTTATTTTGTTTTTCGAGTAAAGCATTAGCAATATGAACGGCTTTGTCTCTAAATCTGGTAGCCAAATTTTTCATTGCTGCTCAAAAATCTAATCTTGTCCAAGGTATTTTTTTTATTTTTATTAATATCTAAAAACCTAACCTCCACTGCAAAAAAAAGCAATGGAAGGTTAGCTTTTTTTTAATAGGCCATCGTGTTTTCGTGACACATATCGGCACATTTTTTACAGGCTTCGGCACATTCGTTGCAATGGGCCATAGTATCATATTTGGCGCATTCATTTGCACATCTTTCGCACATTTGTTCACACAATTTCATAAAAATATCCGCGTTGGGCGAATTTCTCTCCATCAATTGTGCTGTTAAACGGCAGATTTCCGAACAATCTTGGTCGTTTGTCATACACAATACCATCTTGCTATCGTGTTCTAAATTACAAGCATCGTAACAATGGTTGCATTGTGCTGCGCAGAAATACAAGTTATCAATTATTTTTTGATTTTCCATGATTATAAATTTTAAATTAATTAGTATGATTTAAATTAAACTCCAAGTTGATATAGTCTTTAGAAATGGAAAAAATAGGAGTCGATTATTTCATCTTCCAAACTCACCGCACCAATCGCTAAATATGGATTGGGAGCATGTGCATTTTTTGTTTTGTAAGTAATATATCTAGTAGAAAACTGAAAAAGTTGGCAATAGTAAATCCAATAGAAACTCTTCCTATCTGTAAAACTAAGACTTCGCAATATTCGCCTTGATATATTTTCAAAAGCGGAATACATTTTTGAGCTGCTTCTTGTCTATTGTTGTAAAACATGGTTTTGAATTTTAGGATTTATCAACTGTTTTTCAAACCACATCGTAGCGATTTCTGCTACTTTTTGTAGTTTGCCAGGTTCTTCAAACAAATGGGTTGCTCCATTAATAATCTCAAGTTCTTTTTCGTATTTAAGAAATTTTAAGGCTTGTCGATTTAGTTCCATAACTACTCCATCTAAACTCCCCACGATAAATAAAGTAGGAGCCTTTACAAATTTAAGATCGGCATACACCAAATCAGGGCGTCCACCTTGTGAGACTATGGCATGAATTTTTTCTGGCAAAATTGAAGCGGCTTTTAAGGCCGATGCAGCACCTGTGCTAGCACCAAAATAAGCCATCGGGAGATTATTTAACTCGGGCATCTGGTCTATGAAATTAGTTACCAAAACCAAACGTTCTGTAAGCAATTCAATATCAAAACGATTCTCATATATTTTATCTTCCTCTGGAGATAACAAATCGGTTAGTAGCGTTGCTATTCTATGTTCGTACAATACCTTAGCAACCTTAATATTTCCAGCACTAAAACGGCTGCTGCCACTTCCATGTGAAAACAAAACTACGGCTTTTACATTCTCAGGAATACTTAAATTTCCTGTCAGAATTACGCCTTTAACTGGGATTTCAATTTCAAGTGTTTTCATCTTTTTCAAAACTTATTTTACAATTCAACTGCCATGT
Organism: Bifidobacterium breve; assembly: GCA_943326765.2. Classification (GTDB taxonomy): domain Bacteria; phylum Bacteroidota; class Bacteroidia; order Flavobacteriales; family Flavobacteriaceae; genus Flavobacterium. The sequence goes on along the minus strand of CALPUN020000206.1, from coordinate 720 downwards.
TATGATTTTGCCTTCATGCACCTGAGCGCTTAAATTTCTGACCCATACGGAACGAATGTTTCGTAGGGTTCTAGTTGCATTGGCTACTGCTTTTTCGGCAGCATCTTCCCAACTCTTGTCGGACTCAGCCAACAACTCTATAATTTTAATTAATGCCATAACGTTACTTTTTACTGTTTACTCTAATAAATTTAAGTAAAGAAAAAAGCGAATTTCTTGATGCACATCACACCACCTAAATTTAACATTATTTTGATTTCATTTTTGTGAAACCCGAATACCTGTACTATAGCTTTTTAGTAGTTATTGAATCTTAAAGTGGTTCCAAAAGCACAAGCGCTTGAACAGCGGCAGCGGCAGTTTTAAGTGTGCCAAAAGAATAGGAATAGTCAAAGTAACTATTCGCAGCTAGTATTGCGACTGAAGAAACATGAAGATATTCAGTAACTCTGCTATTATCCTAAAAGATTTGCAATCCAATCAACAAATCGTTCTATTTTCGTTCCCCTATTTGTTGAAGCCACATGGCGTAATACAAACCTTTTTCTTCCAGTAATTTTTGGTATTGGCGTTGCTCAATGATTTGTCCTTGTTCAAGAACGAAAATCATCTCAGCGTGCTTGATAGTGCTCAAACGGTGAGCAATCATCAAGGTGATTTGATCTTTTTTGGAGGAAATACTGCGGATGGTTTGCGTGATTGCTACTTCGGTAATGGAAT
>CALPUN020000205.1 GCA_943326765.2 Bifidobacterium breve | reverse complement strand
TTTCAATGTTTAAAGGTGTAAGATATCTGATATCTCCATCTTTTTTTCCTGAAGCGGATTGTTGTAGAGTTGCCATAATGATTACGCTTTTGCTGCTTTTAATTTAGTTCTTCTTCTTTCTGCCCAAGAGATGGCGTGTTTGTCTAAACTTACAGTTAAGAAACGCATCACTCTTTCGTCACGTCTAAATTCAGTTTCAAATGCGATAAGCACTTCACCTGCTACTTTAAATTCGAATAAATGGTAAAAACCACTTTTCTTGTTTTGGATTTCGTAGGCCATCTTTTTCAAGCCCCAATCCTCTTTTGATATCATTTCTGCTCCTCTGGACGTAAGAAATTCTTCGAATTTGCTCACTGTTTCCTTTACCTGAACATCAGATAAAACGGGATTTAAAATGAAAACAGTTTCATAATGATTCATAAAAATTGTAATTAAATTGTTAATTTTTGCAAACTTAGTTATTTATTTTTAATAAACAAGTAAAATGCATTTTTTATCGTTAAAACGCAAAAAAAACCGTTAAAAATTAGGTTGGATGGAGAAAAGATATTATTTTCGTCAGACCAAATCTATAATAAATAAAATTATGAAACTAAATTGTGTTGTTGTTGATGATAGTTCCATTCAGAGGATGATCATCGCAAAGTTAGTAAATAATCACCCCAATTTACATTTAATAGGTGATTTTTCTAATGCAATTGAAGCAAAAAATTGCATGTCGGTTCACACCGTAGACTTGATATTTCTAGATATAGAAATGCCAGTCATTAGCGGTTTTGATTTTCTAGACGGATTAAAGGCGAAACCACAAATCATCTTTATCACGTCTAAAGCAGAGTACGCAATGAAAGCGTTCGATTATGATGCAACGGATTACCTACAAAAACCGATTGCTTTGGATCGTTTTAACGCTTCTGTTAAACGTGCTATGGATTTCCATATGCTGAAAAAAGAAAACCAAGAAGAGGATGGAGAACATATTTTTATTAAGAGTAATCTTAAAAAATTAAAAGTGTTCACCTCAAAAATTAAATGGATTGAAGCTTTTGGGGATTACGTTAAAGTCGTTACCGAAGAAGATAGCAACCTAGTACTCTCTACTATGAAATCTTTTGAAAAGGATTTATCTAAAGACAAATTCATAAGAGTCCATAAGTCCTATATTATTAATATTGATAAAGTAGAACGGTTTAATAGTAAATTTGCGGAAATCGGAATTACAAAAATACCCCTTAGCAGAAACAAGAAAGAAGATCTTGTTCGTGCTTTAGCAATAGCTTAATAGAAATCGACGTTTACAGCAATTGAAATTGCTCTAAATTGCGAAACAGTATCAAAACTATCCAGAATTTTCTGGATAGTTTTTTTTGTACCCTGTAAGGATTGATTTTGAGGAATTTTTACTAAAATAGTTCGAATGTATTCATTTCTAATTCTGCTTATTGCTGGCTCCTCGGGTCCAAGCACTGGGATTTTTAAATTTTGATGCATTACTTGATACAACCATGCAGAACCCTCTTTCAATTTCTCAAAATCGCGATGTTTTAAGGTGAATTTTATCAATCTAAAATAGGGTGGATAATGATACATTTGCCGCTCATAAAGCTGCTCTTTATACATTCCCATAAAATCATTGCGAGTTACTTGTTGAATAGTATTGTGATTAGGGTTGTAGGTCTGAATAATTACTTTCCCTATTTTCTCAGAACGCCCCGATCTACCAGCAACTTGAGTCATCATCTGGAAACTTCTTTCAAACGCCCTGAAATCAGGATAATAAAGCATGTTGTCTGCATTCATGATCCCAACTAATGTTACATTATCAAAATCCAATCCTTTGGCCAGCATTTGCGTTCCTACTAAAATATCTATTTCTCGATTTTTAAAGCTGTCAATGATTTTTTCAAAACCAAATTTTCCGCGAGTCGTATCTTGGTCCATTCTTCCAATTTTAGCAGACGGGAAAAGCGCTATTAATTCCTGTTGGATTTGCTCTGTTCCAAATCCTTTTGTAGTTAAATGAACACTAGAACAACTGTGACAATGGGTTGGATTAGCCATAGAATACCCACAGTAATGGCAGCGTAATTGATTTTTTTGTTTGTGATACGTTAAGCTGACATCGCATTGAGCACATTGCGGAACATGACCACAAGTCATACATTCAACTACTGGAGAATACCCTCTCCTATTTTGAAATAAAATCACTTGTTCTTCTTGTGATAAAGCACTAGCGATTTCTTCTAACAACTGATCACTGAAATGACCTGACATTTTTTTTCGAAAATACTTGTCTTTCAAATCAACTAATTCAATAGTAGGCATCACTACTTTTCCATAACGCTCCTTGATAGTTACCAAACCATACTTATTGGATTGTGTATTAAAATAAGTCTCTAAACAAGGCGTGGCGGAACCCAAAAGCACTTTTGCCTGATGACTGCTTGCCAAAACAATGGCAGCATCCCTAGCATGATAGCGAGGAGCCGGTTCTTGTTGTTTGAACGTTTGTTCGTGCTCTTCGTCTACAATGATTAATCCCAATTTTGAAAAAGGCAAAAACAACGACGATCTAGCTCCAATTACGATTTGTGCTTTTTCTGAAGATGTTAAAACTTGCTTCCAAACTTCAACTCTTTCATTGTTACTGTATTTAGAATGGTAGACCGCCACTTTATTCCCGAAATAAGTTTGCAATCGACTTACCAACTGTGTGGTTAGTGCAATTTCAGGCAATAAATACAAAACTTGCTTTCCTTTACTGATTTGTTTTTCAATAAGTTGAATGTAAATTTCTGTTTTACCACTTGAAGTTACCCCGTGCAATAAAGTCACTTCCTTGGTTTCAAAGCTCACTTCAATTTCTTGAAAAGCTTGTTCTTGAACCAAGCTTAATTTAGGCTTTTGTTCCTTTACAGCACCTTTGTATGATACTCGATCTTCTTGTAAATGGAATTCCTCAAAAACATCCTTTTCAATTAATCCTTTTAAAACGGATGCCGAACTAGTAGCCACTTCAAGTAATTTCTTTACAGCTAGAGGCTTCTTATCACTTGCTTGTATTTGAAAATAATGCAGCACTAATTCTCTTTGTTTACTGGCATTCTTTAATGATTCTAACAAGATATTCAAGGTGTCCGGTGCTTCCCATTTTGAATTTAACCGAACGTAACGAATTAATTTTGGAGTATAGGTTTCCTGAACTTCTTCCTGCACTACTAAAATTTGTTTATCCATTAGTTTTTGGAGAATTGGAAAAACATTCTTTTTATTAAGAATTGCCATGATATCTTTCACTTTCAACGATGATTGCTGCTGCAATGCTTGATAAACCAAAAACTCTTCATCGGATAATTCCGATGCATCAATAAAAACATTATTCGTCTGCGAAATTAAAGTTTCACTTTCTAGCAACAACGCGCTTGGCATAGCACCTCGATAAACATCCCCTATGGCGCACATATAATAAGAAGCAATCCATTGCCAATGCGCAATTTGAATCTCGTTGACAACAGGAAACTCGTCTAAAATTTGATGGATTTCCTTGGCTTCGTATAATGTTGGCTCGTTTTGATGAAGTGCAATG
>CALPUN020000204.1 GCA_943326765.2 Bifidobacterium breve | reverse complement strand
TTTAATTATAAAATGATGCCATTCTATAATACTATGGGGCATTAATCCAAATTTCTCTGGGCTATTCCCCTGTAAAAGGTAGATTGCATACGCGTTACGCACCCGTGCGCCGGTCTCTAGGTCCGAAGACCTATACCCCTCGACTTGCATGTGTTAAGCCTGCCGCTAGCGTTCATCCTGAGCCAGGATCAAACTCTTCATCGTATATTGTGTGTCGAATTGCTTCAACTTTATTCTCGACGAATTCTCTAGTCTTTAATTCAAATCTTTCGATTATATCTTACTCTCTTTTTATTTGTCCCGATATTACTATCGGAACGGCTGTCAATTCAATATGTCTAGGAACGTATTCTTCTTTTTATACTTACTTCGTTACCAAAGCGGGTGCAAAAGTAATCATTCTTTTTTATCTGGCAAGACTTTTCAAAATAATTTTTAAATTTATTTTAGATACTCTAACTCCACATTAAATACAAGAACAATCCCTCTTAGGCGGGGTGCAAATGTAAAACCTTTTTATACTTTCTTCCAAAAAAAAATACCCTTTTTTGTGTTTATTTTTTAACTCCTTGAACTCTCGTTCGTTGTAAATGCGTTTTTGCTTTAATAACCATGAGAGTAGGGAAGTTCTCGAGGAAATGAACTACCCTTTATGCTGCAAATAGCCCTTTAGAAACTGGTGAAACGCTTAGTGGAATTCTTGCTGTAGCTTCACTTTGATTGTTGATTACTTAGTAAACGCTATTAGCAAATAGAAAAACAGAGTAACAGCTAAAGTTATTTTTGCTTTTGAGCCTTCTCCTCCCAAAAATCGGATAATTTATCATAATCTATGGGAATGGCGGCTTCTTGCTTTACCAATCGCCCGTGATCAAAGGCGCGAACCAATATGGTTTCTATCAGATAGTCTTCATTGATATCGTATGGGGCATATTCTTTTTTGAGGCTAATGTCGAACATTTTAGCGGTGGCATTCGACCAGAATGCTTTCCAGCCACTCTTGTAATCCTTAATCAAATCGTATGTTGAAAAACCGGTTTGGCGGTAGATTAATTTGACTAATATTTGCCCTTGTTTGCGCGAGAGTTTTTTTAGTTGGCCTTCAAATTCGTTCTCCATATAATCTGCTACGATTTTGAAGTATTTCCTTTTTTCTTTGTTGGTTTTGAGTGCATTCAGGTTCTTATTTAAGACAAGCAAGCGCTCGGCTCCTATTCTCGCATAAGGATATACTTTGTAGACTCTATTTCTAAGTAGTAAAAATTGTTTTTTGCTTTCGGGATCCAAATTCTCCTTATAGACCGTAATCTCCTCTAATTGAATCGGTTCAGATAAGGTGTCAGTATCTTTTAGTTGGTATCCCATTTTGGTTGAATCTATTTCAATAATTTGGGAATGCATGGAAAAAGCCAATAATAACGTCAAAAGTAAAAACAGACTGCGCTTCATGGTTTAAAATTTATATGTCAAAATTAGGGATTAAACTAACAACTGTAATACCAAATTTATAAATTAGCCAAAAAAATCAAAATGAGCACAAAATCAATACTGAAAAAATCCTCCATTACCTTTTTAGAAAACTACTTAAACAACGCCTCTCCAACTGGATTTGAAGCCGAAGGCCAAAAACTTTGGATGGACTATGTAAAGCCCTATGTTGACACCTTTATCACCGATACTTACGGTTCTGCTGTTGGAGTCATTAATCCGGATGCACCCTACAAAGTGGTCATCGAAGGCCATGCCGATGAGATTTCCTGGTATGTGAATTATATTACCGATGACGGTTTGATTTATGTGATTCGAAATGGGGGTTCTGATCATCAGATTGCGCCTTCCAAACGCGTTAACATTCATACTAAGAAAGGGATTGTTAAAGGCGTATTTGGGTGGCCGGCGATTCATACCCGAAATCGTGGTAAAGAAGAAGTGGCTACCATTCATAACATTTTCATCGATTGCGGTTGTTCGACCAAAGTCGAGGTTGAAGCCCTTGGTGTTCATGTAGGTTGTGTAATTACCTATCCCGATGAGTTCATGATTTTGAACGAAAATAAATTTGTATGCCGCGCGATTGATAACCGAATGGGCGGGTTTATGATTGCTGAAGTGGCGCGTCTATTGCATGAAAACAAGAAAAAATTGCCTTTCGGACTGTACATCACCAATTCAGTTCAAGAAGAAGTGGGATTGCGAGGTGCTGAAATGATCATCAAAACAATTAAACCTAATGTGGCTATTGTTACCGATGTTTGTCACGATTCGACTACACCGATGATTGATAAGAAAATTGAAGGGGAGACTAAAATTGGAAAAGGTCCGGTAATTACTTATGCCCCAGCGGTACAAAATAATTTAAGAGAACTTATTCTAAAAACGGCAGAAGATCACAAAATTCCTTTCCAACGATTGGCTTCCTCCCGCGTCACGGGAACTGATACCGATGCTTTTGCTTATAGTAATGGCGGTGTAGCCTCGGCGTTAATTTCGTTGCCTTTGCGTTATATGCATACTACCGTTGAAATGGTACATAAAGAGGACGTAGAAAATGTCATCAAATTGATTTATGAAACGGTACTCAATTTAGAAAACGAAGCTACTTTTTCCTATTTTAAATAATTAGTGTAGCTCTTATTCTTTTGGAGCTATTCCTTAAATCCGCTTTATTCCCGATAAAAAACTAAGGCTGTGGCCACTGCATTGGAGCAAATCTATCGGTCTTGGCACAAGAAAGAACAGTTCCATTGCTTTTTTTAGAGTTGTTTTTTACTTTAAGTCAGCTTGATCGATTTCATAAAAAAAAACCGCTATTCTTTATAAAGAATAGCGGTGATCATCCATTTGTTTGTAATGCTTACAAAAGTGTTTTTAAATGGTCGACTACATTTTTTTCAATGCGCGATTCTATATCAGAAAGCGTTTCTTTAACAAAAGGTTCTCCTAATATTTTTTCATACAATTCGATGTACCGTTCGGAAACCGATTGAATGTATTCGTCTGACATATATGGAATCTGCTGACCTTCTTTGCCTTGAAATCCGTTTTCAATCAACCAGCGTCTTACAAATTCTTTTGACAATTGTTTTTGTTCCTCGCCGCAATCTTGCCGGTCTTGATAGCCATCGCTGTAAAAATATCTAGAAGAATCAGGAGTGTGAATTTCGTCAATTAACACAATCTTACCCTCATTGGTTTTACCGAATTCGTATTTGGTATCTACTAAAAGTAATCCTCTTGAAGCGGCAATTTCAGTTCCTCTTTGGTATAAAGCTCGGGTGTAGTTTTCTAGAACGCTATAGTCTTGTTCAGTAACGATTCCTTTGAATAAGATTGCTTCTCGGGAAATATCTTGGTCATGTTCGCCATTATCGGCTTTGGTTGTTGGTGTAATAATGGGATTGGGAAGGCGATCGTTTTCTTTCAAGCCTTCTGGTAAAGTTACGCCGCATAGGATTCTTTTTCCAGCAGCATATTCCCGTGCGGCATGTCCGGAAAGATAGCCTCGAATGACCATCTCTACTTTGAAAGGTTCGCACAACAAGCCGATTGCAACATTTGGATCGGGCGAAGCGATTAACCAATTAGGAACAATATCAGCCGTTAATGCCATAAACTTAGTGG
>CALPUN020000203.1 GCA_943326765.2 Bifidobacterium breve | reverse complement strand
GGTACTATCGGCAATGTTATTCCTAATGAAGTAGTTCTAAAACTTACTATTCGAACGTATTCTGCAGAAAGCAGAGATTTAGTGTTGCGTCGGATAAAAGCTATAGGGGATCAATTAGCATTAGCGGCAGGTATGGAAGCAACTATGTTGCCAAAATATGATCTTTTAGACATGTCCATTCCATCCGTGTTTAATTCTGTTTCTTTAGGTAAATCGTTAAAAGAGCATTTAGGGAATTCCTTTTCAATTGTCACTGTTCCTCCTACTATGATTGGTGAAGATTTTGGAATATATAGCAAACAGAATACTATCTCTAGCTATTTAATATGGTTAGGCGTGTTAAGTAAAACTCAATTAAAAAATTATGAGCAAGATAGTTTAGGAATTCCATCTCTTCATAGTCCACGCTTTGCACCCGATTACAAAAATGCAATCCCTAAAGGAACCGAAGCCATGGTTAGTAGTTTGCTTTATTTATTCAAAACTAAAAAATAATGGATTTACATTCAGCAGATTATACTTTCAGACCATTGTCTTTCGAGGAGTTTCAAATATTAGTGAGTTGGGCTGCCAAAGAAGGATGGAATCCGGGAATAGATGATGCTAAGCTATTTTGGAATACAGATCCCGAAGGTTATATGGGTTGTTTTCATAATAATAAACTCATCGGTGGCGGATCAATAGTTTCTTATGAAGGATTATTTGGGTTTATGGGTTTTTTTATAGTGCACCCTGACTACAGAGGTAAGGGAATTGGTGAAAAACTTTGGTTACATAGAAGAGATACATTACTAAGTCGTTTACAAAAAGATGCTGCTATAGGAATGGATGGTGTTGTCGCTATGCAACCCTTTTACAAAAAAGGAGGGTTTGAAATTGCTTTTTGCGATGAGCGATATGAACGTAATGGAACTACGTTTGAAATAAATCCCAACATTCAGGGTATAACTCAAAGCGATTTTGAAGCGGTTCAAGAATTTGACAAGATTTGTTTTGGGGTGCCGAGGACTACATTTTTATCGCAATGGCTTTTTTCGGTTAATGCTAAATCCTTTTTATATAAAGAAAGTAATGATATCAGTGGTTACGCTGTCATCAGAAAATGTATTAATGGATTTAAAATAGGGCCTTTATTTGCTTTGAATGAAAACATTGCCCGTTCACTTTATGAATGCTGTTTGAATAGTGCAATAGATGAAGTTGTATCTATAGATATCCCTCTCTCTAATAGTCAAGCCATGCAAATGGTTAAAGATTACAATGCTACTTATGTCTTTGAATGCGCCAGAATGTATTATGGAACACCACCTAATACGATGTCTGACAGAATATTTGGTATTACCAGTTTTGAACTAGGATAATATTTCGTCAAACTTTAGCGATTTTTATTAGAAGGGAACATATTATTAAAAATATACGAATAAATAAATTATATAACGACTATGGATATTTCTGCCTTATTTCTTTTTTTGTTTTGTGGACTTCTTAGCGGATTAATGAATACACTTGCCAGTAGTGGCTCAGCGATTACATTGCCCGTAATGATTTTTTTCGGTGTTCCCCCATCTATGGCTAATGCTACGAACCGTCTGCCAATATTAGTTGGTTCAACAATATCAGTATATAATTTCCAACGATCAAAAGATATCATTTGGTCTAAAACGGTATTGATTTCAATTCCTTTATTTTTTGGTGTTATAGTAGGTACTGTCTCTACTAAGTTTATCGATTCAACGAAACTTCAATGGGTTCTTTTAGTCGCATTGGTATTTTCATTTATACTGATTATCAGTAATTCAAGAAAAATATTAAAAAGCAGAAGCCTGATTAAAACCACTATCTCCATAAAGAGTCACATCATTTTTTTTCTGATTGGAATTTGGGCCGGACTCATTGTTTTGGATTCTGCCATATTGATATTGTTCGAATTAATCCTTGCCTGCGGGTTTGATTTGACAAAAGCAAATCCTATTAAGAATTTTCTTTTAATCATAATAAGCTTCGTTTCTTTGCTAATCTTTGCCTTTAACGGATTAATCAATTGGGAAATAGGCTTAGTAATGTCTGTTGGAAGTTTTTTTGGAGGTTATTGGGGAAGTAAAATTGCACATTTAGAAAATGTAAAAATATGGATCTACCGTATTTTGATAGGTATTATCATATTTGAAATCATAACTTTAGTAATAAAGTTATTTTTTCGTTAATTGATTATTTTAAAGATAATGAGGCTTCACGCTAATGAACAAATCTTTTAGTGGTATACTGACAGTTGTAAAATAAAAAAGCCTGATACGAAAGTATCAGGCTTTTGTTTTGCTCCCCCTATTGAAGAATAGTTACAATTTTAATGCGATGATTGCTTATTCAATTCTCTTAAAATCAAGGGTGTAGATTTTGTTAATTTTTTAATATAAGTAAAGGGTTATTAAGTTTTGCCCCCCAGTCCCCCAAATCAATTTTTAATATATCAAGGAGAGTGTATGTGAATAATATAGACAGAAGACCCAGTAGCCCCACTTCATATCCTATTCTTCTCGTGGTGGGGTATGACAGTCATTATTTCAGACTCAACTATCTATTACTTTAATAAATATAGTATTATTTGAAAAAGTAAAGGAATTGATATGATTTTTGTAATTTATTTTAAGTAATTCTTTCAAATCTATTTATAAGCAATTCTTTGTAGGCAACCTTAAATTCATCACTCATAAAACTATCATCAATACAACGAAACCATTTATCCTTAGCCTTCTCCATTTTATTAAAAATATTTCCCTGTTGTTTGTTGTCTAACTTAAAAGAATTGAATACCGTTGTGAAATCTTTTCTGCTAATTTTTTTCTTCTTAGCATTAAGAGTTAGTGCCAAATCTTCATCATCGGCAGGATTTACAATTGCTGTTGCTACCATATCATAAGCGGGAGATAGAATGTAACCTTGCTCCTTTGTTTTGATTATAGAGAAGTTTTTTAAGTGCATATCCGCATTCCCGGTTAAAAATGAAAATAACACTTGTTCAAAGAAATTTACTAAATCTAAACCCGGATTAGAGGAATGTTTCAAAAGAACTTTAGCAATTTGTTCGTAAGACCCGTGATACTTGTTTTCGGTCATTCTTTCTGTCAATTGACACATATCCTCCATTAAAAGTTTTTGACCTTTTATGCGGTCAATTCTCTTAGTAATGTAGGCGAGATTACCTGATTGTAATCGTATCAAACTATGGGGCACCATTTTTATTTTGGCTATAGCTCCCAAGTGCATTGTTACATCTTCAACCTCCGGTAATTGATTATAATTTTTAGTAGGTGGTTTTAATATATAATCTCCCCACAAACCAACTATTGTAAATCTTTTTCCTTCACCTTTTTCACTTGGTGTTAATTCCAAAGATAATTTTGCTTGAACCCCCGTTAAAGTAGTTTGACTTTTCACCACCTGTAAAGCCAAGTCTTCCATTTGGTTTTCTGTATATGGTAATTCAGGAGGAGTAGTTTGCCCAAATATTTTTTTACAACAAGTGCTGTGAAAATCTACTTCATTTTCAGATAATGGTTCGTAACAAAAGAGACATCGTTTCATAGTTCTTCATTATTTAATGGATGGACACTAACGGCTCCTATACAATCTTTACAACAAGCCATT
>CALPUN020000202.1 GCA_943326765.2 Bifidobacterium breve | reverse complement strand
TTATCGAATTTCGTTGTTCTCAATCAAATCAATATACAAATTGATTTTATCTTTCAACTCTTTCCTCGGTGTAATAAAATCTAAGAAACCGTGCTCTAAGACAAACTCAGCGGTTTGAAAACCTTCTGGCAAGTCTTTTCCGGTGGTGTCTTTTACAACACGAGGTCCGGCAAAGCCAATTAAGGCACCAGGTTCTGAAATATTCACATCGCCCAGCATCGCATAAGAAGCCGTAGTTCCTCCAGTAGTTGGGTCGGTGCATAATGAAATGTATGGAATCTTAGCATCCGCCAATTGCGCCAGTTTTGCGGCGGTTTTGGCCAATTGCATCAACGAGTAGGCCGCCTCCATCATACGAGCACCCCCTGATTTGGAAATCATTACAAACGGCACTTTATTCTTAATGGAGTAATCAATCCCACGAGCAATTTTCTCCCCTACAACCGCGCCCATAGAACCACCTATAAAGGCGAAGTCCATACAGCAAACTACTAAGTCTTTTCCTTTTGATTTCCCTACCCCGGTTCGAACCGCATCTTTTAAATGGGTTTTTTCCATGGCATCTTTCAAACGGTCGGAGTATTTTTTAGTATCCTCAAAATGCAAAGGATCTTTAGAGGTCATCTTAGCATCCAATTCTTGGAATTCGTTGTTGTCGAATAGAATTCCGAAATACTCGGCACTACCAATGCGCACGTGAAAACCGTCTTCGGGACTCACCCATAAGTTGCGCTCTAGTTCATCGGCATCAATGATTTTTCCGGTAGGGGATTTGTACCACAAGCCTTTGGGAACATCTTTTTTGTCCTCGGTTGCGGTGGTAATTCCTTTTTCTGTTCTTTTAAACCAAGCCATATCTTTTTAATTGTTAATTATAAAGTGTTTACGTTGTTCAAGTCGGCAAAAGCTTCCTCTAATCTTTTGTTGAATGTCAATTCGCCTTCACGAACCCATTTTCTTGGATCGTAATGTTTTTTGTTTGGAGAATCTGCTCCGTCTGGGCTTCCAATTTGGGTTCTTAAGTAGTCGATGTTATTCACCATATAATCGCGAATTCCTTCGGTAAAAGCAAATTGCAAATCGGTGTCAATATTCATCTTAATCACTCCGTATCCAATCGCTTCTCTAATTTCTTCTAACGTAGAACCGGATCCGCCGTGGAATACAAAATCAACAGGATTGTGTCCGGTATTAAATTTATTTTGAACGTAGTCTTGAGAGTTTTTAAGAATTTTTGGAGTTAGTTTCACATTCCCGGGTTTGTAAACGCCATGCACGTTTCCGAAAGCAGCAGCAATGGTAAAACGCGGACTCACTTTAAGCAATTCCTCGTAAGCGTAAGCTACTTCATCAGGTTGAGTGTATAATTTGGAGCTATCCACATCGGAGTTATCCACACCGTCTTCTTCACCACCAGTGATACCCAATTCGATTTCTAGCGTCATGTCCATTTTGCTCATACGAGCCAAATACGTTTTGCAAATTTCGATATTTTCGTGTAATGGTTCTTCCGATAAATCAATCATGTGGGAACTGAAAAGCGGTTTTCCAGTTTCTGCAAAATGCTTTTCGCTAGCCTCTAACAAACCGTCTAGCCACGGCAATAATTTTTTAGCGCAGTGATCGGTATGCAAAATAACCGTTGCCCCATAAGCTTCAGCCAAAGCATGCACGTGTTTTGCTCCGGCAATACCCCCAGCAATAGCTGCTTTTTCATTGGCATTCGATAGTCCTTTACCGGCATTAAATACGGCGCCACCATTCGAAAACTGAATGATTACGGGTGCTTTTAACTTGGCAGCTGTTTCTAAAACGCCATTGATAGTGCTTGATCCGGTTACGTTTACTGCAGGAAGTGCAAAGCCTTTTTCTTTAGCATATTGAAATATTTCTTGTACTTGATTTCCTGTTGCAACGCCCGGTTTTATATTATGAGCCATGGTTAATTTATTTTGAATTAAAGGTTACAAAAATAATAATTTATAAATTTAGAAAGGATAATTTATTCCAATATTTAGCACGGAACTCCCGAAATTATAATCTCGAAACCATTTTTTATTAGAAGTGTCTGCCGGATTGTAGGTTTTGAATCCGAAATCAAATCGAAACACAAAAAAACCAAAATCATAGCGCAATCCAAATCCAGAACCCACAGCAATTTCTTTGAGTGATTTTACACCGTGAAAAACGGATTTCTCATCGATAATATCATCAAAAACATTCCAAATATTTCCAGAATCTACGAATAACGCACCATTGAATTTGGCAAAGAAATTAAATCGAAATTCAGCACTCATGGCAAACTTCAAATTCGCCTCATTAAAATCGTTGATAGCGGTGCTGCTTCCGGGTCCTAGCGAGTAGGATTGCCAAGCTCTGTTGTCGTTTGATCCGCCAGCAAAGTAACTTCGAGAAAACGGAATGTTGGTAGAATTGCCGTAAGGAACCGCTAAACCTAAAAAGCTTCGGAAGGCGAGCACTTTTTTCCGACTCAAATCCCAATGTTTAATATATTCGACTTCGCCTTTGATGTATTGCGAATATTCAACCCCAAACATAGTCTTTTTGCCATTGTCGTTTTCTGGTTGTTTCGAAAATTGGGCAATCAAAGACAGTAAATTCCCGGCAGGTTCTATTTTAGAGCGAAACACATGGAAACTCTCATCATTAAGATCTCTTTTCGTAGTCTTAGAGATAATAAAACTGGAAGCAAATATTAAATTGTTTTCTGTCAAACGACTTCTTCGTTCGTTGATGCTGTTAATTGTTTTTCGGTCAGAAGCAGCAGTTATTACAGTAGGAGGCGTGCTCAAGACACCGGTTATGAAGGCATCCGTTCCCTCGTCTATGATTAAATTCCCTGCCGAATCGAACAAAGCAGGATCAAAATTATAATTCCTAGCTAGGGCATTCAAGGTTTTATAAGAGGAATTGTAAACGTTGAAATAATTTCGAGTATTTACGTTTTTCACATATTGAATATTGAACAAATCGTATCGTAGCGAAGTGTTTCGATTTAATGTCCAGTTATAGGTCATGGCGCCTGTGAAATTTTCCTTATCCAAACCAATGTTTTTTTGTTTGGCAAAACCCAGAGTCAATGCTGTAGAAGGAATCATACTTTTCGGGATGATTTTCTCCGTATTGAAAAACATAAAGATTCTCGGGAAATTTAATTTTAAATCAACGCCAACATCGGAAACATTAAAGAAACGATTGTCGGAATTCGCCAAATCTTTGGAGGCGCCTATGTTGCCACGAGTTGCAATTTCAAAAGTTTCGCCGCCTTTAAAAATATTTCGAATCGAGAAGGAAGCCGTTCCCGATATCCCAAAATCCTGAATGTTCGAATGGGTAAAATCAACAGAAGCACCAAAGCTGTATTTTTCACGCTGGGTTAAATAGATATTGGCAATCAAGCCATTGGTTATGGAATCGTTTGGATCTATTTTGTATTGAATGGTAGGGTAATTGAAGACTTTTAAATTACTTAAATACCGTGATGACAGGCTAGTTCGCGTATCCGAATACAAACTTCCTTTAGAGATAAAAACAGCATCAGTAATCGCTTTGGGTTTGTATTTCAATTTGCCTTTACTGAATAAGTTGAAATTTCCTGAAACCGTTTTTGTAGAATCTCCGTGAT
>CALPUN020000201.1 GCA_943326765.2 Bifidobacterium breve | reverse complement strand
CAACAGCACATTCAGAACCGATTTTCAAGTATTGAAGTTATTACCGTTCCAAAAAACACTGGAGTTTCTGCCAATTGCAATCGTTGCATTGCCACCTCAAAATCGGAATGGGTTAAGTTTATTGCGGGCGATGACATTTTGTTGCCCAATTGTATTGAAGACAACCTGCAATTTGCCGAAAGTACCATCGATGCGAACATTATTTTCAGTCAAGTAAAAGTTTATCAGGACAATTTCCAGGAAATTAATTTTGTACGAACGACACCCGAAGATTTCCCAAACAATTTGATGCATCCATCTTACAGTGCTCACAACCAATACCAATTGCTGTTGGTTTTAGATCGCATTCACTACACGCCATCGTATTTTTTTAATAAGAAAGCGTTGTTGAAAGTTGGTGGATATGACGAATCCAATCGCTTGGTAGAAGATTATCCCATGTGGTTGAAACTAACCGCTTCCGGAGAAAAATTGCATTATTTTCATAAACCTACGGTAGGGTATCGCATTCATTCAAAGTCAACGAACAACATCAGCGATGATTTGCTTTTTAAGCCTTCTGTTTTCAATACATTTGCCATTCGAGAGCAAGTTGTATATTCGCATTTGCCTTGGGAAATGGTAAAATCGGAAGTATGGGTATACCAAGTTTCATGTCTTTTTCAAAATTTAGGATGGAATAAAAAGAATACATTCTATAGTTTTTTATACAAATTTGCTTGTTTTTACGGCAATCCCTTCTATTACCTCTATGCCTTAAAAAAAAGATGGCCTAGCAATAAGAACAACTTATTTTACTCTTAAGAAATGCGATTAAGTATTATCATTCCTGCATACAAAGTAGAAAATTATATTGAGAAATGCATTCGAAGTCTCGAAGAGCAGAACCTTCCACAATCGGATTATGAAATCATTGTAACCAACGACGGTTCCCCTGATGGAAGTAGAGAAATCGTAGAAAAATTGCAACAAGAGTTCTCCAATATTATCCTGATCAATCAAGAAAACCAAGGGGTTTCTATTGCTAGGAATACGGCAATTGCCATAGCTAAAGGCAACTATTTGATACCCATTGACCCCGACGATTATATTTTGCCAAATACCCTTGAAACCGCCTTAAAAAAAGCAGAAAAACAAGATTTAGATGTTTTGTATTTAGCATTTGAAATTTTTGACGTACAGGGCAATAGTATTTGGCATACCGATTATAGTCAACAACACACTCAAATCTTTAAAGGCGTCGAAGGCTATTTTGCCTCCCGCGGAAAATTAGTTCGGGATCCAGACCGTTCTTGTGCAATTTTGTATCGAAAATCTATGTTAGATACCTATCAAATTAAATATCCCAAAGCGGTTCCTTTTTTGGAAGACGGCTGTTTTTTAATTAAAGTGTTCTCAGTGGCACAGCGTGTCGGATTTGATAACAACAAGTTTTATCAACGCACCACAAGTATTGGATCGGCAACCGTAACCGGAGTATATTATTCGGACAAAGCCATCAACGGTTTTTTAAATGCGGCATTAGACATCAAAAAATTCGGAGAAACACAAACTTTAGCACCAAGACAATTGGGATTGATCAATCACGGCACCGTGAATTTTGTGCTTTTGTCATTGTTTCCGTTGGTTTCTTTGGATTCCTTAGAACGCTTGTTTCAAACCGTAAAAAAAATTAAATCGTTAGGATTTTTAAAATTGCCGATAGCAGGTGTAGTTCATCCATACAGTCAATATGCTAGTAATTTCAATAAATCTCCCTATTATTTTATTTTGATGTATTTCAAAGAAAAGGCCATCAAAAAATATTTCTAATCAAGAATTCGAAAGAGAAGTTATGATTAATATTTATGTTCTTGGAAAAAAAGGATTGGAGTCGTTAGAACAACTCGACTCGCAATGGTATCCGTATCTGAACGCCATTATTATCGGTAAAGACCAAGAAGTACAAGAAGATTATTCGGAACAGGTCAAAGCTTTCGCCCAAAAAAATCAAATCAACTCGGTTTTAAGAACCCAAGTAACTCCTGAAATTCACAACGGAGTTACGTTGAATATTGCTATTGGTTGGCGCTGGTTGCTATCTCTAGAAATCCCATTGTTGGTTTTTCACGATTCTATTCTTCCCAAATATCGAGGTTTCAATCCGTTGGTTTCGGCTTTGATCAATGGTGATTTAGAAATTGGAGTGACTGCTTTATTCGGAACAGATGAATTTGATCAAGGTGCGATAGTGGCTCAGCGAATTCTGCCAATCCAATACCCAATAACCATTCAAAAAGCAATTGATTTATTAGCTAAAGAATACGCTATCTTATTGGAATCGGTTATTCAAATGCACGTTGGAAACAAACTAACTTCAACGCCGCAAGACGAGACCAAAGCTACCTTTAGTTTGTGGCGAGATGAGGAAGATTACAAGATTGATTGGAGTCAAGACAGTTCCTCTATCAAAAGAATGATTGACGCCGTTGGTTTTCCGTATAAAGGAGCTTATACCGTTATGGAAGATTCCATTCTGAGAATTCACACGGCCGAAGTTTATCCAGAGGTTACTATAGAGAACCGAACACCAGGCAAAGTACTTTTCAAACATGCTGATGGGTATGTGATTGTTTGCGGAAAAGGATTGTTGAAAGTGAGTACTTTTTACAAGGAACAAAATGAAATATTTACTTTATCAAAATTCAGAATAAGATTTAAATAAACCCTACCCAATGAAATACAGCATTCCCTTTAACAAGCCCTACTTAACCGGAAAAGAAACACATTACATTTACGACGCGGTATCTACTGGAAAGCTCTCGGGCAATGGAAAATACACGCAATTGTGTCAAGATTATTTGAAAGAACGCTATGGTTTTGGAAAATGCTTGCTTACTACTTCTTGCACAGATGCCTTAGAAATGGCGGCCATTTTAATTAACATTCAAGAAGGCGACGAGGTGATTATGCCTTCTTATACTTTTGTAAGTACCTCGAATGCTTTTATTTTGAGAGGCGCTAAAATTGTTTTCGCCGATAGTAGAAAAGACCATCCTGGAATGGATGAAAGTAGCATAGCCGCATTAATCACCCCTAAAACAAAAGCAATAGTTCCGGTACATTATGCTGGCGTGGCATGCGATATGGATGCAATTATGGAATTGGCTGCCCAACACCATTTATTTGTTGTTGAAGATGCCGCTCAAGCAATTGATAGTTTTTATATCGGAAAAGACGGCGTTAAAAGAGCCTTAGGATCTATTGGCCATTTGGCAGCATTTTCGTTTCATGAAACTAAGAATATTATTTCAGGCGAAGGGGGCATGTTAGCCATTAACGATCTACAGTTTGCCAATCGGGCCGAAATTATTTGGGAAAAAGGAACCAATCGTTCTGCTTTTTTTAGAGGTGAGGTAGACAAATACGGCTGGGTGGACTTAGGTTCTTCTTTTCTACCCTCCGAACTAATAGCAGCTTTTCTTTGGTCGCAATTAGAACATTTAGATGCCATTCAAACCAGACGTATTGCGCTTTGGAATAGGTATAAAAAAGGATTGGAAAATTGGGCAATTGCCAAAGGAATACAACTACCCATATTACCCGATTTCGCAACCAATAATGGCCACATGTTTTATGTAGTATGTCAAAATTTACAGCAAAGAACAGAT
>CALPUN020000200.1 GCA_943326765.2 Bifidobacterium breve | reverse complement strand
TACTGCTGAAGTTAACATCTTTCAAATAACGGTAATTGTATCCCAAAATGTAGTGACCTGTATTTGCGATTTAATGAATTTTGTTCCCCAAACAGGCAGCGGCAATACCGTACCCGCCAATACCTTGTATACATGGAATTTAGTCGGCATCAATCCTTTAGGAAGTGTTACAGGAGCTACTAATGAAACGGTTCCACAAAGCGGATTAATTCAGACGTTGTTGAATAGTACCAATCAGGTTGCTACTGTTACTTATACTGTTACACCTATTGCGGGTATCTGTACCGGTAATTCGTTTACAGTGGAAGTGCAGGTTTATCCAAAACCAGCGGTTATTTTTGACATCGCCAATCAAACTATTTGTAACGGAACCAATAGTAGTTTGGTTACTTTGTCGTCTTCAACACCTGGTGCGATTACTTTCAATTGGACGGCTACTGTACCTTTTGGTATCAGTGGTGCAATTTTATCAGGAACAGATTTGATACCCGTTCAAACTTTGGTGAATAATACCACCTTGCCACTTACTGTTACCTATTCCTCTGTCGGAACTTTTAATTACAATGGGGTTGGGTGTTCTGGTCCGCCTTCCGTTTACTCTATTACGGTCAACCCAACTCTTGTTAGTTCAGGAACTATTTCAAATTATGGAGGTTACGGGGTTAGTTTTTTTGGAGCTACGGATGGTTTTATTGATTTGACTGTAACTGGTGGGTCAGGAGTTTATACTTATACATGGTCTGGACCCAATGGATTTTCAGCGACAACTCAAGACCTAACGGGTATTCCAGCGGGAACCTATAGCGTGATTATCGATGATGGTTTTTGTGCACCAACTATTTTGACTTTTACACTTACACAACCTCCAGAATTATTATTTCATGAAGATTTATTGGCACATGTTAACTTGATATGCTTTGGAGATAGCAATGGAGTACTTGGCATTACGATTACTCAAGAATCAGTTCCGCCTTATGATTTTCAAGTTATAAATTCAAGTGGTACTATTGTGAATGCTATAGTAAACGACACTGCTCTAAATCAAGTTTTTACCGGATTGGTGGCGGACACTTATAGTGTCAAAATTATAGATGCTAATGGAGGGGTAAAAATATTAAACGGAATTATCATCACACAACCCAATGATATTTTTATTACTGCCGCAACAACACCGATTACTTGTTATGGGGCTAATAATGCTTCAATCACATTGACGGTCAGTGGGGGAACAGGTCCATACAGCGCAAACTGGGATAATTTAGCAACGGGATTTTTTCAAGATAATTTGTCGGCCGCTACTTATACTATTTTGGTTACGGATAGTAATAATTGTACAAAACCAATTTCAGTTGTTATCCCTGAGGCTTTATTATTTACCGTTAATCCAATTGTAAAAAACATCTCCTGTTATGGTGCGAATGATGGAAGTATCAATCTGAATTTTGTAGGAGGTATTCCAGCAATTAATTTAACTTGGAGTGATGGCAGTACGGCTGGTACGACAAGAAATAATTTAGGACCTGGAACATATTCGGTTACCATCATTGATGGAACACCGTGTACTATTGCTAGAACATTTACGATTGTTGAGCCGCAGCCACTGGTGGTAAGCGCTAATCTTATCAATGCCTTTGATTGTAATAATGCGAATAGTGGTGCTATTAATCTGATTGTGTCAGGAGGCACACCGCCCTTTACTTATGCGTGGTCTAATGGAGTTACTACTGAAGACCAGACGGCTATTACTGCTGGTAATTATTTTGTAACTGTTACCGATGCAGGAGGCTGCATTAAGACCGCTTCCTTTGTTATCAGTCGTCAAGCTCCTATTTCTATTGCAGTTGCTACACAAACAAACTTCGATTGTGCTACTCATTATGTGAATCAAAATTTTGTAGCCCAAGTTTCCGGTGGAATTCCACCTTATCAATTACAATGGTCGAGTGGAATCGTTAGCGGCGCAAATAATGAAATTATGCATTCGGATACTAATGGTACAGTACTACTAACGATTACTGATGCTCAAGGATGCACTGCCACAACTACAGTACTAGTAGCCACCCCAATTTTAGGATACAGTTCCTTTGAAACTAGTTCTTTTGGTTATACCACTTATGGCCTTTATGCAATAGGCGACCCTATACAATTTCACAGTACTACAACTGGAGATTATACTTCGATTTCATGGGATTTCGGAGATGGGACCTTTTCAACAGAACTGAATCCAATCCATATTTACAATATTCCTAAAGATTATATTATCAAGCAAACCGTCACATATCCTTTTGGGTGTATTTATGTACAGACGATTAGCTTGATTATTGAAAAAGGGTATGTACTGGTTGTTCCGACTGCGTTTACGCCTAATGATGATGGACTTAACGATGCTTTTAGACCTGTTACCAAAGCATTAAAAAAGGTACAATTGGATATTTATGACACTTGGGGCTCGCTTATTTATTCTGAAAAGGGTGATGTATTAAAGGGTTGGGATGCAAAAATAAAAGGAGTAAATGCCGAAAACGGGAACTATTATTCAAAAGTTAGCGCCGAAACATTCTACGGTACTATAGTCAATTCTAACCAGACCTTCGTATTAATTAAGTAACCCTAGAAAATGAATTTACGACTGTCTTTGTATTTGGTATTGGTCTTTTCTTTTATAGAAGTAAAGGCCCAAGACCCTATTTTCACACAATATATGTTAGTGCCCGAAACTATAAATCCGGCTTTTACGGGGATTGCTAATGCTTGGAATGCGGGTATTATTAACCGCCGACAATGGCCAGATGGTAACCGCCGAATGGATACCCAATTTGGGTACGTCAACAATATGGTAACCGATCAACTTGCGGTGGGAGGTACGGTCTTAAATCATCACGAAGAGTTTACGAATTACAATTACTTTCAATTCAATGGTGCAGTTTCGTATCGGGTGGTATTGGATTATGATTGGCGATTACGTTTGGGGGTTGAAGGCGGCTATGGTCGCAAAAATTTTAATTTTGGAGGGTTGTTGCTGGAGGACCAAATTAACATCAATGATGGTTCTATCAGTGCTGGAAGTATTGACCCTGGTGTACTTTCCAGCAGCAATAATATTGATTTTTTAGATTTTTCAGCTGGGGTAGTTCTAGATGACGAAAAAATGTGGTTTGGAGCCGCACTAAAACATATTAACCGCCCTGATATTTCTTTTACGGAAAATGGCAATGTACCTTTGAATTTATTTTTGACTTTACATGGAGGCTATTATCTAACTTTAGGCAACTTATCACCGAGTTTCTTACCTGATGATTCGGATGTTTTGTTTACTTTTAATTACATGAGGCAATCTCAATATAATAGGTTGGATATAGGTGGAATCATAGAGTTGCCAATGTTTTCTTTTGGGTTAATGGCGATTACAAACCCTGAAGGGAAGAGTACTAACAGTCATTTTATTACTTCTGTCAACCCTGTTATATCGATGAAGTTAGGGGAATTTACTTTTGGCTATTCCTATGACCTTAACATTTCAAAAATGGGGAATCAGCAAGGCGTGCATGAGCTTTCATTGACTTGGCAATCGAACCATACCTGCAACAGGTGTGACAATTATAAAGTTAAATTGAAAAGGAATGGAGAGAATGGATATACTCACTAGGATTTGTAATATAG
>CALPUN020000199.1 GCA_943326765.2 Bifidobacterium breve | reverse complement strand
GAAAAAACTAACTCCCCTGTATCAGTAAACACACCATTTTTGTTGTAGTCAATCCATACCGCATACCCTTCCTTAAAGGCTGTAGTTGTCCAAGCTGGAGTAATAGTAATAGTATTCGCAGTTCCTCTAACCACATTGGTTGACAGGGCTGTAAAATCCTCATATCCAGCAGTTCCAGTGGAAGTATTGCTAATGGTTCCAAATACTACTTTCCCAATTTTCTCATCGGCTGTACTCGTTCCTTGTGACGTACAATAGGCAAGTGTTACCGCTGAAGTTGTCACTGCTATAGTATTACTAGCCATCGAGACATTGCCTGCAGCATCTTTGGCTTGCACATAAAAACTATAGGCTGTGGAAGCAATTAATCCGCTAACCGCGTAAGTAGTTCCAGTTGTGGTTCCTAATAAAATAGAGCCTTTATAAATATTGTACCCTGTAACTGCAACATTGTCTGTAGCAGCGGTCCATGATAAGTTGGTTGAGGTGGATGTAGTTCCCGATGCTGTTAAGGCAGTTGGAGTTGATGGAGCCGTTGTGTCTGGAACCGGAGTTAATGTAGTAACCGCAACAGCATTACTAGCAGTCGATAAGTTTCCAGCGGCATCTTTAGCTTTTACAGTAAAGGTATACGCTGTTGTTCCGGCTAATCCTGTTACGGTATAGGTTAATCCTGTTACGGTAGTCACTAAAGCAGCACCGTTATAAACATTGTATCCCGTTACGGCAACATTGTCTGAAGATGAGCTCCAAGTCAAAATTGTCGAAGACGTAGTGGTTCCTGATGCGGCTAAAGTAGCAGGCGCAGTAGGGGCAACTGTGTCGGAAGGACCTGCATAGACCGCACCTACACCAACAGCGTAAAAAGCGTTTGTAGTGGCAATTACTTCGGCAGAATTGGCTCCAAATAAATCCGTAGCGGCCTGAATACCATAGGTTCTAGCATTAGCAAACGTAGAACTGGAAGTCATGTAAACACTTTCCATTCGGTAGGTTATTTTCGCAGCTTTATCAATTCCGATTCCTGTTACGCTATAAGCGCTTCCTTTGTCGTTTGTGCCTGTTTTTCCAATAGTTAAAATATAGAACCAGTGATTTAGAACACCACTGTTGGTATGAACCCCGCAATAATCGTTAGTTGAAGTTGGTGTACAGCTTACCGTTTTCCAATACGTTCCGGCATAGGTGTCCGGTTGTAATTCTGTTTTTGGATTACTCATGGAACGCAATGAAAGATGTCCTGCTCTCCGTTCAATATCTTCTCCAATTAACCAAGTCGATTTGGTTGGGGCTGAAAAATATTCAATACAAGCACCCCAAATATCGGATAAGGCTTCATTCATAGCGCCCGATTCTTTTTGGTAAGCAAGATTTGCCGTGTTGGAACAAACCGCATGTCCAATTTCGTGTCCGGCCACATCAATAGAGGTTAAGATATCGAAATAAGTGCCACTTCCATCTCCGTAAGTCATTACACTTCCGTCCCAATAAGCGTTATCATAAGCAGAACTATAATGCACGTAGCTTTTTATAGCCGCTCCTGCATTGTTGTAACTATTTCTACCGTGAACCGTTGACCAATAATCATAGGTTTTTTCGGCACCCCAATGAGCATCTAAAGCGCCGTTATCTTTGTTGGTGTTGGCGTATTCCGCGGCAGTCCAGTTATTATCAGCGTCGGTAAAATTGACCGCAGCCGTATAACTCGTTCCTTTTTTCATGTTGTAAGTATTAACGCCTCCTCCGCGTGTAGCATCTGCCAAGATATACGAAGCACCACTCAAAGTGGTTTGAATAGTTTGTGCGCCACTATAACGAGTATCCGCATTTGCCGCTACCACTGCGGTATTGGTTTTAGTAGAAGAATGAGGCCCGTTGCTAAATTCTCCTAAATGTTTGATAGTAGCATTATAAAACAAGGCCTTTCCATTAACGGCATCAATGTACAAATCACCACGACTAACCGGATTTGTCGCATAGATATCATACTTATAAGCTAGTCGTAAATTGGTAGTTTCTTTTGAAGAAGTCTCCTCAGTTACCGGTAACAAGACCAATTCACCAGCGGGTTTTTGATACTCCATAGTCGCGGCTTCTTCGCTGTTTTCCCATAGGTATTGTTTGGCGCCAATTTGAGCGATAGCTTTAGAAAAGGCTTGTTCTTTAGTTAGTCTTGGACTAGTATTGCAGTTTTCTAAAGCATACATATCGCCATTCATTGATTTGATTTTACCAGCTTTCGTATGAAGCGTATAGGTTGCAAATTCTACCTTCACCCCTTTATGGAAAAGTTGGTATTTTTCATGAACAAAACCCAATTTATCCGTTTCTGATTTTTGCTTCACAAATTGGGAATTCTCTGTTAACCCCAATTGATCTTTAAAAACTTGCTGTGCGTCAGCATTCTTGTAAGAAGCATTTTCATTGAAGGTAATTAAGGTTGGTCTTCCTTTGTCGTCCGTAATTTTTTGTTTGACATTTTTATCACCTTCTTGCGAATATACAGCAACTGCAGACAATGAGATCGCTAATAAAAAAGCAAATTTTGAGTGTATCTTTTTTTTCATTGGATTGGGTTTTGATTAATAGATTTTTATGTTAGTTCTTTAAAAATCATATCAAATTTAACAAAAATCATTAAATATATTTAAAGGATGGGGTTTATTTATAAACAGATTCAAATAGAAACAGATTTAGCAATGGCCTTTACAAAAAAACAACCCAAAAGGATTGTTTTATTAGTAGAAGGAAATCAAGATTTCTACTCTATACTCATTTCAGGAATCTCGCCTTCAATAATCAAATCCGCATCGGTGGAAGCGATAATATGTTCAACAGTAACTCCGGGCGCTCGTTCTAATAGTTGAAACCCTTTTGGGGTAATTTCTAAAACCGCCAGTTCCGTGACTACCTTTTTTACGCAGCCTACGCCAGTCAATGGCAAAGTACATTTTTTTAGAATTTTAGATTCCCCTGCTTTATTTACATGCATCATGGCAACGATAATGTTTTCGGCAGAAGCGACTAAATCCATAGCGCCGCCCATTCCTTTAACCATTTTGCCTGGAATTTTCCAGTTGGCAATATCGCCATTTTCGGCAACTTCCATAGCGCCAAGAATGGTTAAATCAACATGCTGTCCGCGAATCATTCCGAAACTCATTGCCGAGTCAAAAAAGCTCGCGCCTGGCAAAGTCGTAATGGTTTGTTTTCCGGCATTGATAATATCGGCATCTTCTTCGCCTTCAAAAGGAAACGGGCCCATTCCGAGCACTCCGTTTTCACTTTGAAATTCTACCGCGATGTCTTTTCGAACATAGTTGGCCACCAAGGTGGGAATTCCAATACCAAGATTTACAAAGAAATTGTTTTGTACTTCTTTGGCGATTCGTTTTGCGATTTCTTCTTTTCCTAAAGCCATAATTTGAAAATCAAATAAGTGAAATTAAAGCGTAATTAATAAGGGTCCAGCCCAAGCGGTCTTGTTACCATTAGAACAGACACTTCGGATATAATAATCATAACTTGTAAAGCGGTTACGGTTAATCGTAGGCCAGCCACTAGTGCCTGCAGCACCAATAGTTCCGATTGTTACCGCTTGATTATGAGGCACGACCGTGTATTCAAAATTAGTTTCTCCATTGTAGGCCCAATGCAACGAAACCCACGCTGTTTG
>CALPUN020000198.1 GCA_943326765.2 Bifidobacterium breve | reverse complement strand
TTGAAATTGTTTCAAATTACCAATGAAATTGAAGTTATTCCCAATTTTATAGAATTGGATAAAAACATTGATGATTCTAAAATTCCTTGTTACCGTTCGCTTTTAGCAAAAGAGGACGAACGAGTAGTGACCCACATCAGCAATTTCCGAAAAGTGAAACGCATTCCCGATGTAATCAAAATATTCCATAAAATTCAACAGCAAATTCCAGCTAAACTGATGATGGTAGGCGATGGTCCCGAAAAAGAAAACGCAGAGCGCCTATGCTCCGAACTAGGTATTCAAGACAAGGTGATTTTCTTTGGAAACAGTAATGAAATTGATCGAATCTTAAGTTATTCCGATTTATTTCTACTGCCTTCGGAAACGGAAAGTTTCGGATTGGCGGCTTTAGAAGCCATGGCATTAAGTGTTCCGGTGATTTCAAGTAATTCCGGCGGATTACCCGAAGTGAATTTTGAAGGAATTTCGGGCTATTTAAGCGACGTTGGTAATGTAGCAGCAATGGCGGAAAATGCGTTAAAAATTCTAAAAGACGAAGCCGTCTTAAATCAGTTCAAAGAAAATGCTTTAGAAACCGCAAAGAAATTCGACATTCAAAACATTCTTCCCATCTATGAAGAATTGTATTTGAGAGCCATCAGTATTTATGCCTAATCCAACTTAAAATCAGGTCATGAAAAAGATTCCTTATTTGTTTGCATTTTTAGTGTTGGTGGCTTGCGGATCGAAATCTAAAATCAATGGCAGTAAACCACTCTATGAAACTTTGTCTGTAAAAGAAGACGGTGGCGCTACAATTCGTTTCTTTGAAATCTTATCGGAACCAAAAGAAATTAGAATGCTTCAAAATGATCCAGAATTAAGAAAAAAAATAAATGCGGACGACATTGCCACTTCTAATTTTGTGATCTTAAATATGGGCGAACAAACTACTTTGGGGTATTCCATTGCGGTTGAAAGTATACAGGAAACACCCGACAAAATAAGGATAAAAGTAAAAGAGAATACTCCGAAAGCAAGACTAACTATTGAAAAAGAAATATTTTATTATCCGTATTCCATTATCAAAGTGAATTCTAAAAAAGCATTAGTAATCGAATAAAAAAAAGTCCACCAATTGAACTGCCCCCAAAAAGTTAGACACTATTTGGGGGTATTTTTATGGAAAGAAAAACGAAGTTTGATTATGCATTTAAGCTTGAATGTATAAAATTAGTATTAGAAAAGCATTCTTCAATTGAATCTGTTTCTAATCAAAAAGGAGTTAGTAAATCTAATCTTGGTAAATGGGTTGGATTTTACAAACAGTATGGATTCATAGCTTTGTTGCCAAGAAAGAATCAAAGTTATTCCGTTAATTTTAAGTTGAAAGTATTAAAAGCTATCGATAAAGATTTTTTATCTTTAAGGGAAACCTGCCTGAAATTTAATATTCCAGACGCCGCTATTATTGTTAAATGGCAAAGAGATTTTGCTAACTTTGGTCTAGAAGGATTACAATCAAAACCACGAGGCAGACCAAAATCTATGAATATCAATAACCGCAAAAAGCGAAAATCAGACAAACCGCTAACCAGAGAAGAAGAACTTCTTTTAGAGAATGAAGCACTGCGTTGTGAGAACGAATTGCTAAAAAAGTTGCAAGCCTTAATTCAAGCAGAAGAGAAAGCCAGAAAGCGCAAGCCATAATGGAATTAAGGCATAAATTTGATTTGAATTTACTTTTAAATCAAAGTAATATGGCACGAAGTAATTTTTATTATCATCAAAAAAAGATTAAATCAACCGATAAATATCAAGAAATAAAAGAGTTGATAAAATCCATTTATCACAAACACAAAGGACGCTATGGATATAGAAGAATTACAGACGAATTAAACAATAATGGATTAGTAATCAATCATAAAACGATTTTGAGGTTGATGAAATTGTTAGGGTTAAAGAGTTTAATTAGAGTCAAAAAATACAAATCATACAAAGGAGAACAGGGTAAAATTGCACCCAATATTCTAGCAAGAAAATTTAAAGCAGCTGCACCAAATCAAAAATGGGCAACCGATATAACCGAGTTTAATGTCTCTGGTCAGAAATTGTATTTGTCGCCTATTATTGACTTATTCAATCAAGAAATAATCAGCTATGAACTAACGGAAAGACCCGTATTTAATCAAGTGGTTATGATGCTCCAAAAAGCATTTAAGAAGATCCCAAATAACACTAATTTGACCTTGCATTCAGATCAAGGTTGGCAATATCAAATGAAACAGTATCAAAATCTATTGAAAGAAAAAGGAATTAAACAAAGTATGTCTAGAAAAGGAAACTGTCTAGATAACGCTATAATTGAAAACTTCTTTGGAATACTTAAGTCGGAGTTATTTTATCTTAAAAAATACACTTCATTAGACCAATTAAAAAATGAGATAAATGAATATATAAATTATTACAATAACGATAGAATTAAATCAAATTTAAACAAAATGAGCCCGATACAATATCGAGCTCATTATTATCAAAATTAATTATAAATTTGTCTAAACTTTTGGGTGCAGTCTAAATTTGGGGACTTTTAATTTAATCAAACGCTGACTAATTGAATTTATATCTCAAAGAAAGGGCAATATCGGAATTAAAGCTATCTCTGTAGTAATTGGTTCCTCCAAATTCAGGTCTCAAATCTAAGGAGATTAACAATGGAATATCAAAGTTGTATTCAACTCCAATATCTCCAGCGGCAAATACAAAAGTTCCATTGTCTTTACTAAGATAGCTTTTGTAACTCCAACTACCTAATCCACCGCCAACACCTGCATACCAGTTAAAACCACCGTCGATAGTCCACACCCATTGGTAAATCCCAGTCATTTGAAAAGCATTAAAATCGCGACTATTTCTCCAGCCTAAATCAGCTTCCAAACGATTGTTGTTGCTTAAACCTCTTTGATAGGAAACTTCTCCTCCAAAACCATTATTGTTTCCAAAACGCAACCCAATAGCGTTCTGTGAAATTTCTTGTGATTGTACTGAAAATGCTAGACCAAGAAGCATTACCGAAGATAAGATTAATTTTCTCATAGTATTTGTATTTAGTTCCCACAAATATAATGTCAATTCGTTGTGTATAAAACTAAAATAGTTCAAAATTTACTACAAACTCGCTTTCGACAACTTCTAAAACGAATTGATTTGCTTAGAAAAGACAAGGGATGCAACGATTTGTTCGCCTAAAATGGTTTCCATTTCAAATAAATCTTCTTCTTCAGTATAATTACACTCTGCATACCGATATAATTTCCAACGCTTATTATGATATTCTAAAGCCGTTAAGTTTTCTACCCAATCCCCCGAATTCAAATACAGTGTACTTCCATTCTTATTTATTTTCTCTTCGATTTTCGGCTCATGAATGTGTCCGCAAACTACATAATCGTATTTATTTTCTATAGCCAAGTCAGTAGCGGTAGTCTCAAAATCGGAAATATGCTTCACGGCTTTCTTTACACTAGCTTTTATTTTTTTGGAAAAGGAATAGGGTTCTTTCCCCATTTTGTGTAAGCACCAATTCACAAAACGATTGATTAAGATCAGATAATCGTAGCCAAATCCACCTAATTTAGCAATCCATTTCGAATGTTGAACGGAAACATCAAACACGTCGCCGTGAAAAATCCAAGCCTTTTTATCATCTAGATTTAAAACC
>CALPUN020000197.1 GCA_943326765.2 Bifidobacterium breve | reverse complement strand
GTGTTTTCGCAATATTATTTCGTGTTTTGGGCGAATTGGTTGGGGCAAGATATCGTGAAAGACATCCGCATCAAACTCTTCAAACACATGCTGAGTTTTAAAATGAAATACTACGACAACGCGCCCGTTGGGCAATTAGTGACACGTTCCGTTTCGGATATTGAGCAAATTGCGAAAATTTTCAGCCAAGGGTTGTTTATGATTATCAGCGATTTAACGAAAATGGTGGTGGTGCTGCTGTTCATGTTTTACATGAACTGGCGCCTCACGTGGATTGTGATTGTAGCGATGCCCGTTTTAGTGTTTATTACCCGAATTTTTCAACGCAAAATGCAAGTCGCTTTTGAAGAAGTCCGGAACCAAATTGCCAACATGAACACGTTTGTGCAAGAACGCGTTACAGGAATGAAGATCGTGCAACTTTTCAATCGGGAAGCCATCGAAGCGGCGAAATTCAGTGAAATCAACGACAAGCACAACCGCGCTTGGATTAAAACTATTTTGTATAACTCGATTTTCTTTCCGATTGCCGATATCATTTCATCGTTGACTTTGGGCTTTGTCGTTTTGTATGGCGGTATTAAGATTCTGCATGGCGATCACTTTACCACTTTTGGCGATTTGTTTTCTTATACGATGTTTATCGGAATGTTATTCAATCCGTTACGTCAAATTGCCGATAAATTTAACGAGATGCAAATGGGCATGATTTCGGCAAATCGCGTTTTTGAGGTGCTGGATACGCAAGATCAAATTCAAGACACTGGAACAAGGGAAGCTCCTAAATTTGAAGGAAATATTAAATTCGAACAAGTTCATTTTAGCTATCTCGAGGATGAAAAAGTGATTAAAGGTATCGATTTAGAAGTCACTGCCGGACAAACCATTGCTATTGTCGGGGCTACTGGAGCAGGAAAATCTACGATTATCAATTTGTTGAATCGGTTTTATGAGATCAATAAGGGAACTATTTGCATTGACGGACACAATATTAATTCGTACAGTTTGAGTTCGATTCGCAAGCAAATCGCAGTGGTTTTGCAAGACGTGTTTTTATTCGCCGATACGATTTTAAACAACATTACACTAAACAATCCCGAAATCTCGAGAGAAGCTGTGATTGAAGCGGCTCAAAAAATCGGTGTGCATGATTTTATCATGAGTTTGCCCAACGGGTACGATTATAATGTAAAAGAGCGCGGGGTAATGCTTTCTTCGGGACAACGCCAACTAATTGCTTTTTTAAGAGCTTATGTGAGCCATCCTAGTATCTTAATTTTGGATGAAGCAACATCCTCTATTGATACCTATTCGGAAGAATTGATTCAGAAAGCGACTGAGAAAATCACCAAAGGAAGAACTTCGATTGTGATTGCCCATCGTTTGGCTACCATTGTCAATGCCGATAAAATTGTGGTGATGGAAAAAGGGAAGATCGTAGAACAAGGTTCGCATTTGCAATTGCTAAATAGAGAAGGCGGTTTTTATAAGAAATTATACGATTCCCAATTTGCGGTTGCGTCGAATTTATAATTCTTTTTTTGCATTTACATTTTAATAAATATTGCTTAATTTCGCAACGGTATAACTCGAAGATAAAATACAGCACTTGGAGTCCATTGCCATTTAAAAATTGAAATAAAAATTAAAAAATGAAATACGATATTATTGTTTTAGGAAGTGGTCCTGGTGGTTATGTAACTGCCATTCGCGCCTCTCAATTGGGCTTTAAAGTAGCCGTAGTTGAAAAAGAAAATTTGGGTGGTGTTTGTTTGAATTGGGGTTGTATCCCAACAAAAGCATTGCTAAAATCGGCTCAAGTTTTTGATTACCTAAAACATGCTTCCGATTACGGATTGACCGTTTCTTCTTTCGATAAAGATTTTAATGCCGTTGTTTCGCGAAGCCGAAGTGTTGCCGATGGGATGAGCAAAGGGGTTCAATTCTTAATGAAGAAAAATAAAATCGACGTAATTGAAGGCTTTGGAAAATTAAAACCAGGAAAGAAATTAGACGTTACAGCCGCTGACGGAAAAGTAACCGAATACAACGCTGATCACATCATCATCGCTACAGGTGCTCGTTCTCGCGAATTGCCAAACTTGCCGCAAGATGGCATTAAAGTAATTGGATACCGTCAAGCGATGACGTTACCTAGTCAGCCAAAATCAATGATAATTGTGGGTTCCGGTGCTATTGGAGTTGAGTTTGCTCATTTTTACAATGCCATGGGAACCGATGTTACTATCGTCGAATTCATGCCGAATATTGTGCCTGTTGAAGACGAAGACATCTCTAAACAAATGGAACGTTCTTTGAAAAAAGCCGGTATCAAAATCATGACCAGTTCTTCTGTAGAAAAAATTGATTCTTCGGGTGCTGGTGTTAAAGCGACTGTAAAAACCGCTAAAGGAGAAGAAATTTTAGAAGCAGATATGTTGCTTTCTGCAGTTGGAATCAAAACCAATATCGAAAACATCGGGTTGGAAGAAGTTGGCATTGCAGTTGACAAAGATAAAATTTTAGTAAATGCTTACAACCAAACCAATATCCCAGGCTATTACGCCATTGGCGATGTAACACCTGGTCAGGCTTTAGCTCACGTGGCTTCGGCAGAAGGAATTAACTGTGTAGAAAAAATTGCCGGACTACACGTAGACCCAATCGATTACGGAAATGTTCCGGGTTGTACTTATGCTACTCCTGAAATCGCTTCCGTTGGTTTAACCGAAAAGCAAGCTAGAGAAAAAGGATACGAATTGAAAATTGGTAAATTCCCCTTCTCAGCATCGGGGAAAGCGAAAGCTGCCGGAACTCCGGACGGATTTGTAAAAGTTATTTTCGATGCCAAATACGGCGAATGGCTAGGTTGCCACATGATTGGCGCTGGTGTTACCGACATGATTGCGGAAGCCGTTGTTGCCAGAAAATTGGAAACTACAGGTCACGAAATTTTAAAATCGATACACCCACACCCTACTATGAGTGAAGCCGTTATGGAAGCGGTAGCGGATGCCTATGGGGAAGTTATCCATTTGTAGCCCTATCATTTAGATATAAGAAATTACGATTTAGAATTAAATCCGTTTTGTGAAAACAAAGCGGATTTTTTCGTTATTCCTCTCCCAAAATATAGTGAACATGAAAACAATTGCTTAATATAAATTATCTAACACTATTATTGACTACATTTATAGGTTACTAATTTTTTTTTGGAAAAATATTCCCTCACAAATAATTTACAAGTCCAGAATCTGTAATAATTTATCTAACACTTTAGAACAATAATATACAATTATGGATAATCTTAATAAAAACAAAAAGGAACTTATACAAGAACTTCATAATTTAAATTACAAGTATAATACCATCGTAGCATTACAGAAAAAAGACCTTATACATTACGAGGAAAGCACCAATTATTTAAATTCCGTTTTAACCCTTCAAGAAACCAAAATAGATACACTTTCCCGAAAGCATGAAGGAATCTTGACAGAATTAGCTATTGCCAATATTGAATTGGCCTTTCAAAATAAAGAAAAAGGAAAAAGAGGTAAGGAATTAACTATTGCCAATATTGAAATGGCTCTTCAAAATAAAGAAAAAGGAAAAAGAGCCGAGGAATTAGCTATTGCCAATATTGAAATGGCCCTTCAAAAGAAAGAAAAAGGAAAAAGAGCGGAGGAATTAACTATTGCCAATACTGAACTAGCCTTTCAAAATGAAGAAAAAGGAAAAAGAGCCGAGGAATTAGCTATTGCCAATACTGAACTAGCCTTTCAAAATGAAGAAAAAGGAAAAAGAGCCGAGGAATTAACTAT
>CALPUN020000196.1 GCA_943326765.2 Bifidobacterium breve | reverse complement strand
CATGAATGTTCCGTCTTTCTTCATTTTATCGATAGAAGCCATTTTTTTAACGGCTTTACGGATAGTTACGAAGTTGGTCAACATTCCACCAGGCCATCTTTCAGTGATGTACGGCATGTTTGCAGCTTTTGCTTTTTCAGCAACGATATCTTTTGCTTGTTTTTTGGTAGCAACGAATAATATTTTTCTACCGGATGCAGCGATTTTTTTCAAAGCTTCGTTGGCTTCTTCAATTTTAGCTGCGGTTTTATAAAGGTTAATGATGTGAATACCATTACGCTCCATATAAATATAAGGAGCCATGTTTGGATCCCATTTTCTAGTCATGTGTCCGAAGTGAACACCTGCTTCTAGTAATTCTTTTACGTCTACTTTATTTGACATTTTTCTTTTTTTAGTTTACGTTCTGTTGATTAGCAATGTTCCTTTATAGCTATTAGCTGTCAGCTTTTGGCTGTTAGCTTTTTGCGGTTGGCTTCATTTAGATGCTAAACTAATTTCCCAAAATCGGGACAACAACAACTTTGTTATTAAATTTATTTTTTGTCTTAAGATTACAAATCCCTTGACTGCGCTTGGGAAGACAATATGATATTGTCGTCCCCAAAAAGCAATATTAACGTTTAGAGAATTGAAATCTCTTACGAGCTTTCTTCTGACCGAATTTTTTACGTTCCACCATTCTTGGGTCTCTTGTTAACAAACCTTCTGGTTTTAAGATAGCTCTGTTTCCTTCGCCAACTTCACACATTACTCTTGCCAAAGCCATTCTTACAGCTTCTGCTTGACCTGTTGAACCACCTCCGTAAACATTTACTTTTACGTCAAAGTTGTTTACATTTTCTGTCATAGACATCGGTTGTAAAACTTTGTATTGTAAAGTAGCCGTTGGGAAATAAGTTGCAAATTCTTTTTTGTTCACGGTGATTTTTCCTGTTCCTTCTGAAACATACACCCGCGCCACAGCGGTTTTTCTTCTACCGATTTTGTGAATTACTGCCATTACTTAAGATCGTTAAGGTTAACTGTTTTCGGTTTTTGAGCGCCTTGTTTGTGCTCTGATCCTACAACAACATTTAAATTTCTGAAAAGTTCTGCTCCCAATTTGTTTTTAGGCAACATACCTTTCACTGCTTTTTCTACTAGTAATGCAGGGTTTTTTGATTGCAATACTTTAGCAGTTAAAGTTCTTTGTCCTCCTGGATAGCCTGTATGACGCATGTAAATTTTGTCATCCATTTTTGTACCCGTAAGGTTAATTTTTTCTGAGTTGATAACAATTACGTTATCTCCACAGTCCACGTGTGGCGTGTAACTTGGCTTGTACTTACCTCTCAAAATCATAGCGACTTTTGAAGCAAGACGTCCTAAGTTATGACCATCAGCATCTACAACTATCCACTCTTTAGTAACGGTGGCTTTGCTTGCAGACATTGTCTTGTAGCTTAATGCGTCCATAATATTATTTTAATTAAACATTCCATCCCCAATAAAGGGGTTGCAAAAGTACATTATTTTATTTTAAATACAAATACCTTTCAACCATTATTTTAAGGTTTTTTTGAGGGTGTTTATTTTTTTGGAAATGAAGCGGATTTAAGCCAAAATTAAGTAACCTTTCTAGGTATATTTTAGTTTATATAATTTGTTTTCTTATTTTTACATTTAATTAGAGTTATATGAAATCGAAAGCCACACTAAAACAAATTGCAAAGGAACTTCATGTTTCTGTTTCGACTGTTTCGAAAGCCTTAAATGACAGCCCAGAAATTAGTGAACAAACTAAAATAAAAGTTCAAGAATACGCCAAGTTAAAAAATTACAAACCAAATATCATTGGCTTAAACCTCAAAAACCGAAAAACTAAAACCATCGGAGTGATTATTCCCAACATACTGAATCCTTTTTTTGCAAAAGTTTTTACGGGAATTGAAAAGGTTGCCGAAGGAAGAGGATACAATGTAATCACATGTATTTCGAATGAATCAATAGAAAAAGAAATCAACACCTTAGATGTCTTGAGCAACGGAACGATTGATGGTTTCATTTTGTCCGTTTCCGAAGAAGCTCAAAAATTGCAAGAATACAATCATTTCAATGAGATTATTAATGACGGAACTCCAATCGTTATGTTTGATAGGATTTCGGATGATGTTGAATGTGATAAAGTAATTGTAGACGATTTCGATTCTGCCAAAGATGCGACCCAACATTTGATTAATACCGGTTGTAAAAGAATTGCATTATTTTCGGCGATTGATAATTTAAGTGTTGGAAAACTAAGAGCGCAAGGTTTTTTCAAAGCTTTAGAACAGAATAAATGGGCCATCGATCAAAATTTAATAGTCTTAACCGATTCTGAAACCGATTTTGACGCAAAAGCCAAATCTGTTTTTGAAACGCAAAAGATTGATGGTGTTTTTGCTTTAGACGAACATTCGTCAGTTTCCGCTATTAAAATGGGATTAAAGAAAGGCTATAAAATTCCTGAAGAACTCTCTGTTATTGGTTTTGCAGATGGTGTTTGGTCGAAAAGACTAACGCCAAGTTTGTCAACGGTAAGCCAACACGGACCTGAAATTGGAGAAGCCGCTGCGGAATTGCTGATTGCCCGTTTGGAAAGTAAAGAAGAAGAGGATTTGCCGTTCAAAACCACCGTAATCAAAACGGAGTTAAGACAACGAGAATCAACGAAAAAACTTCAATAACTCCCCTAAAAAAATTAAAATTAATACGATACCTACTTATGAATACCCCCAGATTAATATTTATTTTTGTTGTCCTCTTTATTTTTGGTTGTTCAACAAATACAGACTCTAACAATACTCCTCCTATTATAAGAATAGCGCCTGAAGCACCATCTAATTTAACAGGAATAGTTGTTTCAACAACTAAAATCAAGTTATCTTGGATTGATAATGCAACCAACGAAACAGGATTTAAGATTGAGCGTAAAACGGCTACAGGTGCATTTGCAATAATTGAATCAACGCCAACAGACATAACAACTTTTAGCGATATTGGATTAACTCCAAACACAACATATACTTATAGGATACGTTCCTATAATTTAGTTGGAACTTCAATTGACTATTCAAATCTACTGACTCTTAACACATCTAACCCAACAACTCTGCCGACAGTAACTACAACGGCTACTAGTGCCATTGGGACAAATAGCGCTTCAAGTGGAGGGACTATCTCAAGCGATGGTGGAGCCTCAATAACAGCAAGAGGAGTGGTTTGGAACACAAGTCCAAGTCCAACGATTGCCTTACCAACAAAAACAAATAACGGAGCAGGAACGGGTGTTTTTATAAGCACGATTACCGGGCTTACAGCCAATACAACATATTATTTACGAGCCTATGCAACCAATAGTGCAGGTACTGCTTATGGTAATGAAAATAGTTTTACAACTACCGTAATCATTCTACCTGTAGTAACTACAAACGCCATAATTGACATTTCTGCCGCAACTGCTTCAAGCGGAGGAACGGTTTCAAGCGATGGTGGCGCTCTTGTAACAGCAAGAGGAGTTGTTTGGAGCACTAGTGCAAATCCAACGATTGCCTTGTCTACAAAAACAAATAATGGCACAGGAACAGGGAGTTTTACAAGTACAATCGCAGGACTTTCTGCCAATACTAATTATTACGCAAGAGCCTACGCAACCAATAGTTTAGGAACTGCTTACGGAAGTGAATTGAGTTTTATGACCCAAGTATTAAATGTTACTGGTCCTAGTGTAACGGATATTGAGGGTCATATTTATCAAACAGTTACGAATTGCAATCAAACTTGGACAAAAACGAATTTGATTGTATCGAAATATCGAAATGGAGAGGTTAT
>CALPUN020000195.1 GCA_943326765.2 Bifidobacterium breve | reverse complement strand
AGCCCTTTTATAAGTAGTTTTTCGCTAACCGCCATGACATCTATTCCATAGTAACCAACGGTTGAAAGTAAATTTAACTGAAATAAGCACCCTGCATTTTTTAATTTTTCATACTCGCTAAAATTGCGATGAAAAAACGTATAACGCTCGGGATGTGCCAATACGGGTTGGTATCCAGACACTTGTAATTCAAAAATAATCTCATACAATTGAATAGGCGGGTTGATATACGACATTTCAACCAACACAAAATTTTCTTTTAAAACTAACAGGGGCTCGTTTTGAAAAAGTTTATTGAAATTGGCATCTAACAAATATTCTGCTGCCACTTTCAAGGGAAAATGAAGCTTGGGTTCCAAATTTTTTAAAGTGGTAAGGTAAGTAGTCTCAATGATTTCTCGGGTGTTATCCCAAACAGCGGTCATAACATGTGGGGTAGTAATGCACTGTTCAAAACCCAGTTTCTGAAGTTCGGTCGCTAAAAATAAAGTATCTTCAAATGTGGGCGCTCCATCATCAATTCCGGGAAGAAGATGGGAATGGATATCAATATGATTCGTCGGAATCAAATCTTTCAAAAACTTTTTCTTCTGAATAAAATGAAACATATTTATTTTTTAGATTTCAGGGACTAAAGTAAACAATTTTTCAGAGATTATACTTCTTTAAGCCCACAGAACTAATGATAAACTAAGAGAATTTTTTCTAAAAAAGGGTTGGGTAAATTAGTATATTTGCACTTCGCCTTTGAAAATCAAATCGAAATATCAAGCTTTAAATGCCTTTAAAAGGAAAGCATTTTTAAATAATAACGAATGAAAGGAAATATTCAATCTGAAGATTGGAATCTAGTTATCAAAGGACATACGTCTCTTTTTGATTTAAAGTTTAACGACCTTTGGCGCTATAGAGATCTTTTATTAATGTTTGTCAAACGTGATTTCGTGAGTTTCTACAAACAAACCGTACTGGGTCCATTGTGGTTTTTTATACAACCCATTTTCACAACATTAGTATTTACGTTTGTTTTTGGAAATCTAGCTAAAATAAGTACCGACGGTTTGCCTCAGCAACTCTTCTACTTATCCGGAATCACGGCGTGGAATTATTTCTCTGATTGCCTTTCCAAAACCAGTACGGTCTTTAGAGATAACGCCTCCATTTTTGGTAAAGTCTATTTTCCAAGATTAATTATGCCTTTAAGCATTGTCGTAAGTAATTTGGTTCGTTTTGCTGTCCAAATGTGTTTAATGCTCATTATGATGTTTTATTTTTGGACACAAAACGCTGCCTTTCATGTGACTTATAGCATCCTATTCTTCCCTTTTCTTGTCCTTTTGATGGCTTTGCTTGGATTAGGAATGGGATTGATTATCACTGCAATGACTACCAAATACCGCGATCTTACTTTCTTAGTTACTTTTGGAGTACAATTGTTAATGTACGGAACGACTGTAATTTACCCGCTAAGTGCAGCGCCTGAAAAATACAAACGAATTATCGAATTGAATCCGATGACCGGAATCATAGAAGCGTTTCGCTACGCCTTTCTGGGTAAAGGAGAATTTACTGCTTGGAGCATCGGCTATTCTGTAGCAGTTACTATAATTGTCCTCTTTTTGGGCATCATCATATTTAATAAAACCGAGAAAAACTTCGTAGATACTATCTAATGGCGTCACCTGTAATAAAAGTTGAAAATTTATCCAAAGCCTACCAAATTGGGCAAATTGGTACCGGAACGATTTCCAGAGATTTGGAGCGTTTTTGGGTGACTAAAGTCATGGGTAAAGAAGACCCCTTTCTGAAAATCGGCGAAACCAATGACCGAAGTACTAAAGGAGGAAGTGATATTGTTTGGTCTTTAAAAGACATTAATTTTGACATACAACAAGGTGATGCCGTTGGGATTATAGGAAGAAATGGCGCTGGAAAAAGCACATTGCTTAAATTATTGTCCCGAGTTACGAGTCCGACTACTGGGGAAATAAAAGTTAAAGGCCGTATTGCGAGCCTGCTCGAAGTTGGTACAGGTTTTCATCCTGAGTTATCCGGTAGAGAAAATATCTATCTCAATGGCGCCATCTTAGGAATGCGGAAGAAAGAAATTACAAGAAAATTAGATGAGATAATCGATTTTTCAGGAGTTGAAAGATATATTGATACACCTGTAAAACGTTACAGTAGTGGTATGTATGTTCGTTTGGCTTTTGCAGTAGCTGCTCATTTAGAAAGTGAAATCTTAATTGTAGATGAAGTTTTGGCGGTTGGAGATGCAGAGTTTCAGAAGAAATGTCTCGGTAAAATGGGCGATATTAGTAAAGGTGAAGGTAGAACAATTTTATTTGTCAGTCATGACCTTAGCGCAATTTCAACGCTGACTTCCAAAAGCATTTTATTGAAAAACGGTCATCTTCAAATTTACGATTATACACCAAAAGTTATTGCTGAATATTCTTTGCAATATAAAGGCGAGCATGTTTATGAGCAATTACCAGTCATAAATAAGCCCACTATAACTAAGGTTGAATTGAAAACATCGGAAGGCGGCATGATTCAAGCCTATGGAAAATCCTTAATAATTTCTCTTGAAATTAATATGCCCCTAGATAATTACGAAAATATTGCGCCTGCTATTCAAATATTTGATGATTTAAATAAAGCAGTATTATTGTCGTACATTTTTGATATTGATGCCCCAATTTGTAGAAAAAAGGGTGTTAATAAAATTACGTATGAATACACAAACATTCGCCTTTATAAAGGAAGTTATTATCTAAAAATGCATCTAGCAAACTCAAAAACTAGAGAAAAATTTCAAGAATTTGAATGTTGTTCTTTCGAGGTAGAAATGATTGATCAGAAGGAACCAGAATGGGGATGGCAGAATAATGCTTGCAAATATATTGACGAAGGAAAATGGACAATTGATGACTAAAATACAATGAAAAAACTAGTAAAACGGATTGTAAGTAAATCAAAACATATTAACGAAACGAACAAAGCTAGAGCAATTTATAATAAGTATAAAGGCTTTACAATGATTGATTCCTCGGTATTTATAGATAACTTAATATTATGCAACAGTGTCAGTCATATAGAGGGTTGCATTGTTGAGTGCGGCGTTTGGCGAGGTGGAATGATCGCTGGTATTTATGAGTACTCCGATAAAAAACGAAAAAGTATTTTATTTGATAGTTTTGAAGGATTACCTGAAGTCAAAGAAATAGATGGTCAAGCTGCTAAAATTTGGCAGGATGATAATAATGGAGTAGGACTAGACAATTGCAAAGCAGAGGTTACTTTTGCAGAGGAAGCGATGAAATTGGCAAAATCTGATAGCCACGAAATTGTGGCTGGATGGTTTGACAAGACTACGGCAAATACTGAAATAAATGAACCTATTGCTATCTTAAGGCTTGATGGTGATTGGTATGATTCTACATGGGTCTGCTTAGAGAATTTATATCCTAAGGTGGTTGAAAATGGGCTGATAATCATTGATGATTATTATGCTTGGGATGGATGCTCGAGAGCAGTACATGATTATCTATCAAAGAATAATTTGCCTTTAAGAATTTCTCAAACAAAACATGGTGTTTGTTATATAGTAAATCAAAAACAAGGAAGAAAACTGAAATAAGATGACGCCAAAAGACTATAGTGATAATTTTCATCATGCTCATTATCGGAATTCAATAAGTTCTGCGAAAGAGATAATTCCACTCTTTCTAGATTTCTTTAAACCAAAATCAGTTTTGGATGTTGGTTGCGGTCTTGGAACATGGTTGACTGTTTTCGAAGAACATGGATGCGAAATATTTGGAATTGATGGCGATTATGTAAAAAGCCAAGATCTAGT
>CALPUN020000194.1 GCA_943326765.2 Bifidobacterium breve | reverse complement strand
GTGTTACTAAAACCGCGCCTTGAGGTCCGAGTGAAACCACAACGATTTCAGCGTTTCCTTTTGCGATTAGTTTTTTAGCGGCATCGGCTACTTCGTCCATTTCTAATTTTTCAACTCCTGTTAGTTTTGCCAATTCTCCAACATTTGGTTTTACTAAATAGACTCCTGATTCCAATGCTTTTTCAAGCGCTTGCCCGGATGTGTCTAATATTATTTTTGTATTTGATTCTTTGGTTAATTGTACTATTTTTTGATAAAAATCGGGAGGCAATCCTTCATTTAAACTCCCACTAAGGACCAAGTATTTCGCCGTTGTTTTTTTAATTGTGGAAAGTATTTGTTGCTGTTCCGCCGGCGATAGCGTTGCTCCAGGAAAACCAAAACGGTATTGCGATTTGGTATGGGTATCGAAGGCTACAAAGTTTTCTCTTGTCCAATTTTGTGCCGGAATTACAAGCGTTGGTATGGTTTCCTTTTGAAGACATTCTTCAAGCATTTTACCTATTGGTCCGCCAGAAGTGAAGATGCTCAAAGTATCGCCATCCAAGCGTTGAATTGCTTTAGAAACATTGATTCCGCCGCCCCCTGCGTCATATCTCGGTTCTTCACAACGTATTTTTTGTTCGGCAATTAACCCTGAAAAGGAGGCGCTTTTATCCAAGGCAGGGTTCACGGTAAGTGTCACAATATCGTAGGTTTTCATACTTTTTATTTTCATTTAAAGGTCGGAAAAAATTTGGAAGCGGCAGTAGTCCTTTTTAAAAACTATAGAACTTTAGCCTTTAAAAACCTTTGCATCTTTGTACCTTTGCCCCTTAGAAATTTAAAAAAATGATAGAAGATAAAACCCCTCAACGAACTAGTATTGCTCAATTGGGCGAATTTGGACTGATTGATCACTTGACCAAAAACTTTGAAATCAGCCAGCCTTCTACTTTGAAAGGAATTGGAGATGACGCCGCTGTATTGGATTTTAAAGACAAGAAAGTAGTGGTGTCAACCGATTTGTTAATTGAAGGCGTTCACTTCGACTTAGCGTACATGCCTCTAAAACATTTGGGATATAAAGCGGTTGTGGTCAATATTTCTGACATTTGTGCGATGAATGCTAAAGCTACTCAAATTACGGTTTCTGTGGCGGTTTCAAATCGGTTCCCATTAGAAGCTTTGGAGGAATTGTTTGCCGGAATTACGCTTGCGGCGCAAGAATATAAAGTCGATGTGATTGGTGGCGACACGACTTCTTCACAAAAAGGACTAATCATCAGTATTACTGCTATTGGTGAAGCGGATGAAAATGAAATTGTATATCGAAATGGCGCAAAACAAACTGACTTGCTGGTGGTTACTGGTGATCTTGGCGCGGCATATATGGGATTACAAGTTTTGGAACGCGAAAAGCAAGTGTTTCAAGTCAACCCGAATTCGCAACCCGATTTGGATGCCTACACCTATTTGATAGAACGTCAATTAAAACCAGAAGCTCGAAAAGACGTGCGCACCTTATTGCATGCTTTAGAAATAAAACCCACTTCGATGATTGATATATCCGACGGCTTGTCTTCGGAAATTATTCATTTGTGCAAGCAATCGCAGGTGGGTTGTAATTTGTATGAAGACAAACTCCCTATTGACCCTCAATTCATCAATGTTTGTGAAGAGTTCACTATTGATAGCACCACCGTTGCTATTAATGGTGGGGAAGATTACGAATTGCTTTTCACTATTGCCATGGATGATTTCGAAAAACTAAAAGGCAATCCGAATTTTACGATTATCGGACACATGACGCAAGAAAGTGAGGGAATTCATCTGATTACCCGCGCCGACACAAAGATTCCTTTAAAGGCTCGAGGCTGGAATTCGGTTTCGGAAGAATAAAAATTTGTAAAAAATAGAAAAAGCGACATCTCTTAAAGATGTCGCTTTTTCTATTGTTAGAAGTAGGTGTTGGTGTTTTTTTTGATTGGATCAAAAAGAGTTATTATTGAAATGTGCGAACTACTTTCTAATCCATTTTACAATCCGGCTACTAACTCAATAATATAGGGCTAAAGTACTACGAACCCTTTTATTCTTGACTGAGGGTTCCCTCAAAACCCGTTGCAGTTTCCCGTTATGATTATATCAATCCTTTATTTTTTGCCTCTCGTATTAAATCAACATCACTTCCTTCTTTAATCTCTAGAGTGTCTTTTAAGGTTAATTTTCTTTTTTCAATCGCACTTAAAGATAGTGGGACATATTGCGGGATGTCTTTGGTTTTGGTTCCTTTGGACAAATGAAAAAGAATTTGTTTGTCGAAAGCGTCAATTTCAATGTTGTCGTATTGAATTTGGCTTACTAGTTTGACAACGGTTTGACTATAATAATTTTCATTTTTTAATATCTTATCAAAGGCTGAAATCAATTCGTCAAAGGTAAGGTCGTTTTTTATGACCAATCCGTTTGGATTGATGTTTTTTATTATGGTGTTAATTTTTAAAAGTTCGGTATGCATGGTTAGCAAAATAATCTTGCAATCGGGCATTTCTTTTTTTATCAATTGCGCTAAATCTTCTCCGGAGAAAATTTCTTTTTCTTCATAAACCGGCATACTTAGATCAAAGAACGCAATATTAAAGGGTTCTATTCCTTCTGCGGTAATG
Organism: Bifidobacterium breve; assembly: GCA_943326765.2. Taxonomy (GTDB): domain Bacteria; phylum Bacteroidota; class Bacteroidia; order Flavobacteriales; family Flavobacteriaceae; genus Flavobacterium. Next base: position 1,278 of record CALPUN020000194.1, on the reverse strand, counting down.
GCTTCATAACCCGTTTTGCAATCTTTGGCTTGTGTGATTGAAAATTCGTAAGCTCCTTTACTATTGTACCCTTTAATGGCGTTTTTATATGCCTCAATTATAAAAGGATGATCGTCTACAATTAAAATGTTTACTGGTATTGCCATAATTGGGTTTTTTATAATTTGGGATTCAGTGGTATGGTAATTCGAATGGTGGTTCCGGATCCTGGATCTGATTTGATTTCGACCATCCCATTACATTGTATTCCTCTTGAAAATATATTTTGCAAACCTATACCTTTTTTCTTTTGTTTTAAAGAAAATCCGACACCATCATCAAAAATTTCTAGCAAAAGTTGATTTTCGCTTTGTAAGACACTTATAATAACGTTGTTTGCCTGCGCATGTTTATTCACATTTTGAAAGGCCTCTTGCAAGATCCTAAAAATATGAATTTTTTGGAAACTAGTGAACCAATCCCAATTAATTTCTCGGTCGATTTCTAAGTGAACTATCCCTGGAAAAACGGATCGCTGTTCTGCGACATAAGCCTCAATGACGGCAACAAAACTAACTTTATTGAAAATGGCCTCTTTGTTTAAGTCGTGGGAGACATTTCGGATTTCTTTTTCGACATCTTGAATACGCGCTATAAATGGCAAACATTTTTTGATGGTATCTGAAGTAGCATTTTCATTAAGGATATGCAGGTTCAAGCGTATTGAGGACAAACTGTTTAGGATGCCATCATGCAAATCTTGGGCAATTCGTTTTTTTTCTGTCTGTCGGACCTCATCAATCTTCGTTTGTTGATTTTGGAGGAGTTGGTAAACTTGCTCGTTGGTTTTTTGTTGTTCTTGCAAAAACCGTAATTTTTTTTGTTTGGCTCTTTGTATGAGCAAAAGAACTACTAAAGTTCCAATAGCCAACAACAGGATTGCTAAACTAAGGAAAATCCATTTTAATTTTGTTTCTTGTTCTTTCTCATTAGTTATTTCTTCGGTTTCGTAAGCGATTTTTGCAAATTTATTGCGCGTGACTCTTTCAAGCTGCTGCATGCTATCGCTAGTTTTGATGTACTCTTGGGAATATTTTAAGGCGTTTTGAGGATCTACTTTGATTAGTTGTTTGATACATATAAGGATGTCACCTACATTTTGATAGCTTCTTGATAGAGTAAGAGCCTCTTGAGCTAGTTTTTTAGACTTTTGAATGTCTTTCTTAACTTGATACAAATCTGAAAGGTATAGTTTGTTATAGTTTTTTCCTTGGTCAATATTTAAACTATCCCTAATCC
>CALPUN020000193.1 GCA_943326765.2 Bifidobacterium breve | reverse complement strand
CTTGAATTAAAAAAGAATCGGAATGACCATGATAGCATCCGGCAAATTTGATAATCTTATCTTTTTTGGTATACCCTCGTGCCAAACGAATGGCACTCATACAAGCTTCGGTTCCTGAATTTACAAAACGAATTTTATCAATATTCGGTACCATTGAAACGGCTAACGCTGCAATCTCTGTTTCTAAAGCAGTGGGCATTCCAAAAGATGTACCGAGTTTCGCTCTGTGAATAACTGCTTCGACGACGGGTTCAAAGGCATGTCCTAAAATCATCGGCCCCCAGGAATTAATATAATCAATCAAACGATTTCCATCTTCATCATACAAGTACGCGCCTTTAGCACTTTTTGCAAATATTGGGGTTCCTCCAACCGCTTTGAAGGCACGCACGGGAGAATTCACGCCACCTGGAATTACTTTTTCAGCTTCAGCAAAAAGCTGACTACTTCTTTGGTATAACATCGTTTATTTTACTTTAAGGTTTTGACCAATGGAGATGGCATTGTCTTGCATGTCGTTTTTTCTCATCAAATCGTCTATCGATATGTTGAATTTTTTAGAAATGGAATATAAGGTATCGCCTTGACTTACTTGATACAAATCAGAATTCACATAACTAGTTGAACTTGTATTTTTAGCGATGGGAATGTATTCTTTTCCTAATACTTCCGAATCGTATTGATTCAATTGATAGCGTTCTATAATGGCAATTAGTTTATCTGGGTATTTTGGATCCGTCGCATAGCCCGCATTTTTCAAGCCTCTAGCCCAATCTTTATAATTGTCTTTGTCTAATTGAAACAACGGGGCATACCAAGTTCGATTGGTCAAAAACAGGGCATGATCTTGATAAGATTTACTAGGTTCGTTATATTTTCGAAAACATTCTTGTTCTTCGTCGTCATCATATTTTACGCTTGGACCGCGCCAATCTTTATGACATTTGATTCCGAAATGATTGTTAGCCAAGACACTTAAGGGACCCGTTCCAGCTCCTGACTCTAAGATTCCTTGCCCCAAAATAATGCTCGCGGGAATGCCATAGGTTCTCATATTGTTTTGAGCGATACTTTTGTAGGTATTAATATAATCCAAAACCATAGCCGTTGTTACTTTTACGCGAGTAGTAGCTTCTAAAATCTCTGTTTTAGAATAAACGGTTTCATTGGATGTCGATTTATTTTCTTCTTTGGCCGATTCATATTTGGCCTCTATAGCAATTTTTTCGGGAGTTGGCGAATTTTCCTTCGGAGTATCATTCGTTTTTTTGATCACAATAGGTTGCGAAGTTGGTTTTTTGTAGGTGGCTTTCAGGGCAACTTTTTTTGAAGCAGCTGATTTTCTCAACTTTATTGAAACAGTGGCGCTTGGTTTTTTGTAAGATGGTTTAGTGATTCGAACTACCGACTGCGAACCCGAACAGCTCATCAACAGTAGCACGATAAGCAAAGACAATACCTTATTCCGCATAAGTTAAAAGTAAAGGTGATTTTTTATTTTTTAATTGAATGTTCATTCCTTGAATTCCTTGTATTCCTCCAGTATGAATTAGTAAAATTTTTGACCCTTTTGGAAAATAGTTTTTTTGAATTAAATCTATAACGCCAAAAAACATCTTCCCAGTATAAATCGGGTCAAACGGAACCTTTGTTTCCAAAAACTGTTTATTAATAAATCCAACTAATTCTGAAGTTATTTTCCCATAACCTCCGAAGTGATACTCCTTTATTAATTCCCAGCGATTGTTCGTGGCAAATTTACGAATTTCTTCGTTTAAAAAATCGCCTTTAAGCGCTGGAAATCCTAAAACTTTCTGATGTGATTTTGTACTATTAATGAGTCCTGAAATGGTGCCACCTGTTCCAACTGCGCAGCATATAAAATCAAATTCTGCATCTGCCTCGTTCAATATTTCTTGGCATCCTTTTACTGCTAAAGCATTGGTACCTCCTTCGGGAAGCAGATAAAATGAGCTCCATTTTTGATGTAAGTTTTCCAAAAATGCTGGATCTTCTTTTCTTCGATAAGTTTCTCTTGATATAAAGTCCAATTCCATTCCACAATTGCGTGCAAATTGTAATGTTGGATTTTCTGCTACCTTTCCTTCCAATTCTTCCCCGCGAACAATACCTATCGTCCTAAAGCCATATTCTTTACCAGCGGCTGCTACAGCCGCAATATGATTTGAAAAGGCTCCTCCAAAAGTCAATAACGTCGTTTGCTTTTCTTGCTGCGCTTGAAGAAGATTGTATTTTAATTTTCTGTATTTATTTCCAGAAATAAAAGGATGTATCAAATCTTCTCGCTTTATGCTTAAAGTAAGTTCTGGTAATTTAAGAAGAACCTGATTGATCGATTTCAAAATAATTTTTAAGCAAATTTATAGAAAAAAAAGAATGCTACAGACACAAAAAAAGCAGCCCTAAGACTGCTTTAATTTAAAATTTGCAAAACTATTTTCCGTTGTAAACTGCAATCTTTTTAGAGTATTCTTGATTAGCTGTAGTTGTTATTTTTACAATATACATCGCATCGCTATATTCGGAAGTTGACACTTGAAAACTAGATTTGTTGCCTGCTTTCTTTTTACTGAGCAATACTTTACCTGTAGTATCATACAATGCAATTTCTTTGATATCCATATGATTTGAATTGGCAATGGTTAATGTATGCGACGCATTATTTTGCAACACCTCAAAAGCGGATGCGTCTAATGCTGGCAGACCCAAAGCTCCATTTAAGAACGTTACTTCATAACGGTCGTTAATAGCTCCTTCTTGGGTAGGCAATTCATATTCGCTATTTTTGATATCGTGGTAAATATCGGTTTGTTTGTCATAGAGGTATACATGATCTGCTCCATCAAAGTTTAAAATATCACTTACCGTAATTTTGAATGTAGCAGGTGTAGCGCTTTTAAAACCAACAGGGATTCTTTTATTGATGTCAAAATCAACCACATCAATTACATATTCTTTGTGGTCAATCACAAAATACATATCCATATCAGCGGTATCCGGTGATTTGGCATCCATTGCAAAATCAGCGCCATCGGTTGCCGCTGGTTGAAATACCAAAACTGCTTGCCGCACCGCTTGATTGTTCATTAAGGTATTGAATCGAATTTGCGGCACCGGCTTCGTGCTAACTGTAGTATAATCGAACCCTGAAACTGAAGGAATAGCAGGTAAAAAATTATTATCTCCAGCCGTATTCGTACCGTTTGGATTTCTTTCAAATTGAGAATAATTAGCGGCCCCTTCTTTTTGATACACTCTAAAACTATTCGACATGGTCACGGTTCCGTTTGCTGTTCCTAGCAACATAAATCCTTGTCCAATTGGACAAAATCTCCTCTCATAATTACCTCCTAAACCAACTGATCCGAGTTGTGTTCCTGCTGCATCATAAGCATAAAAAACTGCTGGCACATAGGTTCCCATTGGGCCTGCAGCAGAGTAAGTTCCATAACCTCCTCGGTATGCCGCTAAAGCGTGTGAGTTCACCGTTTTGTCATGCTCCCAAAAATAAGCAATCCCATCGGTATTGGTTGCTGTACCCAAAAATGCTTTCAAATCTATCGCGGAAGGATAGGGATTTCCAGTTAAAGTCCTTTTTCCAGCACCTACATTAATAGTGACATCCCCATCATTAGGTCGTCCTCTAAAATCATATCGTTGTTTGTTTCCTGGATTATTAGTCACTCCGGCATCCGTATAAGAAGCATCCGTTCCTGAAGTTCCTTTCATGGTAAAACCTTCTCCAGGAGCAATTGTTGAAGCAGACCCGACACCCACCCATTGAGAATAAGTTGAGGAAGACAAAAATTTAAAAATCCACCCTTGAGAAATACTAAGCGGATTCGCAATTCCGTTCAAAGAACTATTGGGAAGAGGAATGGCTGCCGTACTAGCCGTAGCAGAGG
>CALPUN020000192.1 GCA_943326765.2 Bifidobacterium breve | reverse complement strand
GAAAGTAAACGGAAGTGGTCGCTAGCGGAAGGCTTTCTAACAATTTCGCGACATCGGTTTGTTCGTTTTCGATACTAAAATATAGACACTCAGCACCACGTTCGAGACTGTCTTTGGCTTTTGCAATGGATTTGTCGAGGTCGTAGACAAAAATGGGTTGTCCGATTTTGAATTCGGTTGATTTCGTTGTTGGGTGTGGAGCATTTTTAAACTCATCGCGATGGTAGAAAGGTTTGACCTGAATTCCTTCGGGGGAATTCCAAAGTAAGGTTTCGTTATAATCGGCGCCTTTTAACTCAAATTGTATTTGCTGTTTCCATTGTTTGGAGGAAACGGGATCGAATTCGTTGAAAAGAGGAGTTGTCATTTGGGTTGGGAATTAGTCTTTTTTGAGGGTGTCGCCTTCGAATTCTACTAGGTAGATGTCTTCGGAATCTTTTTTCATGTAGTATTTCTCGCGAGCAAATTTTTCGATTTGATCGGGATTTTTAAGCAATTTGATGTTCGCTTGGTCTTTTTTAATTTCGTCTTGGTAGTATTTTTTATTGGCATCGAGTTCTTCGATTTCGTGATCCAAGATGCGGTGATCAAAATAGGAATAGTTGTCTAGAAAGAGCATCCAGGCACAGAAGAAGAGCAACACCCAAACGTATTTGTTGCTGATGAATTTATACCAAGGTTTGTCTTTATACGATTGTTCCATTTGTACTCGAATGTATTAGCCCTGATAGAAGCGGTATCTCGCGATTTAGAAAAACACGGTGCTAGCCGTAGTTTTTGTTAATCGCGAATTTAGCGTATAGCAGGAAATAGCTCCTAAAAAATTACAGCCTAAATTTACGAAATTATTTTATAAAATCCGTTGATTAATTACAGCGCGAACCACATCAATGGCGACGGTATTGTACTTGTCGTTCGGGATAATGATATCAGCATACGCTTTGGTAGGCTCAATAAATTGCTGGTGCATTGGTTTTAGTGTCGTTTGGTAGCGGTTAAGCACTTCGCTCATGTCGCGACCCCGTTCGGCAATATCGCGGCGCAATCTCCGAATTAGGCGTTCGTCAGAGTCGGCGTGGACGAAGATTTTCACATCGAATAGTTCCCGTAATTCAGGGTGTGCTAGAATCAGAATACCTTCCACAATCATGACTTTTCTGGGATGGGTGATGATGCTATCGTCAGTTCGGTTGTGTGTCACGAAAGAATAAACGGGTTGTTCTACGTAATTACCTTCTTTTAATTCCTTTAGATGTGTTACTAAAAGGTCAAAATCGATGGCTCGTGGATGGTCAAAATTGATGAGCGCACGTTCGTCGAAGCTGAGGTTGGTGGTTTCTTTGTAGTAGGAATCTTGGGAAATAATTCCGACTTCAGTTTCGGGCAATTCGTTCATGATTTGGTGTACCACGGTAGTTTTTCCGCTACCAGTTCCGCCTGCAATTCCAATAATTAACATAGAGTAGTTGAGTTATAGTTTTCGGAAACAAAAATAGGAATTAAATTGAGATGGCCTTTTGTTTTTTTAGTCATAAGAAACTTCCTTTTATTGAATTTGTGCTATAGCGTTAGTATACTGTATTTAACGAACTAAAGAAAAATGACTTTTGAATTCTTTGGTTTGTTGATTTTCTTGATATTCAATGGTAAACCAGTAATCCGTTGACGGTAGCATTTTATTATTGAATGTACCGTTCCAACCGTCCCCTATGGGACTAATTTGTTTGATGAATTTTCCTTCACGGTCGTAGATCAAAATATTGGCATTGGGTTGGTCTTCCAATCCGATAATATTCCATGTGTCATTATAGCCATCGTCGTTTGGTGTAAAGAAATTTGGATAGCCTAACACGGTGACTTTAGTGGTCAAATCGGTACATCCAAACTCATCTTTAACGTGGATGATGTGTGTACCAGCCGCTACATTGGTAAAAAGATTGGAGCTTTGAATAGGACCATTATCCATTTGATAGTCGTAAACACCATTACCGGAAGTGACTATAACCGTTACCGAAGCGTTATTGCTGAATTGGCCATTCACTTGCGGAATTATGGCTAGACCAGGGAATGACTCACTAATAATGGCGGAGGTTAGCGCCGACTGACAACCAGAAATGGTACTCGTAGCTAACACATCATATTGACCGGCTTGAGAGGCGACAAGAGTGCTACCAGTATTGCCAATAATGGTTCCGTTAAACGACCAAATAAAAGTGTGTGATGCACTGCTTAATTGAGTATCTAGCATGAAGGTACTAATTGGAATCCCGGTGGTTTGGTCTACACAAATTACTCCGTCAACTAAATTCGGAAATGGGGTAACTGGTTGTGGACTTATGGTAAGAATTCCTAAAGGGGAAATGCAACCTGCAGCGTTTTGAGCTGTGATGGTATGCGCAGAAGTGGCAGGAAGACCAGGATAAATTAATGTTGTTGAATACAAACTTCCATCAAAACTGTAGGTTTCTCCTGCAACACCTGAAATGGTCAATGTTGCTGTTGGATCAGTACATGTTGGTACTACAATAGTATACGATGGGGTTAATGGAGTGGCAGGTTGCGCATTTAAAACAAGCACTGTTGCAGTAGAGATACATCCACTTGCATTTTTGGCTCTAACCGAATGGGAAGAACCAGCTGCTAAACTGGTATAGAGAAGTGTAGTGGTAAAAGGCCCGCCATCAAAACTGAAAATTTCTCCTAAGACAGCTCCAATTCGTATTGAACCAGTTGCAAGTGAACAAGTGGGTTGTGTTGGAGTTAAGACAGGTGGAGCCGGAGTTAAAGGCTGGGTGTTTAAAGTGATGGTTGCTAGCGATGAAATACAACCAAAAGTATTTTTGGCTTTCACATCGTGAGTGGATCCAGCTATTAAGCCGCTGTATACCAAAATGTTGGTATAAGGTCCGCCGTCAAAGCTATAAGTTTCACCTGAAACACTAGTAATAGTAATAGTTCCGGTTGCTACGGTACAACTTGGATGCGTTGGTGTAAGTATTGGATTTGCCGGAATTGTAGGTTGTGCACTAAGGGTTAATGTAGCTACAGTCGAAATACAACCTGCTGCATTTTGAGCTTTTACGGTATGAGAAGAACTTGCAGGAAGTCCGCTGTAAATTAAATTTAAAGAAAATGGTCCTCCATCAAGACTATAAGTTTCTCCAGATACGCCTGCAATGGTTATTGTTCCCGTAGCCACTGTACAGGTAGCTTGCGTTGGTGTTAAAGTCGGCGCAATTGGAGTTGCTGGTTGAATATTTAAAGTAAAATTAGTTATGGGTGAAATACAACCAATACTATTTTTAGCGGTTATTGTATGCGAAGTGTTAGCTGCCAATCCATTATGTACTAAAGTGGAAGTATAAGGTCCGCCATCAAAGCTATACGTTTCACCAGCGATACTTATTATAGTAGCACTTCCCGTAGCAACCGTACAGGTAGGTTGAACCAAAGTTACAATTGGTGCGTTTGGTATTGCTGGTTGCGCATTAAGGGTAATATTCGAAACAGCAGAAATACAACCCACTGTATTTTGAGCGGTTACCGTATGAGAAGTGCTTGCAGGAAGGCCGTTATAAACTAATGCTGCAGAATACGCCCCGCCGTCAAGACTATAGGTTTCACCAGCAACTCCTGTAACCGTAATTGTTCCTGTTGAAGAAGTGCAATTGGGTTGTGTAAGTGTTAAAGTTGGGGCGGCAGGAGTTACCGGTTGCGCGTTTAAAGTACTATTAGCAACCGCCGAAATACAACCCGCGGCATTTTGAGCCGTTACGGTATGGGAAGAGCTTGCAAGAAGTCCATTATAAATCAAAGTAGCGGAGTAGGCCCCGCCATCAAAACTATAGGTTTCCCCAGCGATACCAGAAATAGTAACTGTTCCAGTTGGATCGGTACAAGTGGGATGTGTTGGTGTTAAAGTGGGCGCAGTCGGAGTTAACGGTTGTG
>CALPUN020000191.1 GCA_943326765.2 Bifidobacterium breve | reverse complement strand
TACCAATGAACTCTAAAATCACTTTAGAGTTCATTTTTTTTAGGTTAATTTTTGAATTAAATTTTCAAGAAAACTGATTGTTTGTTTCGAGATTAAGTCTTTAGAGTTCACACGTACCAATGAACTCTAAAATCACTTTAGAGTTCATTTTTTTTAGGTTAATTTTTGAATTAAATTTTCAAGAAAACTGATTGTTTGTTTCGAGATTAAGTCTTTAGAGTTCACAAAAAAAAACCACTGTTTTCAGTGGTTTTTTGTTTACTATTAATTTCAAATCCTTTACTTTTTTATTGATTTAGCCCAAAAGCTTGCACAAGAGAAAGTAAATCAAAACCATAAATTAACCTTTAAATTTTCCACTAGTAATGGCTCTAATCAAATTACTCTTTTCGCTACAGTGAAATTTAATGACTATTCTAATTTTACTCATGTCTGTTATTTTATTTACCTAAATTCTTTTTTCTGACGAATTTAGCGGCGAATTGCATGGAAAAAATAGTCGTTTTAGGGTGGTTCATTTGACCGGTTTTCCAATCAATATTAAAAAAAGATAACCTCTATTTTTATAGAGGTTATCTTTTATAATCAATTCTAAATATTGAATTTCTAGTTTATTATTCTTTAATAATTTGCAAAGTAGATTGGTTTCTTTCTCCTTGTATTTTAATAAAATATGTTCCAGTTGGTATGAATGTCATATCTAAATGAACAAGTTCTTGATCAAAATTTTGAGTAGAAATTGTTTGCCCTATAATATTGATAATGCTTACGCGTTTCAAGTTTTCATTAGCTTGGATTGTCAATATACCTTTAACTGGATTTGGAAAGTAATTAAGCGAAATATTCTGATTTTTCGGCGTATTTAAGACTATTTGAACGGTCACCTCCAATCTATCCAGACTTACACATCCATTAATTGTTTGCGAAGCATAATAGGTAGTGCCAATTACTAAAGTTGTATTTAACGACAATGGAGTTCCACCAGTAGCTGCTGAATACCATTGAATGAAAGAACCATTAACTAACAAATTAGCCAATGTATCTCCTAAATTAAAATTTTGAATAGAAGCTCCTGTTGGAATAGCAACGGTTATTATACTAACGGTTACCGCTAATCGTATTGGACTTTCACAAGCATTAAGCGTTTGAGAAGCATAATAGGTAGTACCATTTACTAATGCTAATGTAGGAGATAATAAATTCCCTCCCGTAGCCTCATCATACCATTGAATTGTTGTTCCAGTAGCTTGTAAATCTGAAAGAATTGCACCAGAACACAATGATTGGTTTGACAATCCTGAAGGAGCAGTAACTGACGTAATATCTGCTACAATAGCTAAACGTGTTTGGCTTTCACAAGCATTAAGCGTTTGAGAAGCATAATAGGTAGTGCCATTTACTAATGCTAATGTAGGAGATAATAAATTCCCTCCCGTAGCCTCATCATACCATTGAATTGTTGTTCCAGTAGCAACTAAATTGGCTACCGTAGCACTATTACAAAAAGTTTGATTTCCATTACCTGTTGGTGTTGGGGTTGGAGTAGTAATGGTTACTGTAACTTGTGTTCGTTGACTTTCACAAATAAGAGTTGCTTGTGAAGCATAATAAGAGTTTCCATTTGCTAATGCTAATGTGGTAGATAATAAATTTCCACCTGTAGCCGCATCGTACCATTGAATTAATGTTCCACTAACTTGTAAATCACTTATTGTAGCACTCGTGCAAAAAGATTGAGTTGCTGAGGCTATAGGTGCCGATGGGGTAACATATACAGTAATAGCAACAGCAGTTCTAGTACTGGTAAAGCCTCCTGCGGTTTGTGAAGCATAATAAGTAGTTCCGTCTACCAAAGTAGTGGTGTTAACTAATGCATTCCCGCCTACGGCAGCATCATACCATTGAAGGTTTGCTCCACTAATTACTACATCCGCCAAGGTGGCATTAGAGCAAAAACTTTGAGTTGCATCTGCTGTTGGCGCTGACAGAATTAGAGTTAATGGAATTAAATTTCCACCAGAATGCTTAGCTACCCATAAGCCTAAAGCTGGTCCATTACTATTCTGACTTGGATTTAAGAAACCACTTGCCACAATAGTCAGCGCTTGACCTTGTAATCCTAAAGTAACTAAGGGAGCTGAGTAAGTCGCTATTGTTGTAGTGCCTGTTTCATCTTTGACCGCCAAAGTATAATCTGCGGTTGGTAATTCTAAATAAGTTGAATTGAAATTGGGGAAAGAAATATTATCTACAATAGTTCCTGCTGGAACACTAGTTTCAACAATGTCAACGGTAGGCGCATCAGGTGAACCGTGATTAACTAATATATCTGTATTTGAACTATTCGAAGCTGCTTCTCTTCCTTGAGCGAAAACAGATAATCCAAATGGTTGACTTGGTGTATAGCCACTCGGGCTAACAATTCCGTTGGCAACTACAATATATTCACCTCCAACATCAAAAGTAGTTGTCAAATTGTAAATACTATCGGCAACTGATGTACTGGTACTTGGAGCAATATCAATAGAAATAGGCGTACCAGCATTTAAATCTAGAAATGGTGTTGCCGTTCTGAATGCAAAATCATCAAGGATCAATTGACCGTCAATATAGACGTCAACCATTTGAACGGAGACGTCAGGCGAGTTATGAATAAGCTGAACACGAACAGAATTTGTTAATACTAACGGTATTAAGTTTCCTCCTGTTGGTAAAGCTAACCAAAGACCAAAGTTAGGACCATTGCTATTTAAGGAAGGATGAACAAATCCACTAGCAACAATGGTTACTGCTTGCCCTTGTAAACCCAATCTTTGCAATAAAACATCGTAGGATGCGATAACTGTTGCTCCTGTTTGATTTGTGACATCAAAGGTGTAGTTTCCGGTCGGAACTTCAATATAATTAGAATTAAAAGTAGGATAGGAAAGGTTATCGACAATTGTTTCTATAGGCAGCGTAGTTGTATTTACGATGTCATAGGTTGGTGCATCTGTTGCACCGTGACATATCAATAGGTCAGTATTTCCCGGATTATTAGCAACTTCTCGTCCTTGAGCGTACACTGTTAATTCAAAAGGTTGGTAAGGAACGTAGCCAGTCGGGCTAACAATTCCGTTAGCAACCACTACATAAGTTTCGTTTGCAGCAAAAGATACTGTAGTATTATAAATGCTTTCTGCAACTGAACTACTAGTTCCTGGTGCCAAATCAACTATAAGAGGAACTCCTGCTGGTACATCTGCAAAAGGGGTTGCGGTGCGAAAAGTAAAATCGTCGTACAATAAAGTTCCATTGATATAGATGTCAACCACTGCTGCTGCTGCATCTGCTGAGTTGTGTATGATTTGAACACGTGCCGTTTGGGCGTAAGCAAAATTGCTAGCAACAAATAAAATTGCCAGAATCAAATTGGGAGTAAATTTTTTCATAATGTTTGTTGTAGTTATAGGTTCAAAAATAGTTCAATTCTTGCTTATAAAAAACAAATAACAAGACAAAATATTATTTATTTAACGGCTTTATAAAAAACAAAAAAACCAACAATTCTTTGCGGTCTAAGGGAAGTTGAGGCGCTCAATTTATGAATAAATTATATTACGCTTCTTATTGAAAAATAGAACATTAATAATAAAAGGCATTTTTATTTTTAAGCCCAAAATATTTAGACCACGCAAAGCTTTATAACATTATTTCTTCGAAAGGTATCGTCAGTTAATCGTTAAAAATTTAGTTTCCGCCGTTTAGTAGATTTGATATCAAACTATTTTTTATTAGATTTACGAAATAATAGTCCCAAATAAATTAAAAGAGGAGCATGCGTGATCTGTTTGATACATTTCCTTTACCTACAATTGTGGTTGATAAAAACTTTTCTATTCTCAATGTTAATGAGTCTGGATTGGATTTTTTAGGCACCAATCTAAAAACCGTTTTTTCAAAAAACATTACCTCCATTTTCCCGCATTTGGATAGTACTACTTTAACCTCTAAAGAGTATTTCGAAGT
>CALPUN020000190.1 GCA_943326765.2 Bifidobacterium breve | reverse complement strand
TTCAAAGCACTCGGAAATCAACTGACGACTGACAAATTGAAACAAGTGAACCTTTTAGAACCCTTGCCATACGAAGCACCAGAAGAAGTGATTCCAGAAGAATTAGAAGTGGCTGGCGCTACCGAAATCGACACCACGGATGAAGACATTCAATTGGACGACGACGGACAGATTACGTTATTCTGATTTTGACCGCAAGGAACACTAAGAAGAAAATAAAAAGGGCGCAAAGAAATTACTCTTTGCGCCCTTTGCAGTTAAATCCTAGTCCAACAAATCGCTATCTTCTAATTTCTTGTCCTGAATGGTATTGTTGTGCAATTGCACCGGATTTTTGGTTTTCTTCAGTTTCAAATTCAAGAATTCCACAAACAACGAGAAGAAAATCGTAAAGTACAAATAGCCTTTCGGGATGCTCGTCACTTCGCTATCGCCGAAGAATTTAAAGTGTGCCAAGTGCGATCCTTCTGCAATCAACATCACCCCAATCAAAATCAAAAACGACAAGCCTAAGATTTGAATGGTCGGGTGTTCGTTGACAAACTTACTCACAGGTCCTGCGAAAATCATCATAATCAAAATCGAAATCACTACGGCTAAAATCATAATTTCCAAAGCCCCGGTATAGCCAAATCCACCTTCCGGAATCGGTTTCATACTAATCAAACCTACAGCGGTCAAAATACTATCGAACGAAAAAACCAAATTCAACACCGCAATCTGAACAATGGCATTGGCCAAGGAATTTCCAGCTTTTCCTTCTTCGCCTTCTTCTTCGCCTTCCAATTTTAGGTGTATTTCGGTCACCGATTTGTATAACAAAAACAAACCACCACCAAAAATAATAATGCTTTGTCCGGTGATATGACCCGAAAACCAACTCCAATCAATGGAAAATAGCGTTTCCTGCAATCCTAAAACCCAAGTAATTCCAAACAACAACACAATCCGAAAAGCCATCGCCAATAACAATCCAATGCGGCGTGCTTTAGGCTGTTCTTTAGCAGGTAATTTTCCCGAAACAATCGAAAGAAAAACAATATTGTCAATCCCAAGGATAATCTCCAAAAAAGTCAATGTCAACAAGGCTACCCAGGCGTCTGGGTTCAGTAATATTTCAAACATAGTCAAAAGTTAAGTGTTCCAATCGTAAATCAAAAATCGTAAATCTAAATTTTGGTAGCGGTACCGCGTTGCATTTGATCATTGCCCACGACGCCGAATTCAAAAGTATATGAATTTTTCGACGTAGTCAAAATTTTAATGTCAATCGCCTTTTTTTCTTGCATATTCTTCGGATGCACTTTTTGAAGTACGTACTCGCAGTCATTAATCCAGCGTATCGATGCGGTATCGGTCTTGCCTTTATAGGTTTCAATCACCATCGAGTCGGTGCGAATTGACCGGGTAACATGTTTTACCCCTTTAATCGTAATCTCCGATTGGTAAGTTCCGGTTTTAAAATCCTTGCAGCTGCGCTCGGCATCATAACAGGAGACAAAAAGCAGGAGTAAAGGCAGTAGTTGTAATGGGTATTTCATTTGAATGTATTTTATTAGGAGCTATTCCCGCTGTTCGTTGCAATCTTTTGCGCCACCCGAGTGAAGCGAACGGACGAAATAAACACGGGCGCAAAAGGATTTCCACTGCCATCGGGGCTAGTTCGTGCTATCGTTTCAATGCATCAGCTGTAAAATTCGTACTATAGTGATTTTAATATTACTCAATTTTAATATCGTATTTGTCTAAAAGTCCCATAATTCCAACGGTTGAGAATTTGGCTTTTTTCATTGGATTGAATTCAGGGTCAATTTTATAGTTGTAAGCCGTTCTGAAATCAGCACCCGCCAACTGGGTCTCGTTAAAAATGGCATTGTCCAAATTGCAGTTTTCAAAAACGGCATTCGTAAGATTCGTTCCCGAAAAATTCACTTCTTTCATAGAACAAGAACTGAATTTCGTTTTCGGCATTTTCTTATGCGAAAATGAGGCATAATCTACAACGCAATCTTCAAAAGTGACTTGAAATAGAAAGTCGGTGCAGCTTTGAAATTGGATCCCCATGACTTTGCAATTCTTAAACAACACCGATTGCAAACTGGAATTTCCCAATTGCAACAGCGACAAATTACAGTCAATAAATTCGCAATCCGTAAAAGTGTTGTACCCAAAATTGCTGTTGGAGAAATCGCAGTTTTTAAAAAGACACCCTTCAAATTCACGGTTGTTTATTTTCTGAGCGACTAGAGTAACTTTTTCAAAAGTTTTGTGCAAGTGAATCAAGTCTTCCATTAGTTCTCGAAGATGCTATCGACCACGGTTTTGACTCCTTTGAACATCAAGTAAACGGCACCAAAGCAACAAACAATGCCTAAGGCTAAAACCAAATAATGCCAGCCGTTATTTTTGTTGATGAAGGCGTTGTAAATCACCGTGGGACCTACAAACATCAAGGGCAAAGCCCACGCTAAATATTTAATTCCCCGACTCAGAACTTCTCGATTAAGACTCATTTTTTCTGATTTTATAGTGATAATACCCTGCAAATATAAAACTTGCAAGGGCATGAAAGAACAAAAGATACAAGAATAAAAACAACTTTTTTAGTTGCCAGGGATCTTGTTCAAAAAAGCCAATGGTGGAATATAAAACTAAATACGAATAGCTACAAAATAGCAATCCATTTCCAAAAGCATAACGGTACATCCATCGCCATCGGCGCAACCAATAAAAACTCATCAGGAATAGTATGGGAATACTACCTAGTATGCCATAAAACCAATACATTACGATTCTAACGTATAGCCTTCAACTGCTTTGCGAACGCTTCCAAATTTGTGTAATAATTCAGAGGCAACGTCATAACTCACGGGAATTTCTCCCATAATCATTTTCACACCACGGTCTACGAGTTTGTTGTTGCTCAATTGCATGTCGACCATTTTGTTGCCTTTGACTTTTCCTAACTGGATCATCGTAGCGGTCGAAATCATGTTCAGTACTAATTTCTGAGCAGTTCCGGCTTTCATGCGCGAGCTACCCGTAACGAATTCAGGACCCACAACGACTTCGATCGGGAATTGTGCAGTCTGCCCTAGCGGACTTCCCACATTGCAGGTTATGCAACCCGTGCTAATACCTTGCTCGTTGCATTGTTCCAATCCGCCAATGACGTAGGGCGTAGTTCCTGAAGCGGCGATTCCGATGACGACATCGGTACTATTAATCTGGTGTTCTTGCAAATCCAACCAGGCTTGCGTGGCGTTGTCTTCGGCATTTTCCACGGCACGGCGAATGGCTTTATCGCCACCGGCTATGATTCCGTTGACCAAATCGAAAGGCACGCCAAAGGTAGGCGGACATTCCGAAGCGTCTACAATTCCCAATCGCCCGGATGTTCCGGCACCAATGTAGAACAAGCGTCCGCCCAATTTCATTTTGGAGACAATTTCGGTCACCAACATTTCTATTTGAGGGATTGCTTTAGCTACGGCATGAGGAACGGTTTGGTCTTCTCGATTAATGTTGGTGAGCAATTCGTGCACCGACATTTTCTCGAGATGTTCGTATGGGGACGATTGTTCGGTGGTTTTTATGAAGGACATCTTAGATTTTTAGATTAAAAGACGCTCAAAAATAGTGAATTTTTCTCGCAAAGGCGTAAAGGTGTAAAGGTTTTTGATTGGAAAAGTAGGTTCGAATTTTAGTTGGAGTTAGCGTGAAGGATAGAAGCAAGTACCGCGTACTGCGGATAGCCTGACCCTTGTGGGCACGCCCAAAAATTAAATGAAATACGCCAGCAAGATTCCCAAAACAATCATCGAGATTTTAGCGATGTTGAATTTGTGACCTTCGCTGCTTTCGAAAATGATAGTGGAAGAAATATGGAATAGGATTCCGATGACGATGGCGGTGATTTGTGCATAATATTGCTGTAAAAAGGGCAAGTCGTTTGACAATAGAGTGCCTATCGGTGTCATCAAAGCAAACGTAATCATAAAGATGAAAATGGCT
>CALPUN020000189.1 GCA_943326765.2 Bifidobacterium breve | reverse complement strand
GCAATTCCTTCCAAAGTATCGTTGTTGTTAACAAATTCATTTTCAATACTATTTTGCAATTTTTGAAAGTCCTTTTCGGAAATCAATTCGGTTTGTAGGATCACGATCTCGTCATCAATTTCTTTTAAGATACTTTCGGGGCTATTTTCACCTAGCGGAAGTCCATATAAAATATACATCCCATAATCTTCTTGATTCATCGTGAACGCTCCGATTTGCAATGCCATTTTTTTATCGTCAACAATCTTTTTATACAGGCGAGAGCTTTTGCCATCACTAAGTAACATAGAAATCATTTCCAACACTCTAGCGTCTTGCGTTTTCATTGAAGGGGTTCGATAGGCTGCCACAATCGCAGGGATTTGAATGTTGGCATCTTCAAAACGCGCTTTAATGGTTTGTGTAATGGGTTCTTCCTCGTTGAAATTTCGTTCGATAGGAGTGCCTTTTTTTATTGGGTCATAATATTTCTTAATCCATTTTATTGCTTGTTCCATTTCAAAGTTGCCCGCGACTATTAAAACGGCATTGTTTGGGATATAGAATTTCTTGTTAAACGCTTGAAATTCTTCTAATGTTGCGGCATCAATATGCTCCATCGAACCATCAATGTCCCAGCGATAAGGATGTTTTTTGAATAAATTGCTTTTAACTTCTTTGATGACATTGCCGTAGGGTTGGTTGTCGACTTTCAATCGCTTCTCTTCTTTGACGACTTCTTTTTGAGTATTTACTCCCATTTGGTTGATAATTGGGTGCAGCATTCTTTCGGCTTCCATCCACAAGCCCAGCTCTAAATTATTGGAAGGAAAAACTTCGTAATAGTAAGTTCGATCCACCGAAGTGTTGGCGTTATTGATTCCGCCATTTCCAGAGACGATTTTCATCCATTGCCCGCGGCCGATGTTTTTGGTACCTTCAAACAAAAGGTGCTCAAAGAAATGAGCAAAACCAGTTCGTTCTGGATTTTCGTCTTTGGTACCTACATGATACATGACCGAAGTACTGATTATGGGTGCCGATTGATCTTGTTGCAAAATAACATGTAGGCCATTCTCTAAAGTATATTCTTCAAAAGTTACTTTTTGGGAGAATGTAGATGGCGCTAGTAGTAGCGAAGTGGCAACTACAAAAAAAATATTTTTCATAAAGAGGATCGCTTGGTTGCTAAAAATCGTGGTGTGGTATTGTTTCAAATTCAATACTTCAAAGGTACTTTTTTTGAATAAAAAAAGAATACTTTGTTGCCAAAATAATGCGACCGATTTTATGCCACTGAGGCTTCAAAACGAGAGGATTCTGAAAATAAAATATTTTTTTCTACAAGTCGTTGCATGATTGAGATTTAGTTGTATATTTGCATCCATTTTATAAACAAATAAACATCATTGTTATGTACGCAATCGTAGAGATAGCAGGGCAACAATTTAAAGTAAGCAAAGACTTAAAGGTTTATGTTAACCGTTTGACTAATGAAGAAGGTTCAAAAGTTTCTTTTGACAAAGTTCTTTTATTAGACGATAACGGAAACGTAACTTTAGGCGCCCCCGCTATAGAAGGTGCTTCAGTAGAAGCCAAAGTGTTACAACACTTAAAAGGAGATAAGGTAATCGTTTTCAAAAAGAAAAGACGAAAAGGCTACCAAAAAAGTAACGGTCATAGACAGTATCTTACTCAAATTGTAATCGAAGGAATCAGCGCGACTGGTACTAAAAAGAAAGCTGCAAAAAAAGCAGAAACAACCGAAGAATAATTAACATTTAAAACTAATACGTCATGGCTCACAAGAAAGGTGTCGGTAGTTCCAAGAATGGTAGAGAATCAGAATCGAAACGTTTAGGTGTTAAGATTTATGGTGGTCAAGCTGCAATTGCTGGAAATATCATAGTAAGACAAAGAGGTTCGAAACACAATCCAGGTGAAAACGTTTACATCAGTAAAGATCATACGTTGCACGCAAGAGTGGATGGAGTAGTTCAGTTCCAAAAGAAAAAAGACAACAAATCATACGTTTCTATCGTTGCTTTTGAAGCATAAGAAATAAAGATTTTTGATAGTAAAAAACCCACTTCGAAAGACGTGGGTTTTTTGTTTGGATTTATTTTATGATGATTTTCTTGACTTCGCTTCGATTGTTTTCATCGTAAAATTTTACTAGATAAGCTCCGGCAGATAAAGTGTTCTTTTGAATGGAATAAGTAGTGCTTTTGTTTAGAACGATATTATTTTCGAACACTATTTTCCCTTGCATATCTGTAACACTGTATTTCAATTGTCTCGCCATTGGCCAATTGATTGTAAAGAGGGGTGAGGCATAATTTTCTGATGGGTAACTTACATTTACAAAAGTATTATTTCTAATCTGCTCCGTCAAACCTAAAACAACATTGTCAATATTTATACCGCCAATGTTAATTGAATAGTCAGGAACTGCAGTTGTCGAATCGAAACGAAAGCCAATCACAGCAATTTCGCGGCCAGAATATTCAATAGGAAGTACAATTTCACCGTAGGTCCAGTTGTTGCCTAAACCAAAACCACCATTAATGGGAAACTCATATTTCTGTGAAACATTATCCGCAAAAACAAGCAACAACTTCATTTTTGTGTCATTGACATCAATGCTTTTATAAAAAATATCAAATTTAAAAACACCATCAGGAATCGCGAGTTTTGTTTTGTATACCATCAAATCGACCGGCGTATTGGCAGGTAAATTGCCAGATACTTTCAAGGAATTCCCTTTTGAAATAGCATCATTGAAATCCCATTCAGCGCTCAGTAGTCCGTTTTGTGAAAAAGCAAATTGCCAAGTAGGCAAAACATCTTGGTCATTCATGTTGTGCCAAGAATTGGAGCTGGTTTGAAGTCCAAGAGTGAATTTTTTTGTTCCGTGACCAGTACAAAAAGTAGTTTCAAAAGGAATCGAAGTAATCACAGAGGTTTCGGGAATCCAATTGGAAAGCCCTTTAAAACCAGTGGCATCAAGAGTGGCAGGGTTACTATCATCGCCCCCAAACAGATGTCTTTCTGCGGTATAAAAAGAAACGAAATCATTCGGGTCGTTATTGAAATTAGTATAGATCGAATTGTTAAAAATACAATTGGGGGCGAAAATTCCTAAAGAAGTAATCGGAGTGGTAGTGTTCTCATGTAAAAATCCCATAAAGTTGTTGCCACTTGTTTCAAAATTCCCCTGATTTCTTCCGGGCCAAATATCCACTCCAGTGAAAACATCGTAAGACGATCTTCCGATTGTCGTAGCTCTGGCTCTCGAAAAATTAGGAAAAGAGGCACTACTCCAGAAAAAATTCACAAAAATACTACTGCTCACTCTTTTTTCGAAACCATTGGTGGGATTGGTATCTTCGTCGTTTTGAACAAAGACACTATTGTTGGCGCTTAATCGGTTTTGATATGAAATATTTCCACTCAACACCATAGCATCATACCACATGATTTCTTTACCGATGGCTTCCGCCTGTGTTGTCAAGTCGCGAACGAAGGCATACATTAATTGTGCCGTAGCGGCGTTGGTGGCAGTTTCTTCATTAATAAACCAGCCATCAAAATGGTAGTATTGTAGTAAGGCTATCATTTTTGGAATAATGACAAAATTCCCCAAACCATCTTGCTCTAAGAAGCTCGTTAAAGTAGTGGTTGAACCGCCAAAGGCTGTTGGTGCAAAAAAGACATTGCCAAAGACTTTTACTCCATTTTTGTGAGCGGCATTCGTCCAAGGAGAGGAAGGCAATTGAACCGATTGAGATGCCGTTCCGCCAAACCAAACTAGTTTGTCAATGGCCGCCCAATGGGTAAAATTATATAAATTGAATTGTGATTGTTCTCCATAATAGTTTCCAAAATTGTTCATTCCATCCGGCAAATAAGCGATTTGCATGTTGTTGTTTAAGGCTGGATTGAATTGGGTTTCGGTATTTACAAATCGGGAAGCCAAGGGAACGGTGGCAATCAAATCGGGAGATGCTGTTGAGCCGGTTGAAGTCCATTGTTTCAATTCGTCTACAGTAAGGATGTAAGGT
>CALPUN020000188.1 GCA_943326765.2 Bifidobacterium breve | reverse complement strand
TTTACAATGCCCAACACACTCAATATGAAAAGGGATTATTACTTTATATAGGGACCGTTATACGAAAAAAAGGAGTGTTGGAGTTGCCTTTTATTCTTGAAAGCGTACTTTCAAAATGTCCAGAAGCTCATTTAGTTTTAATTGGAAGTGACTCAGTTGATATACAAACCAATACGAATTCTACTTGGGAGTTAATGCAAAGAGATGCAAGTGATTTTTTAAAAGGCAAAATGGAGTATGTCGGAAAGATTCCCTATGCAGAAGTGCAAGACTATATCAGAAAAGCCAATGTTTGTGTTTTTCCCACTTTTGCAGAAACTTTAGGAATGGTTACTATAGAATCTATGGCAATGCGCAAGCCTGTGGTCAACAGCAATATTGGTTGGGCTCCCGAATTGATTGAAGATGGCGTTAGTGGTTTTTTAGTTGATCCAAAAGATCATACGCTGTTTGCTGACCGAATAGTTACATTTTTACGCGATGATAACTTGTGCATCACAATGGGCTCTGCAGCACGGGAGAAGACTGAACTAGACTTTGATATTCAGCAGTTGGCTCAAGATAACATCGCCTTTTATCAATCTTTAATTTCTAAAAATTGATTGTCGTTTATCATTCAATCGTTAAAGTTGATGAAGTAATATTTGTTGACGGTCAACAAATCCCTTTTGACACCAGAGATTCTATTGCTGTTGTCTTGAGTAAGTTAGCACAGCAATTTTCGTCAGAAGCTATTGTTTGGTGTAATTCAATTTTCAAGCAGTACTTACAGGTAGCCAGCATTACGACTGAATTTCATCATGCTAAAATGATGTTGTCTTACAACCCAACTGATCTCGATTTTTTGGGGGATGACCTGGGTTATATTGAAGCGTTTTTATATCTCAATATCAATAGAAATATTTCATACCCAACGTGGAGAATGAGTAGTGCAGCGGGTGTTCTTCACGCATCGGTCTTGCTGGAATTGGAAAATAAAATAGCAAAGGATACTAATTTTGAGTATTATCTGAATTCCCTTGCTAAATTGTTCATGCCACTGGGTTTGTTATGTTATTCCGAACCTAAATTGTTAAACGGACTTCGGGTAGAAGTCCAAAGCAAAACGAATTTTTTCACACTATTTCGTTTTGTAAAACAGCACTACAAGGCCGTTTGGGTTTATTTGTTATTGTTAAATTTGTTTCTTTATGAAAGAAAATTTCCAATTGTTCCATTTCTATTTGCGTTTTTCTTTAAAAGAAGAAGTGCAACAGGTATTGATTTAGAATGCATACCGGTAGCTTCGTCGAAAAAGGTAGTGACGCAAGGAACGGTTGATGTACTTATTCCTACTATTGGCAGAAAAGCGTACTTATATGATTTCTTATTAGATTTGAAACAGCAAACGATATTGCCTTCATCAGTCATTATTGTCGAGCAAAATCCAGTATTGGGAAGTAACTCCGAGTTAGACTATTTAAAGGACGAAAGCTGGCCTTTTGAAATCAAGCACACTTTTATTCATCAAACGGGTGCTTGTAATGCCCGAAATATTGCGCTTAACCAAATCACTAGTGAATGGGTTTTTTTTGCTGATGATGATATTCGGATTGACCGCACTTTTATTGAAGATACTTTCAAGCAAATAACCGCTTATGATATTCAAGCTGTTTCTATTCAATCTTATCATCCCAATGCCAAACCTATTGATTCTGTTATCAGGCAATGGCACACCTTTGGTGGAGGTAGCAGTTTTGTTGCCTCTGAGAGTTTAAAAGGTTGTTCTTTCCCTTTAGCCTATGAATTTGGATTTGGAGAAGATTTTGACTTTGGCGTGCAATTGCGAAGTAAGGGTTATGATATTCTTTATTTTCCAAATCCACTAATTTTACATCTAAAAGCTCCAATGGGAGGCTTTAGGACCAAGCAGGTTTTTAAATGGCAGGACGCTTCTATTCAGCCCAAGCCATCTCCAACTGTCATGTTATATTTCATTAAAAATTATTCGAAACAACAACTAAGTGGTTATAAAACCACGTTGTTTTTTAAATATTTTAAGTTTCAAAAAATACGAAATCCTCTAATGTACTATAAGAACTTCAAAAAACAATGGGAACAAAGCATCTATTGGGCTAACGAATTAAGAAAGATAGTATGAAGTTTTCATTGATTGTTTGCACCTATATGCGACCGAAGCCACTGTTGGATTTGCTGGAGTCGGTTCGTTTACAGACCCTATATCCTGATGAAATTTTGATTGTTGATGGTTCAAAAAATGTAGAGACTCAAGTTGCCTTAAACCAACATTCGTTCGCAAAACTGAAGTATTTTTTAGTAGAGGATGCCAATAGGGGGCTAACGAAACAACGCAATTATGGTATCCAGAAAGTTGGAGAAGCGATTGATGTTGTTTGTTTTTTAGATGACGATACTATTCTGGATCTGCACTATTTTGAAAGAATTGCGGAAACCTATGCTGAATATCCGGATGCTTTAGGCGTTGGAGGCTACATAGCCAATGAAGATCATTGGGAATTTGTAGGAGATCCTTACCAACCAACACTTCGTGAATATTATTACGACGGCTGGAAAAAAATGGATGGAAGTCGGTTTGTGCTTAGAAAGCGATTAGGTTTAGATAGCAACACCAAACCCGCATTTTTACCTGAATTCTCACACGGGAGAAGTATTGGCTTTTTACCGCCTTCCGGAAAAACATATCAAGTAGAACAACTGATGGGCGGGGTTTCTTCGTTTAAAAAATCAGTTTTTAAAACCTTTCAATTCTCTACTTATTTTGAAGGATACGGCTTGTACGAAGATGCCGATTTTACTTTACGTTTGTCAAAAACAGGCGCTTTGTATGTAAATACAGCGGCACAATTAGGGCATTATCACGACAGTTCGGGTAGGCCTAACCAATATCAATATGGAAAAATGGTGGTAATTAACGGCTGGTATGTCTGGCGTGTTAAACATCCTAAACCATCAATTAAGGTACAACTAAAATGGCATTCCATTACATTACTCTTGGCTTTTATTCGATTTAGTAATACTTTTACCACGACCAAAAAAAAAGGATCTTTTACCGAATTTGTGGGAAGAATGCTCGGTTGGTTGAGCTTGTTTTTTAAAAAGCCTCAAATAAAATAGAATGACAACATTTCAATTGATTCAATCCGATTACAAGAAATACCGAAAGTATGGCGCGAATTTTTTCGTGATATTATTTTTCACACAAGGGTTTTGGGCTATTTTTCAATACCGTGTAGCTCATTTCGTTTATAAAAAAATCACGATACAACCATTTCGATTGGTATTGAAAGGGTTGACTTTTTTATGGCAAAAAGGAATTGAGATTACTACAGGAATTTGCATTCCAGCTTCGGCACAAATCGGGCATTCCTTTTATATTGGTCATTTTGGGGGCATTATTTTGAATAGTGAAACTGTTATTGGTTCAAATTGCAATATCGCTCAAAACGTTACGATAGGTGTTTCGGGTAAAGGCGAAAAACGAGGTGTGCCTGTAATTGGTAACAATGTTTATATTGCGGCGAATAGCGTCATTGCAGGAAAAATAAAGGTAGGAGACGATGTGCTAATTGGCGCTTGTTCACTAGTAAATTCAGATGTTGCGGAAGGAACAACCGTACTTGGCGTTCCAGCAAGTGTAATTTCACAAACAGGTTCTAAAGACTATATTTAATGAAGCTGGTAGTAATTTCTTCTTCCCCTTTTGTTCCAATGAATAGCGAATACGCGGCGTATAGTCCGTATGTTAAAGAGTTGTTGTTATGGTCAAAACACTCGGATGAAATCGCTTTTTTTTGTCCGGTTTGGGAGAAAGATAACGGCTTGTTGATTTCTAAAATTCCGTTTCCAATCGCCAAATTTTTTATAGCGAAAGAATTTAATATTAAGACATTTAGTAATTTTCTAAAAGCATTTCAGTATTCGTTTTGGAATTTCTATCAACTTTTTCAAGCAATGCATTGGGCCGACCACATTCATTTGCGATGCCCTGGAAATATTGGTTTGATGGGTTGCATGGTGCAAGTGTTCTTTCCA
>CALPUN020000187.1 GCA_943326765.2 Bifidobacterium breve | reverse complement strand
GGATGGCTGGAAAGATGGTGCTCAAAAGGTTCTCCAAACAACCCTTTGCGGCAGGTTTCTATAGCTTCTGGGGTGCCTTTCTCGGCACTGATTGCCATAATGCCGTGCAAGGTAGCAATGCGCATTTTATTGATGTGGCTGTGGAGCACAGTCATGTCGCTGAACCCCACAATCCATTTTGGTTTTTTTTGAAATTGGGTGAAATCGATGCGATCAATGATACGCACGGTTCCATAACCACCTTTGGCTCCCCAAATGGCTTTGATTTTTGGATTGTCGAGCATTTCTTGAAAATCGGTGGCGCGCAACCAATCAGGGCCAGCCAATTGATTTTCTTCTTTTCCGATGGATTTTCCGATGGCGACCTGCAAGCCCCAACTTTCTAATAATTGAATGGCGGGTTGCAACGCAGCAAGGTCCATTTTTCTGGCGGTGGCTACGATGCCAACGGTGTCTCCTTTTTGTAAATACTCAGGCATAATGATTGGGTTTTGAGCGACTGTTTTAATACTAGTGAAAAGTACCAAGCTAAGGAAGAACAGTCGTTTTTTAAAGAAGAATTGCCTTTTTATGCTTGGTTTTAAAATCATCTTTCAAAGATAGGAAAGTTATTTTTTTTGACGCGACGATACTATAGATTTTACCGCTTTTTGTAAAATTTCTGTCGAACTAAAATTCCTAGCCCCGATTACCTCACTTTGCTTTTGTTTTTAGTAGTGTTCGGTGAACACTCCGTGTTTGCAGTGAAAATCTTTTTTATTTTTTCTTTAAAAACAAAAAATATTGCAACGGATAGCGGGAACTAGCTTCCAACAAAAAGCATAAAACTCTCGAAAGGATTGCTTATTTTTGCGGTTCATTAGATGAAATTATGTTACAAAATCCAAAACGATATACGATTACTGCGGCCTTGCCTTATACGAATGGACCAATTCATATTGGCCATTTGGCGGGCGTTTACGTGCCTTCTGATATTTATGCGCGCTATTGGCGGTTGCAGGGCAAAGACGTGGCGTTCCTTTGTGGGAGCGACGAACACGGGGTTGCTATTTCGATGAAAGCCAAAAAAGAAGGCATTACACCTCAAGAAGTCATTGATAAATACGATGGAATTATTCGGAAATCGTTTGTTGATTTTGGAATTTCTTTTGACAATTATTCGCGCACGTCCTCAAAAATTCATCACGATACGGCCTCGGGATTTTTTAAAAAATTATACGATGACGGGAAGTTTATCGAGGAAGTAACGGAGCAATTGTATGACGAACAAGCCGATCAGTTTTTAGCCGACCGTTTCGTAATTGGTACCTGCCCGAAATGCGGGAATGAAGAAGCGTACGGCGATCAATGTGAACGTTGTGGGTCGACGTGGAATGCTACGGATTTAATCAACCCAAAATCGACGATTACGGGAACAACTCCCATTTTGAAAGCTACGAAACATTGGTTTTTGCCTTTAGATCGGTATGATGATTTCTTGAAAGAATGGATTTTGGTGGGGCATGCGAAAGATTGGAAAACGAATGTATTGGGTCAGGTAAAATCGTGGCTTGACGACGGATTGAAACCTCGAGCGGTAACGCGAGATTTGGATTGGGGCATCGATGTTCCAGTGATAGGTGCCGAAGGCAAAAAATTATACGTATGGTTTGATGCGCCAATTGGCTATATTTCTTCTACCAAAGAATGGGCCGCTCGCGAAGGAAAAGATTGGGAACCCTATTGGAAAAGTGATGATACAAAGTTGGTGCATTTTATTGGCAAAGACAATATCGTGTTTCACTGTATCATTTTTCCGGTGATGTTGAAAGCCGAAGGCAGTTACATTTTACCAGACAATGTGCCGGCGAATGAGTTTTTGAATTTGGAAGGAAACAAATTATCGACATCGAAAAACTGGGCGGTATGGTTGCATGAATATTTGGAAGAATTTCCGAATCAACAAGATGTATTGCGGTATGCGTTGACTTCGAATGCGCCGGAAACGAAAGACAATGATTTTACTTGGAAGGATTTTCAAGCTCGAAACAACAATGAATTGGCAGCGGTTTTTGGAAACTTCATCAATCGGGTAGTGGTTTTGACGCATAAATATTATGATGGAATTGTACCGCAACCGAATGCTTTCTCGGAAGTGGATTTGGCAACTTTGGCCGAATTAAAAGCGTATCCCGCGGTAATTTCGAGTTCAATTGAGCGCTATCGTTTTAGAGAAGCGTTGGGCGAATTGATGAATGTGGCGCGATTGGGTAATAAATATTTAGCCGACGAAGAACCCTGGAAAATGATTAAAACCGATGCAACACGGGTGGCGACACAAATGTATGTGGCGTTGCAAATTGCTACGGCTTTACGTGTATTGAGCGAACCTTTTTTGCCTTTTACAGCCGCAAAATTGGATCGCATCTTGAATCAAACCCAACATGGAAAAGGTTGGGTGGATGTTTCAGAAAGTTCCGAATTGATTCCTACAGGACATCAAATTGGTGCCGCTGAAATTTTATTTTCACAAATAGAAGACGAACAAATACAAAAACAAATCGATAAATTGGAAGCCACGAAAACAGCAAATTTAGCAGAAAATAAAGTCATCGCTCCACAAAAAGAAGCGGTTCAATTTGATGATTTCTCGAAATTGGATTTGCGCGTGGGAACGATTTTAGAAGCGGAGAAAATGCCGAAAGCGAATAAACTTTTGGTGTTAAAAGTTGATACTGGAATTGATGTTCGCACGATTGTATCTGGAATTGCCGAAAGTTTTTCTCCGGAAGAAGTCCTTGGAAAAAGAGTTACTGTTTTAGTGAATTTAGCTCCTAGAAATCTTCGTGGTGTAGAAAGTCAAGGTATGATTTTGATGACCAACAATGCAGAAGGAAAATTGGTTTTTGTGAATCCGGATGCTGATGGCGTTACAAATGGGGAGAGTATTAGTTAAAATAGACTTATGAAAATAAAAGTAATTGCCTTTGATGCCGACGACACTTTGTTTGTCAACGAGCCCTATTTTCAAGAAACCGAACAAAAGTTTTGTGTGTTGTTGAGTGATTATTTGTCGCACCAAGGATTGTCACAAGAATTATTTAAGACCGAGATTGACAATTTGGACTTGTACGGCTATGGCATTAAGGGCTATACGCTTTCAATGATTGAAGCGGCCATGAAAATTTCTAACAATACCATTTCCATCGAGGTTATTGAAAAAATCATCGTGCTGGGAAAAGAGTTGCTTCAAAAACCTATTGAACTGCTAGATGGCGTTGAGGAAATCTTGAAGGCTTTGCAGGGAAAATACAAACTGGTGGTGGCTACTAAAGGCGATTTAAAAGACCAACAAAGCAAGTTGCACCGTTCGGGCTTGGGGCCGTACTTTCATCATATTGAAGTAATGGCCGACAAACAGGAACTGAATTACGAAAAGTTGCTAAAGCGCTTAGAGATTGAACCAGGGGAGTTTTTCATGATTGGTAATTCGTTGAAGTCGGATGTATTACCTGTATTAGCCATTGGAGGGCATGCCGTTCACGTGCCTTTTCATACCACTTGGGAACATGAAAAAATCAGTCACAAAGTAGAGCACGAACGCTTTACGACGGTCTCGAAAATCACGGATATCTTGCCTTTATTTCAATGATGGAATCAATTTTAGACATCGAAAACTGGCCTAGAAAAGAGCATTTTCATTTCTTTAGAAAGATGGAAGAACCTTTTTTTGGCGTAACGGTTACTGTTGATTGTACCAAAGCCTATCAAGTGGCTAAAGCAAAAAATAAATCGTTTTTTATTACCTATTTACATAAAACCTTACTGGCAGTTAATGCCCTGGAGTCTTTTCGATTTCGGATTTCGGGAGAACAAATTCTTGTTTATGATCGTATTGACGCGTCAGCTACTATCAGTCGAGAGGATGGGTCTTTTGGATTTTCTTTAATGAAATTTGATGCCGATTTCGATACTTTTTATGAAACTGCTTTAAAAGAAATGGAACGCGTCAAAACTACTTCCGGTCTTTTTACAAGAGCTTTTGAAACTGATAATCTGATTCATTTTTCGGCGATTCCTTGGGTTAATTTCACTTCGCTTTCTCATGCTCGCGGATTTACTTATGAAGACAGTTG
>CALPUN020000186.1 GCA_943326765.2 Bifidobacterium breve | reverse complement strand
TCTCACAAAGCGCTTATTGAAGCGGATATTGAAGTACAGAAAAAAGAAATCATCGGTCAATTACAAAAAGGACAAGTATTAGAAGGTGTGGTGAAAAACATTACTTCTTATGGTGTGTTCATTGACTTAGGTGGTGTTGACGGATTAATTCACATTACGGATTTATCTTGGAGCAGAATCAATCACCCAAGTGAAGTATTGGAATTAGACCAAAAATTAAACGTAGTAATTCTTGACTTTGATGACGAGAAAACACGTATCCAATTAGGTTTAAAACAATTGAACGCACACCCATGGGATGCTTTGGATGCTAAATTAGCAGTAGGAGATAAAGTGAAAGGTAAAGTAGTAGTAATCGCTGATTACGGTGCTTTCATTGAAGTAGCTGAAGGTGTTGAAGGATTGATCCACGTTTCTGAAATGTCTTGGTCTACGCACTTGCGTTCGGCTCAAGATTTCGTAAAAGTGGGTGATGTTATCGAAGCGGTGATTTTAACTTTAGACAGAGACGATCGTAAAATGTCATTAGGCATTAAACAATTGTCACAAGATCCATGGACAGACATTACTTCTAAATACCCTGTAGGTTCTAAACATAGTGGAATCGTTAGAAACTTTACCAACTTTGGTATTTTCGTAGAATTGGAAGAAGGAATTGATGGATTAATTTACATCTCTGACTTGTCTTGGACTAAGAAAATCAAACACCCATCGGAATTCGTTAACGTTGGTGAAAAACTAGACGTGGTGGTTTTAGAATTGGATGTTGAAGGACGTAAATTGTCTTTAGGTCACAAACAAACGACTGCTAACCCTTGGGATCAATACGAAGATTCTTTCGCTGTAGGAACTGTCCATACGGGTGAGATTTCTGAAATCGTTGACAAAGGAGCTACCGTAGAATTTGGTGACGATATTGTTGCTTTCATTCCAACCCGTCACTTAGAAAAAGAAGACGGTAAAAAATTGAAAAAAGGCGAATCTGCTGAATTCAAAGTAATCGAATTCAATAAAGAATTCAAACGAGTAGTGGCTTCTCATACCGCTATCTTCCGTGAGGAAGAAGAGAAAAATGTGAAAGCAGTTTCTGAAGCAGTTGCCAATAGCACGAATGCACCGGCTGCGACTTTAGGAGACAATAATGACATTCTTGCTGGTTTGAAAGCAAAAATGGAAAAAAGTGAGAAAAAGAAATAATTTTCTTCTTTAAATAGGAAAAGCCTCGTAGTGATACGGGGCTTTTTTATGTAAATTTTTAACGAAAAGATCGCGAAGTCAATCGCAACGCACGCGAAGGTTTTTTAGGAATATTTATCTATTCCCCTTTGCGCAAACCCTTGCGCACCTTGCGGTAAAAAAATCTTGCGTTTAAATCCCCAAATAGTTACTCGGACTAATCGCCAACAATTCTTTCTTAATCGCTTTAGAAACGGCTAAAGTTTCGATAAAATCATGAATCGCTTTCTTGTCAATGGTCGTATTCGTTCGAGTTAATCCTTTCAAAGCCTCATACGGATTGGGATAGCCTTCCCGGCGTAAAATGGTTTGAATGGCTTCGGCAACCACTGCCCAGTTTTTCTCTAAATCTTCAGCAATTTTCGATTCGTTTAGTAAGAGTTTGTTTAATCCTTTTATAGTCGATTCAAAAGCAATGAGCGTATGTCCGAACGGCACCCCGATATTTCTCAAAACCGTACTATCGGTTAAGTCACGTTGCAATCTAGACAAAGGTAGTTTCGCTGATAAATGTTCAAAAAGAGCATTGGCCATTCCTAAATTTCCTTCTGAGTTTTCAAAGTCAATAGGATTTACTTTATGAGGCATTGCCGAAGAACCAATTTCTCCCGCTTTAATTTTTTGCTTGAAATAATCCATGGATACATACGTCCAGAGGTCGCGATCCAAATCCATAACAATGGTATTGATTCTTTTCAAAGCATCAAAGAACGCTGCAAAATGATCGTAATGTTCAATTTGTGTCGTTGGGAAAGAATGGTGCAATCCCAAAGTATTTTCTACAAAATCACTTCCAAATTTCCGCCAATCCATATTCGGATACGCTACGTGATGCGCATTGTAATTTCCAGTGGCACCACCAAATTTCGCAGCAAACGGAATGTTAAACAACAGCCGCATTTGCTCTTCCAAACGTTCTACAAACACGCCAATTTCTTTTCCCAATCGGGTAGGGGAAGCCGGTTGACCGTGCGTTCTGGCCAACATCGGAATCTCTTTCCAATCTGTGCTGAGGTTTTTCAGTTTGGCAACTAAAGCAATTAATTGTTTTAGATAAACTTCTTGAAAAGCTTCTTTGGTCGACAAGGGTATTGCCGTATTGTTAATGTCTTGTGAGGTCAATCCGAAATGAATAAATTCTTTGTAGGCTTCTAATCCCAAAGCATCAAATCTATCTTTGATGAAATATTCTACGGCTTTCACATCGTGGTTGGTAATTTTCTCCGTTTCTTTTATCACCAAAGCATCCTCGGTAGTAAAATTTTTATAAAGAGAACGCAAGGGCTCAAAAACAGTAAGAGGAACCTCTTTCAATTGAGGTAGCGGCACTTCGCACAAAGCAATGAAATATTCAATTTCTACCAAAATACGGTACTTGATTAAAGCTTCTTCGGAGAAATAGGCAGAAAGAGATTTGGTTTTGCTTCTGTATCTTCCGTCAATAGGCGATACCGCGTTCAATTCGTTTAAAGAGTCCATGCTGTTGTTGTTGGTTTCGAAAGGAACAAAGATAAGCCTTTACACCCAAAACTAAAAAGGAATGTATTAAATCAAGTTTAAAAGGTGCCTTTTTAATTCTAGCATTCCTACCGAAGCGATTGCCGGAATTACCGTTAACGGATTGTGTAAATTTGGAATTGAAACGGGTTTCGGATCTACGTAAAAAACGGGAATGTTAGTTGGCGTGAATTCAATCAATCCAGCTGCTGGATATACTTGTAATGAGGTTCCAATAACCGCAAAATAATCGGCTTGCCGGGTGAGTTGTAAGGCTGCTTCTAGAGCAGGAACCTCTTCACCAAACCAGACAATATGCGGGCGTAATTGATGACCATTGGCGTCGGAATCGCCCCAATTTAAATCGGTAGTCCAATCTAAAATAAAGTTCGGATTCTTGGTACTTCGCACTTTCAACAATTCGCCATGCAAATGCAACACCTTCGAACTGCCAGCACGTTCGTGCAAATTGTCGACATTTTGGGTGATGATGTGCACGTCGAAATCGGCTTCCAAATCAGCAAGTATTTGATGCCCTAAATTTGGAGTTACTTCCAGTAACTGGCGTCGCCTTTGGTTGTAAAAGTCTAACACTAAAGTTGCGTCTTTTTGCCATCCTTCGGGTGTGGCTACATCCATCACATTATGGCCTTCCCATAATCCGTTGCTGTCTCGAAAGGTTTTAATGCCACTTTCGGACGAAATACCGGCTCCTGTTAATACGACCAGTTTTTGTTTCATACTTTATTTTGTAAAAGCGAAAGCTACTCTTTTTTGCTATTTTTGCCAAAACAATTTTTATCATGGTCGATTTAGAGTACCTCGAGTATCTGGAAGGATTTTTAACAGAGAATAGGAAAGCGAAATTCTTAAAAGTCTTGGCTAGTCGAACCAATCACTTCACTGTAGCGATTGAAGACGTCTTTCAATTGCACAACACTAGTGCGGTGATGCGCAGTTGTGAAGTTTTTGGAATTCAGCAATTGAATGTCGTCGAGGAAAAATTCGGCAAGAACATCGATAAGGAAATTGCCATGGGCGCTCAAAAGTGGGTTGATGTGAATCGTTATGAATCGATTTCGGGTTGTATTCAAAATTTAAAAAGCAACAACTACCAAATCATCGCCACGACGCCCCATGAAAACGATTGTTTGTTGGAGGATTTTGATATCAGCAAACCGTGTGCTTTGTTTTTCGGAACCGAGCGTGACGGACTTTCCAAAGAAGTACTAGATCAAGCGGATGGGTTTCTAAAAATTCCTATGGTCGGCTTTACCGAAAGTTTGAATATTTCTGTATCGGCGGCGATTATCATTCAAAATTTAATGAGCCGCTTGCATCAATCGGACTTGCCTTGGCAACTTACGGAAGCTGAGTTTTTAGAAAAACGCTTGGCTTGGGCACGGCAT
>CALPUN020000185.1 GCA_943326765.2 Bifidobacterium breve | reverse complement strand
TTGTTGTTATTGTTTCCTTTGTTGGCATTTTCTTGATTGTTGGCATTTGGAACAATAGCCCGATCTCCCGACGGTTTTCTTTTTTTGTTTGATTTTTTCTTTCTTTTCGGCTGATCAAAACGGGTTAAACTTTCTTGACCCATCGCGTTATTAAAATCTTTTTCAGGCTCAGTAGTGATTTCTAGTGCGAAATCTTCTAACGAAGAAACTTTGTTTTTTAGTTTGTTTTCGGCAACAATTTCACGCACTTGTTCAATTTTTAACACATGCCAATTCGCATAATTATCAGTGTAAGCAAACCACATCAAACCTTTGAAAATATCTTGCTTTTGACAAACGGCATCCCCTTTTTCAGTGTATAATTTGGTGTCAAAATCCGGAAAACCGTTTAAGGCATCCATGTAGGTATCTAATTCATAGTTCAAACAACATTTCAACTTACCACATTGTCCGGCTAATTTTTGAGGATTCAAAGACAATTGTTGGTAACGTGCTGCGGAAGTGTTCACGCTTCTAAAATCAGTCAACCAAGTCGAACAACAAAGCTCTCTTCCGCAAGAACCAATACCGCCTAAACGGGCTGCTTCTTGACGGAAACCTACTTGTTTCATCTCGATTCGGGTGCTAAATTCTTTAGCGAAATCTTTAATCAAAAGCCGGAAATCAATACGATCATTCGCGGTGTAGTAAAAAGTAGCTTTCGAACCGTCGCCTTGAAATTCAATATCCGAAATTTTCATTTCCAATTTATGCGATATCGCTAATTCTCTAGCACGCACTTTCATCGGCTCTTCTTTATCGCGGGCATTCGACCAAATATCGATGTCTTTTTGAGACGCTTTTCGGTAAATTTTTGCAATGTCTGGACCAAGGTGATTCACTGCTTTTTTCTTCATTTGGATTTTCACCAATTCCCCTGTCAACGTTACAATCCCAATGTCGTGACCCGGAGATGCTTCGGTAGCGATGATGTCTCCGATGCTTAACGTTAGTTTTTCCGTATTGCGGTAAAATTCTTTTCTTCCATTTTTGAAACGCACTTCAACGCAGTCGAATGGTGCTTCTCCGTTGGGTAAACTCATGTTCGACAACCAATCAAAAATCGTTAATTTGTTGCAGCTATCGGTGCCGCAAGTCCCATTATTTTTACACCCCTTCGGCGCACCGCCGTCAGAGGTAGAACAACTATTACATGCCATATTGTTGAATATATATTGATCGTCCCAATTTTCACCAAGACTACTAGACAAAAACGTTTAGAGCGTAAAGATAGCATTTTTTTATTTTAAGATACAAAGCCAGAAATACGGAAAAAGCAAATAAAAGGAACCTTAAAAAGGGTTGGTCTTTAGGTTCTTTTTACCGAAATAATTTTTACCGGACACGCTTTTACCGCCAATTCACAAGTTTCAAAAATGATAGGATTATGCGATTTTAATGTATAAAAACCTTTGGCATTTTGAGATTGCAGCAACACTGATTTGCCATCTTTTTTAGACATTTGAAATTGTTCGGGAGCCATTTCTACACAGTAATTGCAACCGATGCATTTGGCTCTTTGAAGGGTAACCACCACCATTAGGCTTGCACAATTTTATACAATTTATCGGAAAGTCGAATGCGGAAGGGTACTTTAAAAGTGCACAAATCACCTTTGGTTGCTTTGTCTGAAAAGATATCGTTGACATACATTTCGTCAATAGTCATTTCTTGAACACCGGTATTTGGACCTGTAATTAAGATTTTATCGCCCGCTTTAATGTCGTAAGCTTCAATTTTAAATTCGCCGACATTTGCTTTTTGAAAGTAATGCGTTCCCTTGCCTACATAGACTTTCTTTTGCGTAGCCATCGAACCCGGAACGGCACTCCATTCGCCCAATTCTTGTCCGAGATAATACCCCGACCAAAAACCGCGGTTGTAAACGGTGTTCAAGGCTTCCATCCAAATCGTGATTTTATCCTTTGAAAAAGTGTCTTCGTAATAACTATTGATGGCTTGC
The DNA here is from genome assembly GCA_943326765.2 of Bifidobacterium breve. GTDB lineage: Bacteria > Bacteroidota > Bacteroidia > Flavobacteriales > Flavobacteriaceae > Flavobacterium. Next base: position 2,172 of record CALPUN020000185.1, on the reverse strand, counting down.
CGATAGGTTTTGATTACGGTAGCCACATATTCAGGCGCACGACCGCGACCTTCAATTTTCAACACTTGAATACCCGAGTCGATGACTTGGTCTAAGAAATCTAGCGTACACAAATCTTTGGGCGACATGATGTATTCGTTATCCAGCTCCATTTCGAAACCCGATTCTTGGTCGATCACCGTATATTTTTTGCGGCAGTTTTGTTTGCAAGCCCCGCGATTGGCGGAGGAATTGTGCGAGTGCAAACTCAAATAGCACTTTCCGGAAACCGCCATGCACAAGGCGCCGTGACCGAAAATTTCGACTTCTACTAATTTCCCACTCGGACCTTTGATTTGTTCTTTTTGAATTTGTTCGGTAATTTTTTTCACTTGACGCAAACTCAATTCCCGACTCAACACCATCGTATCGGCAAACAAACTATAGAATCTGATGGTTTCGATGTTGGTGATGTTCAATTGGGTGGAAAGGTGCACTTCCATTCCGATGGCTCTTGCCATGGCAATTACGGCTTGGTCGGAAGCAATTACGGCTGTAATATTGGCTGCTTTCGCTTTGTTCAACAAGGTTTTTACAACCGACAAATCGTGATCGTAAATAATTGTATTTAAAGTGAGGTAAGTTCTGATTTTTTTGAGTTTACAACGTCGGGCAATTTCCGGCAAATTGTCCATTGTAAAATTGACCGTTGCTCGAGCGCGCATGTTCAATTGTTCGACACCAAAATACACCGAATCGGCGCCATTATCAATCGCTGCTTGAAGCGACTCAAAATCTCCCGCGGGAGCCATGAGTTCTATTTTAGGAGACGCCGTCATTATGATAAAATTTTAAACAGGGTGTCAGAAAGGCGCACTCGGAAAGGTAAGACTAAAGTCACTTTGTCTCCAATGAAAGCCCTTGTTGCGGGAGTTCCATTGACTTGCATTTCAGAAATCACGAGTGTTTCAGCACCTGTCGTTGGTCCCGAAATCAAAAGGGTATCGCCAGTTTTTAATTCGCTATTTTCGAGGATGAAAAGTGCCACTTGCGCTTTTGCGTAATAGTGTTCGACTTTGCCTAAAAGGGTTTTTTTGATTTTGATTTTCTGCCGAATGTCGGTTGGTTTTTCGGCAGTAGCCAAAGAAAGGTCTGACAATTCTCCCGAATGTTTGAATTTTAGTTTATCGGATTTCCCTTTCCTAAAAATTTTATTACCGTTTTTGATGCCGCGACGCAATTCCAATTGTTTTTCCAAAGGCAAATGAATCACTTCTTGACATGCTGCCGAGCAACAATTTTCCAGCGCCGTTTTGCAATCGTCGCATTGAATGAACAACAAATGACAGCCTTCGTTTTCACAATTCGTATGGTTGTCGCAAGGTTTTCCGCATTGATGGCATTGCGAAACGATATCGTCGGTTATGCGTTCGCCCAAGCGATGATCAAAAACGAAATTTTTACCGATGAATTTACTTTCTAGGCCTTCCTCTTTGATTTGCTTAGCGTAATTGATGATGCCGCCTTCCAATTGAAACACATTTTTGAAACCTTGGTGTTTGAAAAAGGCACTTGCTTTTTCACATCGAATGCCGCCAGTGCAATACATCACGAGATTTTTATCTTCTTTAAAATCTTTCAATTGCTCGTTGATGATGGGTAAACTTTCTCGAAATGTTTCCACATCGGGCGTTATGGCTCCTCTAAAATGGCCAATTTCACTTTCGTAGTGATTTCTAAAATCAACGACAATCGTGTTGGGGTCTTCTATAATTTCATTGAATGCTGCCGCTTTTAGATGAACACCAATGTTGGTCACATCGAAGGTATCATCATTCAATCCGTCAGCTACAATTTTGTCGCGAACTTTAATGGTTAATTTCAAGAACGAATGATCGTCTTGTTCTACTGCCACATTCAACCGAATGTTTTTCATGAAGTCGTATTCCTCTAAAGTGTGCCGAAAAGCTTCTATGTTTTCGGCGGGAACCGACATTTGCGCATTGATTCCTTCTTTGGCAACATAGGTTCGACCCAAGGCGTCAAGTTGGTTCCATTCGATAAAGAGGGCGTCGCGAAATTTTTTGGGATCTTCAATTTTGGCATACGCATAGAAAGACAACGTGAGTCGTTGTTTGCCGGCTTGATCAATCAATTCGGCACGTTCCTCTGCGCTTAAAGTGTTGTACAGTT
>CALPUN020000184.1 GCA_943326765.2 Bifidobacterium breve | reverse complement strand
ATGATATCTTTCACTTTCAACGATGATTGCTGCTGCAATGCTTGATAAACCAAAAACTCTTCATCGGTTAATTGCGATGCATCAATAAAAACATTGTTCGTCTGCGAAATTAAAGTTTCACTTTCTAGCAACAACGCGCTTGGCATAGCACCTCGATAAACATCCCCTATGGCACACATATAATAAGAAGCAATCCATTGCCAATGCGCAATTTGAATCTCGTTGACAACAGGAAACTCGTCTAAAATTTGATGGATTTCCTTGGCTTCGTATAATGTTGGCTCGTTTTGATGAAGTGCAATGACTAAAGCCGTATAAATTTTACTTTTACCAAAAGGAACCGAAACACGCATTCCGTTTTTTATGAAATGGAATTCCGCTTCCGAAATGCGATACGTGAAAGTTTTAGACAATGAAAGCGGTAAGATGACTTCGGCAAAAAATGGCATTCTAGTGGAATTGTAAGTTATTGAATTGCTGCTTTCTAATTTTTGATCCGTTCCCAAAATTGAGTTCTGCCTAAAAGTTCAATTCCAACATAGCCTCTTACTTTTAGTTTGTCTTTATTTTCTAAGGAAATCGTGCATTTATACAATTTGCCATGTTTGGGATCTAAAATTTTTCCGTCTGAGTATTCATCTCCTTCTTTAGAAAGTCCTTTAATAACAACTAATCCAACTATAGGCTTGTTTTTGTCTTCGCCTGAACATTTTTCGCAAACTCTTTTTTTACTTTTCGGATTAAAAACATCAACGATTTTACCATAGATTTTATTGTGTTTTTCGAAAATCTCCACGATTGAAATTGGCTTACCCGTTTCGTCGTCGATGGTTTTCCATTTCCCGATGACACTTAAACTTTGAGCCCCCATTCCGCTAGAAAATAGTAGAAGCGCCAATAAAGTACCTATTTTGTTCATAATCGTCGGGTGTTAGCCCTGATGGAAACGGCATCCTTTTTATTTTTTCTTTTAAAAATAAAAAGATACAGTGTACAGCAGGAAAAAGCTACAAATGAAAAGCATCGCCTTTGAAAACTTATTCTTTATTCTTATTTTTTAACTTGTTTATGGATGCATCCAACTCGAAACCCAAAAGCAGAATCATGCAGTTGATCCAAATATAAAACATCATGATCAATAAAGTCCCAATTGAGCCATATAATTGGTTGTATTTTGAAAATTTAATGACCCAAATTCCGAAAATATAGGAAGATAAAATAATCAAAATGGTCGTAAATACAGAGCCTATGGAAATGAATTTTCTGTTGGCGTCGCGTTTGATTCCGAATTTGAATAAAATAGACGTCGTCAACAAGATCATCAAAATTACAAAGGAATATCGTCCTAGAATAATCAGTGGAATTCGGTCACTCAACACATCCTGAAGCATTGTTTTTTGAATAAAAACCTCGAAAACCACTATCATGGCTACCGTTACTAATAACAAAAACGAAAGCAATAACGACATTCCCAAAGCTACCAAATACTGTCTAAAAAAACCTCGTTTGATGATGACATGATGCGATGTTTCGAAACCGCCAAGGATTGCATTCAATCCATTCGCCATTAAGAAAATAGAAAGGATAAATCCAGACGATAGCAAACCGGAATGACTGTTGTGCAAAATATCGTTAATAATAGTGGCTATGGCGTCGTAAGTATTGGGCGGGACGCTTTCGGCAACAAACTGCAGGAAATCATCTTGAAATCCGACAATAGGAATAAACGGAATTAAGTTTAAAATAAACAACGCAAACGGAAACAGCGCCATAAAGAAACTAAACGCAATAGCTCCTGCTCGATACGAAAGTGCTCCTTCTGCGATTCCGATGCCGTATAGTTCTAATAAATCATATAGTGACAATCCTTTTAACCAAGTCCATTTCACCTTCTTAAGCGCTCTTGCCATGGTGCGCAGCGCCGGAATTCTTGAGATATATTCTTCTATTTCTTGACTCATTTTATAACGCTTTTAAACTTAAATCCATGTTGTAAACTGAATGCGTTAAAGCTCCGGAAGAGATGTAATTTACACCACACAGTGCGTAATCTCGAATGGTGTTTTCGTTGATGTTTCCGGAAGATTCTGTTAGACATTTAGACCCGATAAGTTTGACCGCTTTTCTAGTGTCTTCAAAATTGAAGTTGTCGATTAGGATTCGGTAAACGCCGTTGTTATTTAAAATCTCTTCGACTTCTTCTAAATTTCTAGCTTCGACAATTATTTTTAAATCTAAATTATTTTTGGCGAGAAACACTTTGGTTTTTTCTATGGCCAAAGTAATGCCGCCTGCAAAATCATTGTGATTGTCTTTAAGCATAATCATATCATACAGCGCAAAACGGTGGTTCTCTCCGCCTCCAATCTTAACCGCCCATTTTTCGGCCGCTCTAAAACCGGGTGTCGTTTTTCGTGTATCTAAAATTTTGGTGGTAGTTCCTTCAAGCAATTGCACAAAAGCATTCGTTTTAGTAGCAATAGCCGACATGCGTTGCATCGAATTTAACACTAACCGCTCTGATTTTAAAATCGATTGAGAACTCCCCGAAACATGAAAAACAACATCGCCGTGTTTTACTTGCGCGCCGTCTTCGATGAACGTTTCTACTTTTAGCGCTGGATCTACGTGCTGGAAAATCATTTTAGCAAAAGCAACACCCGCTATAATCCCATTATCTTTAACGAGCAATTTGGCTTTCCCTACAGCAGTTTCCGGAATACAAGCCAACGAACTGTAATCGCCCGGACCGATATCTTCCCGAATACCATTTTGAATGATCTGTTGTAATTCACTTTGAAATTGGGCTTCTGAAATCATGAATTCTAAAAATTGATGTGCTAAAATAGAATATATTTCGTGGAATTAAAAATCTGAAGTAAAGTTCCTTTTGCCAGAGTCACTATTTGTTTTAAATTAGCCATCAAACAAATATCTAGTTTCTAATTTCCTTTTACAATATGCGCACTCTGGTTCAAACTAACTCCGAATCAAACGATTTTCTGTATCTGATTCGTTTTCTGGATGAAAATTTAAAAATTCTTGATGGTGATGATCATGCTTTTTATAACCAATTCAATGGTGTTGACCAAATCAAACACGTAATGGTTTGCTATGAAAATGAAATTCCCGTAGGATGTGGCGCCTTTAAAAAGTATGATGCTGCTACTATTGAAATCAAACGAATGTTTGTGCAACCAGACTACCGGGGCAAGGGTATTGCCTCTAGAATACTAACCGAATTGGAGGTTTGGGCAAAATCTATAGGCTTTAACGAAAGCATCTTAGAAACCGGAAGCATGCAAACTGAAGCAATCCATCTTTACAAAAAAATGGGGTATAAAGTAATTTCTAATTACGAACCTTATGTTGGGGTAGCCAATTCTATTTGTTTCCGCAAAACTCTTTAAAATGATTTAAAACGGAACATCCCAAGCATTTCGGTTGTAACACAATGCTCCAGAAACAACTTCCAAAGGACAATCAAAATTATTGGTATACAAACCACCGGTTCCTAATCCTTGTGGCATTTGGTTGTTTTGCATAAATGTCCATTGCGCGATGGCGTTCAATCCGATATTACTTTCTAATGCCGAAGTAATCCACCAACCAATACCATATTTTTCGGCCAATGCAATCCATTCTTGTGTGCCTTTAAATCCGCCAATAAAACTAGGCTTTAAAATGAGGTACTGCGGCTGGATTTTTTGCAACAATGCTTCTTTTTCTTCTGTAAAAAACACCCCGATTAATTCTTCGTCTAACGCTATCGGAATTGGGGTCGATTTACAGAGCTCTGACATCCTGTCATGTTGGTTTTTTGCAATAGGTTGTTCGATGCTATGTAGTTTAAATCCAGCTAATTGATTTAATTTAAGTAAAGCGTCTTTTGAAACAAAAGCACCGTTAGCATCGACTCTAATTTCGATTTGATTTGGTGCGTAATTTGCTCGAATTCCCGCCAATAATTCGAGTTCTTTTTCAAAATTTATCGCTCCAATTTTTAGCTTAATGCAGTGGAAACCTTCTGCTAATTTAGCTTCTATTTGTTGCTTCATGAAGTCGGGATTTCCCATCCAAATCAACCCGTTTATCGGAATATTTTTGCTCCCTTTTGTGAACTCGGAAGGAAATAACACAAATGGATTTTCACTTTCCAAGGATAAAAAAGCCATTTCAATTCCGAACTGAATCGAAGGAAATGCTATTAAGTTTTCCCAAAGAAAGTCTT
>CALPUN020000183.1 GCA_943326765.2 Bifidobacterium breve | reverse complement strand
TTGTATTCAAAGTAAATCGGATTTAAGATAATTTCTGTCTCTGTTACAATTACATCAATAGGTTGTAAGGCAGCATCCACTTTCGTTTGTCCTCCTTTGCTTTTCGCAACGGCAAAGGTATTGCTTTCATAGCCATCTTTAGAGGCTTGCACACTATACGCTTTTTCACACTCTACTCGATACGAAACTTCCCCTTTTTCATTACTAGATTCCGTAGCTATTACGTTTTTCTTATCGTCAAGAATAGACACTTTAGCATTCGCTAAAATCGCTCCTGTTTTGGCATTGGTTACAACCGTAAGAACGTCCAATCCACAAACTGGTGTTGCTCCAAAAATATCGTCGTTACCGCTTCTGTTGCTGGAAAGAAATCCTAAGTTTTTAGCTTTGTTGAACGTAAATGCGAAATCGTCTTTTTCTGTATTGACTGGTTTCCCTAGATTCATTGCTTCGGTACCTTTGCTTAAGTCAATTTGAAATACATCCAAACCACCCAATCCTGGTTTTCCACTAGAGGCAAAAAACAGCGTGCTATTATCATCGGCTATAAATGGGAAACTTTCATTGCCTTCTGTATTGACTTTAGTCCCTAAATTTAAAGGTGTTCCAAAACTTCCGTCAGTATTCACAACCACTTTCCAAATATCAACACCACCAATACTTCCTGGCATGTCTGAAGAAAAATATAGGGTTTTACCGTCGCGGCTCAAGCTTGGGTTACTGGTAGAATACTCTTTGCTATTAAAAGGCAATGAGATACTTTTTCCCCATTTTCCGTTTTCCTTGGTCACCACAAACAAATTATTTCTACTTAATTTTAGTTTGTTCTTTTTGTCTTTTTCAAAAGAAGATTCTCTAAAACTATCACTAGCATAATACGCGGTATTCCCGTCGGAGCTTATTGTAATAGGCCCGTCGTGGTATTTAGAATTTAACTCTGTAATCGTTCTTGCATTAGTTAGAGTTCCGTCAGTATTATAATCTGCTTTGTACAGGTCTAAGAACGGTTCTTTGTTCCATCCGTAATCTTTTCTAGAAGCATTTCGGGCGCTAGTAAAATACAATTCATTATCGTACAACACTGCTCCAAAATCAGATTTATCACTATTGATTTCTAAAGTCTTTACGTCATACAGTTTTTGTTTGTCTAACAATCTAGGAACGTAATTCGGGTTTTCTTTAAATGTTTTTGCTCTTTGATCGTTGGGAGCTAAACTGGTAAACTTCTGCATTTGTTTGTTGGCTTCCTCATATTTACCATTGGCTTTCAACATTTGGGCATAACGGTAATAGGTTTCAGCCTCTTGGGTACTTTCTGTTGCTTTTGCATACCATTTTGCAGCTTCGGCAGTATTGAACATGTTAAAATAGGTATCGGCCAATTGCTTGTATACGTAAGCATCTGATTTGCCTTTGTCAACCAACTTTAGGTATTCTTGAGTGGCGGTAACATATTCGTAGCGGTTGAATAATTTATCCGCCTTTTGCGTGTCTTTGTTTTGTGCGACTATACTTCCGCTTGCTATCACAAAACTTAATGCTATATAGAGATTTTTCATTTTTAAGGTTCTTTTAGATTAGAAATATCTAGGTGATTGTGATACTTTTTTCGGGAAGTTCAAATCGAATAACAAGATGACTTCGTGAGAAGAAGGTGTAGTTACTTTCAAATCGGAAATGATGTGGTCATAAGCGTACCCAATTCTTACATTGGGACTAATCGCATAATTTACCATCGCTCCAAAACTATCTTGGTAACGGTATGTTGCTCCCACCTCAAATTTTTCGTTGAATAGGAAGTTGGTAGAAACATCAAAAGAAACTGGCGAACCAAAAGCTGATTTTACCATCGCAAAAGGTTTGAATTTCAAGTTAGGATTCAAATCAAACACATAACCACCAGTCAAGAAATAATGGGAAGTTTCGGCTCCGAATTTTCTTCCGTTGTAATCTAGGTGGGTTGCTTTCAGCATATTCGGAATAGAGAAAGCCAAATAGTACTTATTGGTATAGTAAAACAAACCAGCTCCAATATTCATAAAGCTATTGCTAGAATTCTCTGAAAACGCGGGGTCATTCAAATTGGGCACATTCCCGTTTCCGATGTCACTAAACAAACCTACTTTTTGAAACGTTGCTCCCGCTTTCATACCAAAAGCCAAACGGTGTTCTCCGCCTAAGTTTAAGGTATATGAAAAGTCGCCATAAACATTGTTTTCTTCAACAGGTCCGATTTTATCGGAAATTATAGAAAGTCCGACACCTACATTTTTACCCACAGGTACGGATCCTGAGAATGAAAACGTAGAAGGAGCATCTTCAATATCGACCCATTGTTTACGATATAATAATCCGAAAGACAGGTTCTCTTTTGACCCTGCATACGCTGGATTTATCACGTTCATATTATACATGTATTGTGTATAATGTGGGTCTTGTTGGGCATTGGCATCAAAGAATGCTAAGACCATTAGTAGCGTTGTAAAAAATATTTTCTTCATTTGATTGTGTTTTGTAGGGTTAAAATTTGCTGTTTGCGAATTACAAACAGCAAATTTTTCTGCTTTATAGACTGTTATTGCTCACGGTTAATGTATATCCAACCTGTTTTATTAGGGACGTTGTTTCTTTCGATAACATAAAAATAAGTACCGTCTGGCAATTCGTCTCCTTTATCAGACTGACCATACCATTCTTTAGAATAATTAGTTTTGGTATATACTTTTGTACCGTAACGATTGAATATTTCTAATTTCTTAACATTCAACCCTTCCAAATCAAAGTAGTCGTTTAAGTTATCCCCAGCACCAACTCCTTTTGGAGAAATACCTTTCTGAATAGTACATGAAACCGTAGTCGCCGTAAATGATTGAGTAGAGGAACAACCTTGGTCGATAATTTCACAAGTATAAGCCCCAACGGAATTCACAATTAATGTAGGAGCATTTTCTCCAACCACTGTTCCCGAACTGTCTTTCCATATAAATGTCGTAGTTGCTACATCAAACCCTGTTGGTGTAACTTCCAAAACATAACTTCCGCTTTTACATCCCCCGTTGATAGCAAACACAGGGTTTGGAGTAATCGTTATTTCTAACGTTTGAGGTATTGCGCACTGTCCCGCATCAGGAGTAAACACATAACTACCGCTTCCTTCATTGCTAATCGTTGCTGGCGACCATGTTCCTGTAATGCTGCTTGGACTAGGAGAAGTCGTATTCAATGTCGGTACGCTTCCTCCAGCACAAATTGGTGCAATGGTGGCAAAATCTGGATTGATATTCGGCGCTGTAATTACAATGTTCAACGTTTGTGGTACGGCACATTGTCCTGAATCAGGAGTAAACACATAACTTCCACTTTGGGTGTTGTCAATTGTCGCTGGTAACCAAGATCCTGTAATGTTGGCAGGTGCAGGAGAAGTTGTGCTTAACGTTGGGACTAAAGTTCCTGAGCATATTGAAGCAATGGCAGCGAAACCTGGATTGATATTCGGCGCTATAATTTCGACTGTTAACGTTTGTGGTACCGCACAGAGATTGCCGTTTTGTTTGAATGACAAGTCATCAATAGCAAAGTCATTACCTCCACTAGACACATTTCTGTCATAAAGATTGATTTGTGCCGAGGTATTGGTTGCTGAATTCCATACATAACTGTATTGAACCCAATTACAAGCAGTCGCTCCGGCAGTTGCAGATCCTACAACCGTTCCGTTAATAACCACGTCAATTTGCGCTGGATTTTGAGCAACAACCGATTCTAAATAATAACTGAACGTGTAATTTTCATTAGCGGTTACTGGAATTGTTTGACTCCACAAGCTATCATTTCCTGCGTTAGATGTAGAACCATCAGCTACCATCATGTTTCCAGAACCGGAACTATGATCAGTACAAGCTGCAAAACCTGGGAACCATCCGTTTGGATTGGTAACAATTCCGTAAGTTTTTTGCTGACCTACCGGTATAGTAACCGTTAAGAATTGATAGTCGGATGTAAATCCTGTATTTCCTGCTGAGAAATCACCATTCACTAACAAGTTTGGACTTGGTACCGTGGCCGCATTAGGAGTAAATACATAATCTGAAAATCCAACTGTTGCGGTTTGTATAGTGGCTGGTGCCCAAGATCCTGATATTCCGTTTGGAGATGTTGACCCCAAAGTGGGTGCTGATAATCCTTGACAAATTGCAGGAATAGCAGCAAAATTAGGTGTTATAGACGCATTTACAGTTACACAAAGTGTTTGTCCAGCGGCACATAGATTTGGATCTGGTGTAAAC
>CALPUN020000182.1 GCA_943326765.2 Bifidobacterium breve | reverse complement strand
TTCATTTTTTGTTGTTGTAGCACACATGTGTAAAATATTTTTGGTAAATATAGGTAAAAGTTGGAAATGCAGATTAAGCTTGGTAGCCTTCGAAATAATCGAAGCTTCGGGAGTTAAGGGTTTGGATATTAATTGAAACTATACCCAAGAGTAACTTTTGCCAATCCATTTCTTAGATGCACAATATTGCCAGTAGCGTAATAAGGATACGACCATAAAGTAGTGAAACCTTGGTAAACGCCAAATTCAACGAACGCATTATTAATGGTTGATTTTACTGGGCTAATATAATACCTATGCGAGCAACTTCTAAGCAAATTACAAAAATAATTAAGAAGTAAGGCATTAAACACTCTAAGTTCAGAAAACCCAAACCTCTTGTAGAGATTACGCTTTTTTAAAAGCACTCGAGGGCATTCAAAACCAGTTTTCAGTACCTTTACCTAGTGATAATCAATCTAATAAATTGACCGATGAAAGCAATACAATCATTTTCTCTTGGTAGGTGGATTATGCATACGAGTATCGGATTTGCGTTGGGTATTGTAATCCTCATACTATTTGCAGGTATCCTGGAATCTTTTAAAATTGATGTCTTATTTCCTTTAGCTGCCGGACTTGGCTTGGGTATTGGAGGGATGCAATGGCTACTATTAAAAAACTATTTCGAGGAAGCTGCAAAATGGATTTGGCTCTTAATCGTTGGTCTTACTATTCCCTTCCTTTTTTATGACTTAACCACTAGTTATTTGAAATTAGAGGAATGGTTCTTTTTAGTTCTTTGGGTTTTTGGAGGTCTTTTGAGTGGTTATCTACAGTACCGCTTTTACCTCAACTCTCGGGTTGAAAAAGCAAAATTATGGGTAGGCTATAGTTTTGCCGGTTGGTTGTTCTGTGCTCTATTAGTTTCTATTGTTTTCGTGCCAATGATCCAAAGCTGGGGAAGAAATACTCAAATGGTTTTAAATTCTATTGCAATTTTTGGTTGCGGACCCTTGTTAGGAGTAACAACAGGAATTGGAATACTTTCCATTATCGGAAAAACCAAATAAGTTTTTTAATACGATAACGACCCTCAAAATCTTGAATTGTCGGCTACAACAAGTCACTCTTGTACTTCTTTTTAAACTCCAAAAGCGTTAACTAAAAATCGGAATTCCTACAGTGTAAATCCTATAGTGTATGTCGTAAATCTAACAAACTTTCCCTACTTTTGCGCCATGGCAAAGAAAAATACCGATAAAGTGGTCTTTGATCACATCAAAGTTTTGGATGCTGGCGCTAAAGGTGTTTCAGTAGCCAAAGCCCCCGACGGAAAAGTAATCTTCATCCCTAACGTAGTTCCGGGCGATGTCGTAGACGTGCAAACCTTCAAAAAGCGCAAAGCCTATTACGAAGGCAAAGCCATTCGTTTTCACGAGTTTTCGGAACACCGTATCGAACCTATTTGCGAGCACTTTGGCGTATGCGGAGGTTGCAAATGGCAAAATATGAACTACGCGCAACAGTTGTTTTACAAACAAAACGAAGTCAAAAACCACTTGCAACGCATTGGTAAGATTGAACTTCCGGATTTTGAAACCATCCTAGGTTCTGAAAAACAATTCTTCTATAGAAACAAAATGGAGTTCGGATTCTCGAATTCGCGTTGGCTTACCGAAAAAGAAATCGACAGCACCGAGGATTTAGGAAACCGAAATGCTTTGGGTTTTCACATTCCGAAAATGTGGGATAAAATTCTAGACATCACGAAATGTCATTTGCAAGAAGACCCTTCGAACGCTATTCGGAATGAAATTAGAGATTTCGCAAACGCTCACAACTTATCGTTTTTCAATCCAAGAGCACATGAAGGATTGTTGCGAACATTAATGATTCGGACTGCTTCCACAGGAGAAATCATGGTGTTGCTTCAGTTTTTTGAAGACGACAAAGCCAATAGAGAATTACTACTAGATCATATTTACGAGAAATTCCCGCAAATTACCTCATTGCAATATGTCATTAATGGCAAACCTAACGATACCATTTACGATCAAAAAATTGAATTGTACAAAGGCCGCGATTATATTTTGGAAGAAATGGAAGGCCTGCACTTTAGCATTAACGCCAAATCCTTCTACCAAACCAATTCGGCTCAAGCCTACGAATTGTATAAAATCACTAGAGATTTTGCTGGCTTAACTGGCTCTGAAATTGTTTATGATTTGTATACTGGAACCGGAACCATCGCTCAATTTGTGTCCAAAAAAGCAAAGAAAGTCATCGGGGTAGAAAGTGTTCCCGAAGCCATTCACGACGCAAAAGAAAATGCCAAACGCAACAATATCACCAATTGCGATTTCTTTGTGGGCGATATGAAAGTGGTTTTTAACGAAAGTTTCATCGCCAAAAATGGTCATCCCGATGTCATTATTACGGATCCACCAAGAGATGGTATGCACAAAGAAGTGATTGATCAGATTCTGAAAATAGCTCCAGAAAAAATTGTGTATGTGAGTTGCAACTCGGCGACACAAGCCCGAGATCTTGCCTTATTGGATGAAAAATACAAAGTAACTCGGGTCCGTCCCGTTGATATGTTCCCGCAAACACATCATGTAGAAAATGTTGTACTTTTGGAAAGACGATTTTAGATATACGATTTTAGATTTATGAAAAAACTTGTGCTTTTGTTGATTGCTTTTGCTTGGATGTTCTCTAGTTGCGAGAAAGACGACATTTGCGATGCCAATACCGTGACGACTCCTCGTTTGGTAATCGACTTTTACGATGTTAGCAATCCGACTTTAAAAAAAACGGTGACTAATTTAGCGGTAGTAGGCGACGGATTATCATCGGGCATTCTATTCAATGGCGTAAGTCAAATTAAAGTTCCTTTGAATCCCGGTTCGGATATCTCGCAATACCATTTCATTTTAAACTACGGAAACACCAATACGGCTTTAATCGATGAAGACGAAATGAAGTTTTCTTATACAAGAAAAAATAGCTACGTGTCAAGAGCTTGTGGTTTCAAAACGCTATTTGCTCTAAACGCGACTACTCCCGTAATTCAAACCGATTCTCCTGCAGCTGAAGGCTTGTGGATGAAAACCATTACTGTGACTCAATCCAACATCACCAATGAAAATGAAACCCACCTTTCGATTTCTTTTTAGTCTGATTTTGGTGTTGGTGACAGCAGGAATGTTGGCGCAAGCTCCGAAGAAAGAAACCCTTCCTGTTAAAAAAGACACCCTTCCTGTTAAAGTGAGTCGCTATGGCGTTCGTGTTGGGGCCGACCTATACAAGCTTTCCCGTTCGTTTTACGATAAGAATTACAAAGGTTTAGAATTGGTGGGTGATTACCGGGTAACCAAAAGATACTACATCGCTGGGGAATTGGGAAATGAAAACAAAACTGTCGAGGACGATCGCCTCAGTTTCAATACCAAAGGAACGTATTTCAAAGCGGGTTTCGATTACAATCTTTACGACAACTGGCTTGATATGGAAAATATGGTTTATGTGGGGATGCGTTATGGCGTGAGTTCTTTCAGTCAAACCCTAAACTCCTACGCTATTTACAACCGCTATCCTTATTTTGGTGAGGAGCCAACCATTAATTCCGGGGAGAAATTCAACGGATTATCGGCGCAGTGGATTGAAGTCGTAGCAGGTGTAAAGGCCAAAGTTATCAATAATTTTTATGTTGGATTTAGCTTTCGAGTGAATAAATTAGTAGCCAACAAAAAGCCAAGTAATTTTGACAACCTTTATATCCCTGGATTCAACCGCACATATGAAGGTTCGTTTGGTGCTGGTTTCAATTACTCGGTGTCGTATTTTATCCCGCTTTATAAAAAGAAAGATTTACTCCCAGCTGTTCCTGTTAAGAATAAAAAATAATGGGCATTTCTTAAAATACCATCCATTTTACGGATAGTTTTAGGCAGTGCTAAATTTCATGTTACGCTTTTATAAAACACGAATGGCACGAATTAGCACGAATTAGTTAGTGTCCATTCGTGACATTCGTGTTAAACTAAAAAATCTTCCATTGCAGTGGTAAACGACCAAAAAGTGTTTGGTTCCGAATTACTTGATTTCTTTAATACCGCGAACAAAAAGCCATTTCATAAAGAGCTTTTCTCCGTCTTTGGTTTTCACGGCTTGGAATTTGGGTGCCAAAATAGTCCCTACCACAAAAGCGGTAGTCGGAATCCAAAATCCGTATAAGTTGGTGTATTTTCGAATTAAGAACTGTAACCCGATAAACAGCACTCCGAAAGAAATCAATTGATAGGTAAACGAACGTAATTGTAATTTAGTCATG
>CALPUN020000181.1 GCA_943326765.2 Bifidobacterium breve | reverse complement strand
TCGTAATACGAAATATTTAAAATCAACGCCTTAAATTATTTTAAGGAAAAATTAAATTAAAGAATAAGTATTTGTTTGTATTATTGCAGTCTATGAATTTAAAAAAGCTATGAAAAAAAACCTTACCCTACTACTAATTGCTATCTCGTTTTCAATGTTCGCTCAAAGAACATGCAGCACCATGGATAAGTTGCATGAAAAAATGATTGCAGATCCTAATTTTGCTGCTCATCATCAAGAAGTGATGGACTTCATTCAAAACCCAAACAATTCGCAATCACTATTTCAGAAAGGACCAAATTCTCCTACAGTGGTGGTTACAATTCCAGTAGTTTTTCACGTTTTGTATAAAAATGCTACTCAAAATATTAGCGATGCGCAAATTAACTCACAATTGGATGTTTTGAACAAAGACTATAGAAAGTTAAATACCGATTTTAATTCGGTGGTGCCTGCCGCATTTCGCCCTTTAGGCTCCGATATGGAAATTGTTTTTTGTAAAGCAGCTAGAACTCCAGCAGGTGTGGCTTCCACCGGAATTACAAGAAAATCAGTGGGAAGTTCTTTTGTTTTTGAAAACAGTTACTTCTTAGCTGCCGGAGAACCAGCCTGGGATACCACTAAATATTTGAATATTTGGATTGGAAGATTTACGGACAATACCTTACTAGGGTTTGCCTATTTGCCTTCTTCTGCTGGAGATTCAAATGACGGACTTTGCATTGGTGATCAGTACTTTGGAACTACAGGAACTGCGACGGCCCCCTTTAATAAAGGAAGAACAGGAACACATGAAATTGGGCATTACTTTGGATTGGATCATCCATGGGGCAATGACGGAAGCGCGTGTAACTCCACTGCAAATAGTGATGGAGTAACCGACACGCCGGCAACAAACAATCCTTATTTTGGTTGTCCAACTTTTCCCGACAATACGAATGCTTGTGCTTCTTCCACTAATGGTTCCATGTTTATGAACTACATGGATTATGTAGACGATGCTTGTATGGCCTTTTTCACAGCAGGTCAAAAAACCATTATGCAGAACACTTTGGCAGGCCCTAGATTAAGCTTGTTAAGTTCTAACGGATGTGCTGCTCTTGGATTAGATCAATTTGAAGCCATTAAAGCGATTGCAGTATATCCAAATCCGGTATCTAAATATTTCATGATTACTTCCCCACAAGTAGCCATCGATGAAGTGGAAATTTTCAATGCCTTAGGACAATTGGTAAAAACACAAAAATTATCACAAACCAATAATGTGATTTCTGTGGAAGAATTCGAATCGGGAACGTACTACCTAAGAATTTACAATCAAGGACAATTCATAAAATCGGATAAAGTAATCAAAAAATAAGAACATTTAAATTTTAAAAAATCCCGAAAGCATCTAATTCTTTCGGGATTTTTTTATGTCCAATCGCTGCGTTTCTTCAATTCGGTAATGTGTGCCAAATGATGGTCACCATGCCAAGCATAAAGCGCTGTTACTTCATAAAGTGGAAATTCTTTTCCGTATTGTGGATGCCTATAGCGTCTTTCAAAATCACTAGCGCTTAAATTAGTAAGCATCCACTGCAATCTGAAATGCAAACCTTCCAGCAATAGAAGCGAAGGAGCAATCCCCATAGTTCGGTTGTCTTCTAATTCTGACCAAAGACCTTCGTTATAAGGCTTGATAGTGGGCAAATTTTCCGTTAAGGTCAATTTAATCCGAATCAAACAATTCATATGACTGTCGGCACAATGATGTACTACTTGCCGAACCGTCCAGCCACCCGGTCGATAAGGGGTGTCTAATTGGGAATCTGTCAATGACTCCACTTCTTTTTTTAATCGGTTTGCAAAACTGCCAATCATTTTAATTTGTTCTGCAATAGCTCTAGGATTATAAGCAGTAGGAGCGACAAATGCGCCAATAGGAAATCGTAATTTTTCTAAATCTAAAGCTTCCATAAAAATAAGGTTACTGTTACTCTTTTTATTCTTTTCTCATGCCTCTTGTTTCTTTCTTCTAACGAATGGAAAGCCGCGCTAAATAATCAAAATGATCTCCTTCTAAAAGCAATTCACAATGTAATTCATTAGCATAAGCCGCATTTTGCAAGGTATTGTAATCGATATACATCCAGTTAAAAGGATTTTCTTGCTGTCCTTTATAGCGAATATTAAAAACCACCTCGCCATAATATTCTTGGTCCAACGGAATGATTTTACCACCGTCCTCGTCTTCATCAAACATATAAATAATATCCGAACTGTCTAGCAAAATTTGTCCGTTTGGTTTCAAAAGTGATTTTAATTTCGATAGAAAAGCCGCAACATTTTTCAAGCGACCGCACATTCCAGCACCATTCATTAATAATAAAATGGTGTCATACTTTTCATTTTCCAAAGCCATCACGTCTTGAACTTTAGCATCTTTAATACCGCGAAGGGTGCAGGCTTGAATCGCATTCGCCGAAATATCAATTGCCGTAACGTCCAAATATCGTTGGTTTTGCAAATACAAACTGTGACTTCCAGCGCCACAACCAACATCTAGAATTTTTCCTTTGGCCAACTCCAACGCTTTTTGCTCTAGCGACGGCATTTCAGAATACGAACGAAACAAATAAGCAACACTCATTTCGTCTTCTTCAGAAATGGAAGTTTCCGTAATCAAATCTTCGGGCTTATTGTGGGTTTGAAAATCGAGAATCGCTTTTCCAAAAAGGTCTTTCATAATTGTTTATTTGGTTATTCGGTGATTTGGTGATTTGTTTTGTATAATTTTGCCTTACCTTCTTAAAAAATTAAAGTGACTAATCCAGAACTCAACTTACTACCAAAGCTAGCCAAAGATAAGCATATCGAAAACAAAAAGTATTTCGACAAGCTGAAAAAGAAAACCCCTAAAAATTTGGATTATGTGATGCAAGAAGTGCACGACGCCGAATTTAAAAAAACCAATTGCCTAAACTGTGCCAATTGCTGCAAAACCACCGGACCGCTTTTTACTTCAGCGGATATCGAACGTGTTTCGAAACATCTCCGACAGAAACCACAACAATTTATCGATCAGTATTTGCGAATAGATGAAGATCAAGATTATGTGTTGCAAAGTGTGCCTTGCACGTTCTTAGATGTCGAGAACTATTGCATGATTTACGAAGTGCGGCCAAAAGCTTGTCGCGAATTCCCACATACCGATCGGAAAAAGTTCCAACAAATAGCGGATTTGACTTTGAAAAATGTAGCTATTTGTCCTGCAGCATTCAACATTGTAGAAGAAATGAAGAAACGATTGCCGTTGTAAAAAAGTGTCCGATAGGGTTAACGTAAAAGGGAATAGCCCAATAAGGGTATTCGTTACTCGTAAATCAAATACTTCTTACGCATTTCTTTGAAGTCTGATAGCCCTTTTTCCCAGCTTTTTCGAATGTCGTCTTCCGAAACTCCGGCTTCGATTTGTTGCTGTAATTTCTTCGTTCCCGCCAATTTGGTAAAAAAGGAATTGAAAAATTTCGAAGGATCTTCGGTCTCATTATAGGACTTGATCAGCCATTTCAACTCCAATCGGGTTACTCTTGGAATTTCCGACAAGTCTTCGCCACAACAAATTTTTCCATTATAAGGAGGGTCTTTGGCACCTACATTTGGCAACGGAATGAAACTAAAATGATTGTGTGTCAAATAAGGAGAACCATAGATTTGGAATTGTTTGTCTGTCCCGCGCCCTACACTAACATTAGTCCCTTCAAAAAAACACAAACTCGGATACAGATTAATCGCTTGATCGTTCGGCAAATTCGGAGAGGGTTTCACAGGTAAACTATAGGGTTGGCTTCTTTTGTAATTCTCGCAAGGAACAATTTTTAAATGACACTGAATACTGTCCTTCAACCATTTCTCCCCATTGATCATCAAAGCATACTCGCCAATAGTCATGCCGTGCAACACTGGAATAGGATGCATCCCCACAAAACTAGAATACTCTTTTTCTAAAATCGGTCCGTCAACAATATTCCCATTGGGATTCGGACGGTCTAAAATAATCAGTTGCTTGTTGTTCTCGGCACAAGCTTCCATAATATAGTGCAACGAAGAAATATAAGTATAGAAACGAGCACCGACATCCTGCAAATCGAAAACCAAAACATCAATTCCAGTCAATTGTTCCGCAGTAGGTTTTTTGTTGTTACCATACAAAGAAACAATTGGCAATCCTGTTTTGGAATCTTTACCGTCAACCACCAATTCGCCTGCATCCGCTGTGCCGCGAAAGCCATGCTCCGGAGCATAAATCGTTACTAGGTCAATCTTGGTCTTTTCTTTAATATAGTCCACAAT
>CALPUN020000180.1 GCA_943326765.2 Bifidobacterium breve | reverse complement strand
TCACCTTTTGCAAAAAGGACATCGAAAACTTTCAACCTGATGCGCTAATTTTTATCGATTATCCAGGCTTTAACATGCGCATTGCAAAATGGGCCAAAGAGCGCGGGATTCCAACACACTATTATATTTCCCCTCAAATTTGGGCTTGGAAAGAAAATCGAATTCAAGCTATCAAACGCGACTTTGATCATTTGTATGTAATTCTGCCTTTCGAAAAAGAGTTTTACGAAAACAAACATCAATTTCCTGTAACTTTTGTTGGCCATCCGTTAATTGATGCCATTCACAATCGCAAAGAAGTTTCTCAAGCTGATTTCATTCAAGACAATCAATTGGGCGAGCAACCCATCATTGCAATTCTTCCGGGGAGTCGGAAACAAGAAATCACCAAAATGCTTTCTGTGATGCTGAGTGTTGTGCAAGATTTTCCAGACTATCAATTTGTAATTGCAGGAGCTCCGAGTCAAGAGCATGCCTTTTACCTGCCGTTCCTAAAAAATAAAAACGTGCATTTTCTTTCGAATAAAACCTATGATCTACTCAGTCATGCTACTGCCGCTTTGGTGACTTCGGGAACCGCGACCCTGGAAACGGCTTTGTTCAAAGTTCCGGAAGTGGTTTGTTATAAAGGCAGTTGGGCGTCCTATCAAATTGCTAAGCGCATCATCACTTTGAAATATATTTCTTTGGTGAATTTAATTATGGATCAAGAAGTGGTGGCCGAGCTGATTCAGGAAAATTGCACTACCAAAACCATCAAAACCGAATTGCAAAAACTACTAGAACCACAACACCAGAAACAACTTTTGAAAGCCTACGACACTTTAGAACATAAATTAGGAGGCGTTGGTGCTAGCAAAAAAACAGCAGAACTTATTGTACGTAGCTTGCAATAATTACGTTTCGCATATACTCAAACTATAAAAAAAAATCCTTTTGAAACCAATCATTTCTATACTTTTATTGCTGACTTTACTAGTAAGTTGCAAACCCACTTCGAACATTATCACTTCCAAATCGGAAGCCCAAAAACGAGGTATCTATAAAAACCCCGAAAACAAAAAAATCGCTTCCAACAGCAGTGCTAAGAATACGCCGAAGGCTGCGGAACCGAAAAAAGCCGTCGTTGGAAATCGCATTAACGATAAAAACGATGATGATTATGTTATTACCGTTGATAATTCGAGTTATTTGGTAAAGCAATTAATTAATGCTGCTTCTGAGAATTTGGGATCCAATTACAGAACGGGCGGGACAACACCCGACGGATTTGATTGTTCGGGTTTGATGTACAGCACTTTCAAGAAATTCGACATTACGCTGCCGCGATCTTCGGTAGACATGGCGAAAATTGGTCGTAAATTGGATCAAAATGATATTCAAAAAGGCGATTTAATTTTCTTTAAAACCAATGGGAAGCACGTTATTAATCACGTTGGGATGGTAACCGAAGTGACGGATGACGAAATCAAATTCATTCATTCTTCTACTCAAAAAGGCGTTATTATTTCCTCTACCAAAGAAACCTATTACGGAAAAACTTTTGAACAAGCCAACCGAATTTTAGAATAATTTTTTGGGTTATTGCTTAAAATTGAATACTTTAGGAATATGAAAGTATGGCAATTCCCTTTGGCAAGAATTACACTTGGACTGGTATTCGGAATTTTGTTTGCGTTTTTTAGCGCACTTAGTCTGAGTAGTTCCCTTATTTTACTAAGTGTTTCAACGCTTGCTTTTGGCGTTACTTTTTACATTGCTCAAAAACAATGGATACAAAATGCTGCGTTTGGTTGGGCGGTTTATTTTCTTTCGTTTTGTCTCGGGAGTGCCACATTTGCTTTACACTTAGGAACTAATCACCGAAGCAATTACATTCATCAACTTTCGATTTCTGATGCAACTCCGACCCTAGAAGTTGTTTTGCGTGAAAAATTGAAAAGCTCACAATTTAATTACCGTTACCTAGCAATTGTAAAACGAATCCATCACCAAAATTGTACTGGAAGAATCTTGGTAAATTGCAATAAGGAAACGATAAAGGAGCTCTCCATTGGAACGCAACTTCAAATCAAAAGTGGCGTCGTTCTGCCAACCCAACCCTTAAATCCAGATCAATTTGATTACGGAAAGTATTTGAATAACAAATCCATTTTAGGGCAAGTTTATGTAGATGCTTCGGAAGTGAAAATCAGCCCAGTTTTCGTCAAGGATGCTTTTTACTATTCGGATGCGATCCGCAGAACGATTCTAAAAAACTTAGAACACGATCATTTCAAACCGAATGAACTTGCTGTTTTGGGAGCTTTATTATTGGGACAACAGCAAGAAATTGCCTCAGAGATTGTCCATGATTATCAATTGGCAGGCGCGGTACACATTTTGTCGGTTTCGGGATTGCACGTGGGTTTTATTGTTTTGTTTTTGAATTTTGTTTTGAATTTTCTTCCCAAGAAAAAAAGGTATTCCTATTTTAAACTTGGACTAACTTTAGCAGCATTGTGGAGTTTTGCTATCCTCGCTGGGTTGTCTCCATCGGTAATTCGTTCGGTGACGATGTTTTCCTTTCTTGCTATTGGGTTGCATTTGAAACGAAAAACTAATATTTTTCATACCCTGTTGGTTTCCTTGTTTTTGATTCTGATTTTCGAGCCTTCGTTTCTTTTCGATGTAGGTTTTCAGTTGAGTTACGTTGCCTTATTCTTTATTGTTTGGGTACAACCCCTGTTGGATCCCCTTTGGCAACCAAAAAACAAATTTGCGATCTACTTCTGGAATATATTAACGGTTTCTTTTGCCGCACAAATTGGAACTTTGCCTCTGAGCATTTACTATTTTCATCAGTTTCCCGGCCTGTTTTTTGTAACGAATTTGATTGTCATTCCGTTTCTAAGTTTGATTATGGGATTGGGACTTTTAGTTGTTGTTCTTGCTTTTTGGAATAGGATTCCTGCATTTTTACTAGATCCCTTGGAACAGTCCATCACGCTGTTGAATTATATGATCCATCGGATTGCTTCTTTGGAACGTTTTATCATCCAAGACATTCCTTGCAACTCGTGGATGATGATTAGTTTATATCTTGGGATCTTTGCTTTCATTTTCTGTTTCAAGAAACCAAATTTTCAGAGAATTATAGGTGTATTAGTAACGGTCCTGATTTTTCAAGTAAGTTATTTTTGTTCGAAATGGAATACTCAAAAGCAGAACGAATGGATTGTCTTTAATGCTAAAAAGACCACGATCATAGCCGAGCGACTAGGAGAAAACGTCACGGTATACACTAGTGATTTAGTTGCTACAAACAACCCCATAACGCCTTATTTAGTAGCTAATTTTTGTTCTATTACAGCTACTAAACCCCTTGGAAACTTAGCCTATTTCAATTCAAAAAAAATTGTACTATTAGACAGTTCGGGATCTTATCCAAGAAATGTAAAACCCGACATCTTAGTGTTCCGGCAGTCGCCAAAAGTCAATTTGGATCGGGTGTTGCAAACGTGCAAGCCTAAAATAATCGTTGCCGATGCGAGCAATTACAAATCTTACGTAGGGTTGTGGAAGGCGACTTGTTTGAAAGAAAAAATCCCTTTTCATAATACCAATGAAAAGGGATTCTTTAGAATGCGTTGAGTTTTATTTTTTTTGGGATAAAATCTGATTCGCTCCTTCCAACCATTTTGAAGGACCACCGGCAACATAGCCCGTGCTTCCTAACTTATCCAAATTGATTTTTCCATCAACTTTCGTTGGGTTGGAAATCCAGATTGTAGGATAGCCTCTTACTTCAAAAATTTGTTGCAATTCCATATTTTGTTTTTGTATTTCTGGAAGTTGAGGCGATCTTCTTGGAAAATCAACCTCTACCAAAACCACATTTTGCTTTGCCCAAGCGGCAAATTCCGGGGTTTTTAAAACTTCATTTTGCAAACGAATGCACCAGCCGCACCAATCGCTTCCTGTAAAAAACAACAAAAGTGGTTTTTTAGTTTTCATAGCCACTTGGGAGGCTTTTTCTAAATTGGTTTCCCAAACTAATTCTTGCGCTTGCAGACTTGCTGCACCGATTAGTAGGAATGCTATCAATATTATTTTTTTCATGGTTCAATTTTTTTTCAAATATAATAAAAGAAATGAGCACTAGAATATCATTTACTTTACATCTTGCATTAATTTTTTAATTAATGGGGTAAATAGGATTAGTACCACGCCGGAAATCAAAGCGTAAATAGCTAATTGGTAATACCCATCGGTATAGCCTTGTAATTTTGTTGTCAAAGTTGCATTTTCATCGGGAGAAGACATTCCGGCTCCTAGCAGACCCGCGGCATATTG
>CALPUN020000179.1 GCA_943326765.2 Bifidobacterium breve | reverse complement strand
GGAGTGAGCAAGTTTAGCAACTCATTTGGAGTAGCGCTTCCTAGTTGGATTTCGAGTTTTAGTTCGTCGTTTAAGGATTTGAAATTGGTTTGTCCTACGGTGAATTTTTGGGTGATGTCGTAGAGTAATCCTTCGACGTTATCGGTTAGAATTCCGACTTCAAAACTATTGGTTCGGTATTCTTTTTTTACATCGGTTAATTTGCCTTCGATCAATTTATTGGATTTATGAATGAGGGCGATGTGGTCGCAAAGTTCTTCAACACTTTCCATCCGGTGGGTTGAGAAGATTATCGTAGAACCTTGTTTTTGCAATTCTAAAATTTCGTCTTTAATGATATTGGCATTAACAGGGTCGAAACCGGAGAAGGGTTCGTCGAAAATCAGCAATTTGGGTTGGTGTAAAACGCAGACCACGAATTGGATTTTCTGTGCCATTCCTTTGGAAAGTTCTTGTATTTTTTTGTTCCACCAGCCTTCAATTCCGAGGCGTTCGAACCAATATACCAATTGTTTTTTGGCTTCTTCTTTGGAAAGTCCCTTCATTTGCGCCAAATACAAGCATTGTTCTCCTACTTTCATCGATTTATACAAACCTCGTTCTTCGGGCAAGTAGCCGATATAGTGCACGTGTTTGGGTTGCAGTTTTTGGCCGTCAAAAATTACGGAACCGCTATCGGGCATGGTGATTTGATTGATGATTCGGATGAGTGAGGTTTTTCCGGCGCCATTGGGGCCTAGAAGTCCATAGATACTTCCACGAGGAACAGTTAGTGAAATTTCATTGAGCGCTACATAATCTCCGTATTGCTTGACTACTTTTTCTACTTCAAGAATGTTATTCATGTTCATTTAGATTTGTGTAAAAGTAGGGAATTAGTAGGTATATGATTTTAAAAGTTACAAAAAAAACCCACCCTTATTTGCACAAGGATGGGAAAAATTGCTATGAAAAAGAAATTACTATTTAACTAGTAATATCCAAATGTAAAATAATTCTTGGTATTAAGAGAACATATCTTTAACTTTTTCAAAAAAAGATTTGTCGCTTTTTTCTGGATGCGGAATAAAGTTTTCGTCCGTAATATTTTTCTCAAAAAAGTCTTTTTGTTCTTTGGATAAAGCTTTGGGTGTCCATACATTCAAATGCACTAATAAATCACCATTTCCGTAGCCGTTGATACTTGGGATTCCTTTTCCTTTAAGACGTAATATTTTGCCGGATTGAATTCCTTCTTCCAACTTTATTCTGACTTTCCCGTTGACTGCTTCGATATCTTTGGAGACCCCTAAAACGGCTTCAGAAAAACTGATATACAAATCGTAGTGCAAGTTTTCCCCTTCTCGTTTTAAAAACTCGTGTTCTAATTCTTCAATGGCAACAATTAAATCTCCGGGTATTCCATTACCTGGAGCATCATTTCCTTTGTTGGAAACTTTTAATTGCATTCCGTCTACGACACCTGCTGGGATTTTGATAGCAACAGTTTCATCTTCTAAAAGCATTCCTTGTGCATCGGCATTGGCAGGTTTTTTATCGATGATTTGACCCGCTCCGCCGCAAGTTGGGCACGTGGATGCCGACTGCATGCGACCTAAAATGGTATTGGTTACGCGCATGACTTGACCTTGACCGTTACAAGTAGCACAGGTTCTATAAGAAACTCCTGGTGCTTGAACTTTACGTTTTACTTTTACTTTTTTCTCTACACCATTGGCAACTTCTTCTAGGGTAAGTTTTACTTTAATCCGCAAATTACTTCCTTTGGTTCGACGTTGACCTCCGGAATGCCCTCCAAATCCGCCACCTCCAAAAGCACCTCCGAAAATATCGCCAAACTGGCTGAAGATGTCGTCCATATTCATACCGCCGTGGCCGCCGCCGAATCCACCATTACCGTCAAAGGCTTGGTGACCATATTGGTCGTACTTGGCTTTTTTTTGTGGATCGCTTAAAACTTCATAGGCTTCTGCTGCGATTTTAAAATTTTCTTCCGCTTCTTTATTTCCCGGGTTTTTGTCAGGATGGAACTCGATTGCTTTTTTTCTGTACGCTTTTTTTATTTCTGCTTCCGAGGCATTTTTAGAAACTCCTAATATTTCGTAAAAATCTTTTTTCATGGTTTTGGTTTTATGCAAGCAAAGAAATTTATTTGCAATGATTCGACAATTATTGTCCTATTACAACTTTTGGAAAACGAATAATTTTGTCGCCTAATTTGTACCCTTTTTCAATGACATCTACAATTTTTCCTTTTAAATTTGGCGATGGAGCCGGAATTTGTGTTATCGCTTCCGCAAAATCAGCATTAAAGAGATCTCCTGCTTTCACGGCAACTTCTTCCAAACCTTTTGAAATTAAAGTAGCTTTTAATTTTTCATGAATTAGCTCTACCCCTTTCAAAAGCACATCGTCTTCTGATTTCTTAATTTCGATAAGGGCTCGATCAAAATCATCTATAACGGGTAATAGTGCTTGCAATACTTCTTGATTGGCTGTTTTGAATAAGTCGAGACGTTCTTTGGCAGTTCTTCGTTTGTAATTTTCAAATTCGGCAAAGAGTCTTAGAAATTTGTCCTTTTCATTGGCTAAATCTTCTTCCAATTTTTGTTCAGGCGTTAATTCATCGGCGGATTCAATGGATGCTTCGTTGGCCTCGGTTGGAATCTGATCAACTACGGTTTCTTTTTCGTTATTTTCAATCGTCATTTTACTACTATCTTTAAATATTTTTTTAAACATATTTTTTTCCTTGGATTGCAAAAGTATTGCCATTTGTTTAATAATGTCAAATTGTCACCATTTTTTTTCTATTAAAAATGACAATCAACTTTGATGTGCTAAATATCAACCCTAAAATTAGAAATGACTTAAGAAATAGAAATCCGAAATTTTTAAAAAAAAGTAAAAAAATTTAATAGAATTTTAAGACTAACTCGATTTCGTTTTGATTAAGTTTGTCCCGGTGATTGCAAAAATTGCCAAAATTGAAACTTAAAGGTTAGCGTTAAGCTTCTAAATATTATTAATTCACTTTGATTATAAAAGAAAAGCTCCGTCATCAAAACGGAGCTTTTCTTATACTATACTATTCTGAAGAGCACTATCTGCATCGGGAAATTGGAAGTCAAATCCGCAATCAATTGCTTTCTGAGAACTAATGTTTTTATTGGTAAAGAGCAATTCGTTCATTTCCCCTAAAAACAATCGCATTACAAATTGGGGAATATTAGGCAGAAAAAGGGGCTTCTTCTCATATTTTGCTATTTTTTTTGTTAGCTCCCGATTTGAAATTGGGTTGGGTGCTACGGCATTAAAAATCCCCACCCAGGAATGAGTTAACGCAAAACTATAGAGGGCTACTAAATCTTTAATATGAATCCAAGATTGGATTTGTTTTCCGTTTCCGAAAGCGGCTCCTAAACCCCATTGAATGGGTTTTCGCATTTCCTGTAAAGCGCCGCCTTTTGCTGAAAGAACGATTCCAGTTCTTAAAAGGCAAACTTTAATTCCGAGTGCTGAAAACTTGGCAACACTTTCTTCCCATTTCACTACGACATTGTTTAAAAAATCTTCTTGAGGCACTCCTGAATTTTCGTTATAAACTACCGAATAACTATCCGGGTAAATAGCAGTTCCTGAAGCCGAAATTATTTGCTTCACTTGGTTTGGGTTCTCTTTTAAAGCTTTATAAAGGGTATTGGACGAAAGAATTCGGCTTTCAATAATTTCTTGTTTGTAGCTTGGCGTCCATCGTTTGGCGATTGTTGCTCCTGCTAAATGCACTATAGCATCAACTCCTAATAGGCAATTTTCATCGATGATCCCTTGGGACGGGTTCCAAAAAAAGCCGCTATAATTCCATTTTTTTACGATTTTATTTTTAGAAGTAGTGAGATAGTGAACTGTTATTCCATTTTGAAGGAGCAACGAAACCAATTCTGTTCCTATAAGGCCGGTAGCTCCTGTGATGAGAATTTTCATTTTTTAGGCAAAGTTAAAGGATGATTCCGAAAATTCTATCCTGATTAGGTTAGGTTTAACGATTGTCTACAGGATTATTTGGTCTTAATTATTAGACTCCATTCGAAATCCATTTCGGCTACCTGTTCTTTTTTTTCATTGGTTCCAATTGATTTTAGCCAAATTGTTTGCCCTTCTTTCGTACGGATCGCTTTTTGTATTACTTGTTCCAACAACCTTCCTTCTTGGCATTTGAAAGTGATTTTTCCGGTCGCTTTTTTACTATAACTGGCTTTGTTCTGAGCTACCAATATTGAAAAATTATGTCCGCTTGCTTTGGTATAATTTAAAACTAAATAGCCCGTGCTAAGTTCTGCCGCCATC
>CALPUN020000178.1 GCA_943326765.2 Bifidobacterium breve | reverse complement strand
GAACGTGTCACTAATTGCCCAACGGGCGCGTTGTCGTAGTATTTCATTTTAAAACTCAGCATGTGTTTGAAGAGTTTGATGCGGATGTCTTTCACGATATCTTGCCCCAACCAATTCGCCCAAAACACGAAATAATATTGCGAAAACACTTCCAAAAGCAAGACCATACCCATGAGTATAATGTAAAACAACAAGCCTTGTTCGTCATGCGTTTTGATGTACCCATCAACGGTTTGTTTTAGTAAATAGGGGCGAAGTGCCGCAAATACCGACAGCGAGATCGCAAAAATAATCACGCCATTGAACCGTCCTTGGTAGGGTTTGGTATATTCTAGAATCCGCTTGAATACTTGAGTATCGAATGCTTTTGCTTTCATTTTTATTAGGAGCTGGTTCCTGCTATCCGTTGCAATTTTTTGTTTTAAAAAAAACAAAAAGATTTCCACTGCTATCAGGGCTAGTGTTTGGTATATTTAGGGTTATTCGGGTTTATAATCGTATACAATATTGGTCAAATACAATCCGTGAGCAGGCACCGAGAATCCGGCTTCACTTCGATTTTTACTGGCGATAATGGCTTCAAAATCGGCGAGCGTAATCTTGTGCAATCCTACATTAATTAAAGTGCCTACAATCGCGCGCACCATATTGCGCAAAAAACGATCGGCAGTTATGGTAAAAACCAATCTATTTTCTTCTTGTTTCCAATAGGCTTCGGTAATGTGGCAATCAAACGTATTTACATCGGTATGTACTTTGGAAAAGCATTCGAAATCAGTCTGGTTTAGCAAAATTTTCGCCGCTTCGTTCATGACTTCCAGGTCGAGGTTGTGGTGGCAGTACCAACTCAAATCTTGCAAAAACACGTTTTTAAAAGGGTGCATGTGGTATTCGTATGTTCGGCTTTTGGCGTCAAATCGGGCATGAGCGTTTTGGTGAACGGGGAAAACTTTAAAAACAGCGATGTCTTTTGGAAGCAATGAATTGAGTTTGTGCACTACGGTTTCCGTTTCCAAAGTTGGATCGCAATCGAAATGCCCGAACATGATTTTGGCGTGCACCCCGGTATCAGTGCGACCGGCGCCCATCACGTCGATTGTTGTATTGAGAATGGTGGTCAAGGCTTTGTTTAGCGTTTCTTGTACGGAAGCCGCGTTGGGTTGGTATTGCCAACCGTGATAGTTCGTTCCGTTATAAGAAAATTGAATAAAGTACCGCAAGCTAAATTTATTTTGAAGCGACAAAGATACTTATTAATGAATGATTTTTGAGAGTGTAAAAGGTAACAAAATGTTAATTTGAGTTTCTCCCAAAGACGCTTAGGCGCAAAAGAGGAGTAGTGCAAAAGAATCTTTTTTATTTGGAATGGGATTGTTTATTTTTACCGAAATTCCTAGCCCCGATTGCTTCGCTAGTTCGCTTCGCTCGTGTGTAGTGGAAATCAGCTCCTAAAAAAACGGAAATAAATTCAGCTTAAATGAAGAAAATCCTTTTACTTTCCGATACGCACAGCCACCTAGATGCGGTGATTTTAAAATATGTAGATTTGGCTGATGAGGTTTGGCATGCCGGTGATATTGGGAATTTAGAAGTGACCGATACCTTAAAAAAGCACAAGCTCTTGCGCGCGGTTTATGGAAACATTGACGATGACAAAGCACGCATGGAGTTTCCGTTGCACCAGCGTTTTTTTTGTGAAGGCGTTTCGGTTTGGATGACTCATATTGGTGGTTATCCGGGGAAATACAACCAAGAAATTAGAGGGGAGATTACTAAGAACCCACCGAAATTGTTCATTTGTGGACATTCGCATATTTTGAAAGTGATGTTCGACAAGAAGCTGAATTTATTGCATATGAATCCAGGTGCCGCTGGCATAAGTGGGTTTCACCAAGTGCGAACGATGTTGCGTTTTGTGATTGATGGCGATGCGATTACTGATTTGGAGATTGTAGAAATAGGGAAGAAGTGACATTGCAGGAACGATGTAAGATTTACGATTGGGCACAAAAAAAACCCGAACATTCGTTCAGGTTTTTCTTCGCACTAATAAACTAAGTTTATAGGTTTACCTCAATCGGTCCACTGATTTTACGAGATCTTCATCCTTTTTGATGGCTTTGTTGGCCAGCACTAAAAAAACGATAGCAATAATCGGTAGAAACATCCCAATACCCTTCTCCGAAACCGTTACAGTTTCTCCAGATAGATTTAGCGAACGATATACAAATACTCCTAATAAAATTAAATTTAATATGATGTTCAATCTGCCAATCACAAATTGATGTTGTCTTTTTTTGTAAAACAAAATGCTAAGCAGCGATAAGGAAGTACTGAGCCCGAATAAAGCGGCATAAGCTTGATGTATCCAAAAGAATTCGGCTTTCCCGTCACTCAACGTCCACAAAGGGAATACAAAAGGCAAAGCGCCAGTTACCAATAAGGCAATAAGTAAGTAAACCGTTTGAATTCGTTGCAGCATAATGTGTGTTATTCGTCCACAAAAATATATTTTCTTTTTAATAAATACTATTGTATGGTAAATTTTTATTCGTATTATTGCATGACTAATTCGTAAGTACTTCATTTTACGACCCGTTCACACGATAAAATCACACTACAATTTTATAGTACATTCCAAATCAATTTAAATTCCAAGAACATTCATGTTTGATATTTCTGTATTAAAAGAAATGAAGCTTACTGAGCTTCAAGATATTGCTAAATTAGCGCAAACCATCAAGTTTAATGGCATCAAAAAAGAAGCGTTAATCGATTTAATTTTAAACCATCAAGCGGGAAGTGAAGCCGGAGCTAAAACCGAATCAAAGCCTACTAATTCGGCGGATGAAAAAGGAAAAAGAGCTCGAATTGCTCCGGACAAAAAGCCTGCTATTTCAAAAACCGCTACTTTGTTCTCGGCTCCAGAAGAAAAAGAAATGCTTCCAATAGAAGCGCCTGCAGCAACGGTTATTGAAGCAGCAACGGAAGAAAAAGCATTCGAGAAAAACATTCCGAAAGCCGTTAAGTTTAAAAAAGCAGATTACGATAAAAAGATTGCCAATAAAGTTGAAAAAGCACCTGTTGCAGAAGTTTCGGAAAGTACCGAAACAGGAATGGTAAACCAAGTAGCAGATGATGCAGCAGTGATGCCAGCGGAGAAAAAAATAAATCCAAATCAACTGCACAAACAGAACCAGAACGGAAATTCCAATCCAAATCAAAACGGGAATGGCAATCAAAACCCAAATTTTAAAAATAAAAAGAATAATTTCAGAGATGCAGATTTCGAATTTGACGGGATCATAGAAAGTGAAGGGGTATTAGAGATGATGCCTGATGGCTATGGTTTTTTGCGTTCTTCGGATTATAATTATTTGGCTTCCCCGGATGATATTTATTTATCGACTTCACAAATTCGGTTGTTTGGTTTAAAAACAGGAGATACTGTAAAAGGAGTGGTGCGTCCGCCTAAAGAAGGAGAGAAATTTTTTCCTCTAGTAAGGGTTTTAAAAATTAACGGGCATGATCCGCAAGTGGTTCGTGACCGTGTTTCTTTTGAACACTTAACACCCGTTTTTCCAACGGAGAAATTCAGATTGGCTGAAAAGCAAAGTACGATTTCGACTCGAATTATTGATTTGTTTTCCCCTATCGGAAAAGGGCAACGCGGCATGATTGTCGCTCAGCCAAAGACCGGTAAAACCATGTTGTTGAAAGATATTGCCAATGCCATTGCAGCCAATCATCCGGAAGTTTATTTGATTGTACTTTTGATTGATGAGCGTCCTGAAGAAGTAACTGATATGCAACGCTCGGTTCGTGGCGAGGTGATTGCTTCTACTTTTGATAGAGAACCGCAAGAGCACGTAAAAATTGCCAATATTGTTTTGGAAAAATCAAAACGATTGGTTGAGTGTGGTCATGATGTAGTAATTTTATTGGATTCGA
This sequence comes from Bifidobacterium breve, assembly GCA_943326765.2. Lineage (GTDB taxonomy): Bacteria > Bacteroidota > Bacteroidia > Flavobacteriales > Flavobacteriaceae > Flavobacterium. The sequence goes on along the minus strand of CALPUN020000178.1, from coordinate 406 downwards.
TTACTCGTTTAGCTCGGGCATACAACACCGTACAACCCGCTTCTGGAAAAGTATTGAGTGGTGGTGTGGATGCGAATGCTTTGCAAAAACCAAAACGGTTTTTTGGTGCCGCTAGAAATGTAGAAAACGGTGGTTCATTAAGTATCATTGCGACTGCTTTAACAGAAACAGGTTCTAAAATGGACGAAGTAATCTTCGAAGAATTTAAAGGAACGGGTAACATGGAATTGCAATTGGATCGTAAGATTGCGAACAAACGTATTTTCCCGGCCATCGATTTAACCTCGTCGAGCACTCGAAGAGACGATTTATTATTGGATGAAAAAACCTTGCAACGCATGTGGATTATGAGAAAATACTTGTCGGATATGAATCCGGTAGAAGCTATGGACTTCATCAACGATCG
>CALPUN020000177.1 GCA_943326765.2 Bifidobacterium breve | reverse complement strand
GTTTTTGAAAATACTGGTAGGCGTGCGATCCTATAAAACCTTTGGAACCTATAATGATTATTTTCATTTGTTTATTTGTTTAAACCGTTGCAATTGCTACTTCAATTGTAGTAATTCCCCATATTTATAATCCCATTCTATCGGGCGCATTTGATCAAAACCACCACCGTGGCATTGCGTAATTTCTCCAAAATACAATGCTCCATCGACATCGTAAAAATCAACCCGAACATAAGCAAACAATTTCGCGACTTCTTTCGAAATACGAATCATTTCGGCCAAACTTTGTGGTGGTTCAATTTCGGAACCACGCAATTTGGATGTGTCTTTGAATTTATTCGCCCAAGAAAAAGGCAAGGGTTTCCAATTTTCATCGTAGATGTTTCGCTTGTTCACTCCTTCTCGATCTACAGCAACATAGATAAATTCGACTTCGCCGTTAATGCAATGAATTTTGTAATCGTTGGGTATTTTTCCGTTTTTATCGAGCAATAATTGCTCTACAATAATACAAGGTTCAATGTCTTTGTACTGCCATTCTCGGTCAATCCAATAGTAGTTTTTCGACAACCACCAACGGCAATCTATTTGCAAACGTTTCCAATCGACTTTGCTTTTGTCTCTGACAATTAAGAAACTTCCCGAATCGTGATTGGCTTTTAAAATAAAGGGGGCGTTGGGTAAATTTTCGGGTACTATATCCTTATAATTTTTGGTTTGATACAAAAGTGGAATCAAATACTTCTCTCCAATGTTTTCCTGAACGTATTTTCTAACCGCATACTTGTCGGCAAAAATGGTATAAATGGGACGGCGGTCATAAATTTTCAACCATTGCAATTTTTCATTCAATGATTTTGGCTCTTCCAAATGCAACGGATAGCCTTGCATGTTTTGGAATTTCTTATGCAAATACGAAATATCATTGACGCGATAATACTTTAAAAACCGATAGATTTCATAAGCTATATTCGTAAAAAAATAGCCTACTATTCCTTTGTATTTGTATTCTAATAAACCCATTTTGTTTAGTTTTTGAAACTCTTATTCGTGGATAATTTCTTGGAAGCCATACTGGCTAGCCCAAGCTTGTGATTTGTTTTTAGAAATGACAACGCCTTCGTCCGCCCATTGTAACAAAGGTAAATCCGAGCTGCTATCGCTATAAGCAATCGATGAAGTGTATTGTATGTTGTTTTCTTTTAGAAACTGATTTAGCAAAACCACTTTTTGCCCGTAAAGACAATCTTTACCCAAAAAACTTCCCGTTAACCTGTTGCCGGTGCTTTCCATTTCGGTAGCAAAAAACGCTTTGATTTGATGCTTTTCAGAAAAAACTTTGATATAAGGCGCATAACCCCCCGAAATGATCATGACGTAGTCGTTGTTGGCTATGTGGGCATTCAATACTTTATAAACGGGCGTAATCAAATTGGTAATCAAATGCTGATTGTAGAACTCTTCTGCTCGTTGATGAATGGTTTTTAAGGCAACACCTCGGATTTGGAAAAGCTTCAATCGCTTCGACGGATTTAATTCTGGAAATAGCTTTCGAACTACTGCCATTACTCGAGTCTTCGTTAAAATCTTGTCGAAATAGTTCAACCATTCGTAATGATAGTACTTTTCTTTTTCAATGACAAAATCAACAAAAGAATCGGCTGTTTGGTAGTCGACCAAGGTTTCACAAAAATCAAAAACAACTAATTTCATCCTGTTTACGCAATGGTTTGGATTACTTTTAAAACGTGCTCCATTTGTTCTTTGGTTCCGATGGTGATGCGTAGCGTGTTCATCAATAATTTGCTATGCATTAAATTCCGAACGAAAATATGGTGTTCGCTCAACGTGTTGTAGACTTTCATTTTCAAATCGAAATCTTTAAATTCGACCAATAAGAAATTCCCTTGACTTGGATATATCTTCTTGACCACTGATGAATTCAATAGATTTTCTTGAAAAATAGTTCTTGCTTCCAACACCTCTTTTACATACTGCCACATATAATCCGTGTCCGATAAAACTGCCGTAACGGCTTCTTGGGTGAAGGTGGTGAAATTCTTCGGGTTTCTAATTTTAGAAATTTGCAAAATATTCTCTGCACTAGCTAGCAAATACCCGGCTCTAAAATTGGCCAAAGCAAAGGCTTTAGAAAACGTTCGGGTAACAAACAAATTCGGATGCACCAGAACATAATTGCTCATCGTTTGTCCGTAGAATTCGTAATATGCTTCGTCTATTAAGAAAATCGTGTCGGGAGAATTGGTAATTAAATCGAGTAAATAATCGCGATCCAAAACATTTCCCGTCGGATTGTTTGGGTTGCAGATGTAGACCAACGAGGGCGTTACTTCTTTAATTTTATTTTTAAATGCTTCTTGATCCAATTCAAAATTGGAAGAATAATCGTGGTAATAAATTTGTGCTCCTTGGGATTCGCAAGTCAGACGAAAGTTGTCGTAGGTTGGCCCCAAAATTAAAATAGGATCTCCCACACCCACAAACATGCGCACTAGATACTCGTGCAGTGAATCGGAACTCGCAAAATATTGAATGTTTTCTTTTGGCAAGGAAGTATAGGTAGCTAGTAAATCCAGTAATTCGGCATTGTGTGTGCTGGGATACAAATAGTATACTTCTTGTTCGTTGACTAATTTTTTAAGTCGTTCGTTTACCAATGGTGAAGGTGGGATGGTCGCTTCATTCCAATCTAATTTCAACATTTTTTTTCGTTCCTCCGAAGCTACTTCCCATATTTTGTGCGAAGCCACTTTGTAAGGCGCTAAATTTCTTAGGTATTTGTTGATGAATCTCATAAGTAAGGAAACTGAATTTAGTGAATGTTTTTGGCTAATGAAACGCTGTCTAGGAAGACCACATCGGGCCAACGTTTTACGATTTCATGTAGCAATTGATTAAAAAGTTGCAAATTTAAAGTGCGGTTTTCTTCCTGCAAAGCGCCGCAAAAATTGATGCGATGTATCGAAATTACTGCTGGTTTTTTCCAAAAAAACGCAGTTTGAATTTGATCTAAACAGTCTTTTACCGAAGACGTTCGGTCTGCTTTTCCTTTCAAACTAGGTTCAAATTGAGCATTCCTAACGGTTTGTAAAATCCCAGGGTTGGCCCCCACTTTTTGTCCGTTGAAACGCTTTGTTTTTTTTCTTGTTGTTTCGCCTACTGGTTTTGGGAGCAATTGGTATTTCATGCCTTGCATGTAACGCACTCCGTTTTCGACTAACGTTTCGTTTAATTCGGAGGGCCAAATGTAATTGTTCGGAACAAAGGATTCAGAGCGGAAGCCAAACAACTGCTCGAATACATTCAGTCCGTCCACTATGGAATCTTTCATAAACTCCAAATCACTTTTGTAATTGTAATCGAAACTGCCTTGAATGCTTTTGGAATATTTGTGATACACATCATTGCTAATGCCCCAACAACCTTGCTGGAATGCTTTGGTAAAAATCGGATCGTTGTTTCTCAAAGTTTCTAACCAAAACGGAACATTAACGTGTTCGCGGCCGTGAAATTGAGGAAAAAAAAGATTTTCTTTCATGCCTTGCTTCCAAAGTGGAAACGGATTTTCATTTGGAAAAAAACGTTCAAACGTCGTTGCTATAGTTTCGTAAGAATAGGTTTCAAAATTAGCGGCTTTGATTTTTTCAAAATCGGGATTGGCTACTACGGCATTGGCTGTGATTCTCGGATGATTTCCTTCGGCATCTTGATGGTTTTGCAACACTTCAAAAAGCGCGGTTACATCTTGACTGGTGCACAAATTATCGTATAAGCAATACGGACTTTTATCAACGGGAATGCCGCTTTTCAATAACGAATCGAAGGCCACAAGACTTGGCATTCGCAAACTTCCCCAATCGTCCGATTCGAAGACTACAATCTTTTTTGAAGTCGTCCAACCGGATAGGTTGACTAGGTGATTGGAAAGTGTTTTTTTTAATTGCTGCATTTTATTTTTGTCGGAGGACATTGTTCAACAAATAATTGGTGATTTTTTCAGCACCATATTCGTTTAAATGATCTGCTGCCAACCAATCTTTAGAAGAATCGAGTATTTTTGAAGCAGTATCGTTACTATTCAAATTGTAGATTACGGATGTTTTTCCAGTAGCCAAAGTCGCAGTATAAGTAAAAGGCAAGGCATTCCTATTGCTGGCTGAACCGGGAAGTTCCGTTAAAATAACTTGAATTCCATTAGCATCGCACAAAGCCGTTATTTTAGCTAAATAAGGATCATTATAAGCCAATTTCGTGACGTTACTTTGATTGAAATGCGATCCGTCTGGAATCATTTTTTTTGTTTTCCATTGGCCTTGAATCAACTGTGCTTTGCGATG
>CALPUN020000176.1 GCA_943326765.2 Bifidobacterium breve | reverse complement strand
TCTTCGGCAGAAATTAAGCCGGCGTTGAAAGCCAAGGCCAATCCTCCATTGTATTGTGCATACCCCCCGTTTAATAGTGCGGCCGTTGCTGCATCTAAAGGAATGGCATTGTAAGGCACTGTTCTAAAGTAAGGAATCGTCGATACATACGGGATGTTAGCTACTACTCCTTTTGCGTCATTAATAGTAAGTTTGTCTAATAAAGTACTGTAAACGCTTGCGAATACATTGGGATCTGTGATGTCATTTCCACCATAAGTAGCTGCATCAAAATTTCCGATTTGATTAACCCCAACACCCCCTGAGGTGGCATAACTTAACACATCATTATTTCCAATCCACAGCGAAAAGAAAGTTGGGTCTTGAGTTACTGCATCATCAATTATAGAAGTAGTTGGACTGGATGCAAAACGAACAAAATAAGGATTTGCAGCGCCAGATAAAACTCCGGCAGCATTTCCGTATCCTGGTGCTAATAAGTGAAAACTTTTAGCTCCCGGAACTCCCATGTTATTAAACGGTCCTGTTACAGAATTGGTAATCTCCGTAAGTGGTGTCCCTGGAATTGAACCGACGTTTGGTCTTCCGCTTGGCAAAAACCCTAAAATCGCTAGTCGCGTATTTTGTATTGGAGTTCCTCCAAACAACAACCCTCCTAAATTATCGTCTCCGCAATACGGAATTCTAAATTCTCCCCCTCCAACAAGTGCAAACTGTTGGGATAAAATATTAGGGTAAGATCCCTCTTGTCCTCTTTTGAAGAGAGCTCCATCGCTATATCCTGCACAAAGTGAATTTCCTAAAGCAACATACTTAGAAAAATCGGCATTCCCTGCCTTTACAGGAACATCCACAGGAATAGGAGTCTCATCGCTTGAATTACATGCTACAAAGCTTAAAGAAACTAAAAGCAGCCATTTGAAATTGTTTATCATGATTTTATTTTTTATATTGACTATTTTACTACTTTATTTAAGGATTGATGGTCCAGGAAGCATACCAAACTTGACCAATAGCACCGGCTCCAATTACTTGAATATAATCTTTACCCAATAAATTATTAGCCCCTACTTTGATAACTGATTTCATAGTTGGAATAGCGTAATTTACTTGTGCATCAAAAACAGTGTTTTCTGGCACCATTCCATCTCCAAAATTGGACTCCCAGAAATATTCTGTATTCCATCTTACATTCATATTGAATCCGAAATTCTTAACCAATTTATCATTCCCTAAGGAGGCTTTCACTCTGTGTTTTGGAGTGTTAAAACCCGCGATAAAAGAAGGATCTTTGTCTTGATCAAATTTAAAATCAGCGAAATTATAATTGACGCTCACTTCAAAATCTTTGTATACTTTTTTACCCAATCCTACCCCAAAACCTGTTGAGGTAACTTGTGTTTTTGAATTGGTGTAAATGTTGTATTCTCTTCGATCACCGTTTGAAAGAGCGACAACAGCATCGGAACCTGTTCCTGCGCTATTAACATTCCCATAATATGGAGATATAACTCTAGCTTGGTTTAAGAAGTCGTTGTAGCTATTATAAAAACCATTAATGTCGATTGACAAATCATTATCGATTACCGAGCGATAGCCCAATTCAAATGATTGTACACGCTCCGGTTTTACCAAATCAATATTAGCAACTTGGAGTCTTGAAGATGCCGCATCGCGAGATTCTCCACTAGAAATGGCTTTATCAAAATCCAATACGGAGGTTTTAGTAAATGAGTTATTGTAAGCACTAAGACCATCCATTATTACCGTTGTTGCTCCTCCTATAATAGACTGTCCTTCGTCAGAAATTTCTCCACTTCCATTGATGTTTTCTCCCCTTGTTTCAGAATATCTGGACAAGTTATCCGGTGCAGAACCAATTAAAGCGTATGGTCCAACATCCAATCCAATGTATTGGTCTTGAGTGGTTGGATTTCTAAAACCGGTTTGGTATGAAACTCGGAAGTTATGCACTTTTGATGCGCCTGCAGTATAGACAAATGCTACTCTTGGGGAAACAAATCCTTTAAAATTCTGGCTTTTGTCGTAACGAACCGATCCTGTAAATTTCAAACGATCCTCATTTAATAATTTTTTCGTTAATTGAGAATACATTCCGAATTCATTGTAGGTAATTTTACCATCAGCATCGGTAAAAATCTTACCGTTAGATTTCATTTCGTATTCTCTTAAAGAGCCTCCTACTTGAATCTCAGCAAATTTGATGATGTCTTTAAAATTATAATTGGCATCTGAATGATAAATCTTAGATTGATCCTCAAACTTAGCGCCTCCTGTAATAGGATTTGAATTACCGATTACTTTAGCTAAAGCATTGTTGTAATTTGCTGTTCCTACTTCATATCTTGGGAAATTTGCACCACCTAAATTACTTGGAGTCAATGGCAAAAACGGTGTAATGTTGTAATCCGCAAAGTTTCTTGCATAAGCTGCGGCATTATTGGAATTTAACCCAAGTACCGCGCTTGACAATTGAAAAGCTGTTGCATAATCTGTAAACCAGTTTTTGTTGCTCTTCCATTCTTCATTTACTTTGAGTCCAGCGAAAGTCATGTTATAAGAGTCTCCAGCATCTTCTGTTGTCACATATCCTCGAACGAAGAAGTTCTTCCCTTTTACTTCCACTTTATTTTGATTCATAAAGAAATTTTTCAAAGCATAGCGGTTGCTTCCTTGGTAAATGGTATTTCCTGTTCCGACTTTACTTTGTAAAATAATTTCAAAATCATTAGCCCATGGTTTGATGTGTAAAGAGAAATCTGCTTTTACACTTTTTATTTTATTGTCGTTAAGATCTTGATCGCGGTAACCTGTTCGGCTAACTTGTCCTACATTTTTAATAAAAACAGATGCTTCGTCACCATAATAATTTATTCCATCATAATTTTGGTTATTCTCGTGACCAATAAGCCCTCCATGAACATCACTATTGTCAGAAGCAATCCATTCAGTAGCTCTCATGATATTTAAGTTTGCTTTACCAGCGATGTACTTGTTAAACGCATGCGCCGCTCTAATTCCGAAATCCCAATAATCATTAGTGCCTGCAGTTTTTTGCGAGGTTTGACCGTATTTCATATACGTGCTAATTCCTTGGCTTGTAAATGGACTTTTACTATTCATGAAAAGAATTCCATTAAAAGCATTTGCTCCGTATAAGGCTGAGGAGGCACCTGGTAAAAGTTCCACATTGGCAACATCCAATTCTGATAATCCTATCAGATTTCCTAGAACGAAGTTAAGTGCAGGGGAGGAATTATCCATTCCATCTACTAATTGCATAAAACGGGTGTTGGATACTGTAGCAAATCCGCGCGTGTTGATGGATTTAAATGACAAACTACTAGTATTAAAATGAACTTCTTTTAAGTTTTCCAAACCATCATAATAGGTTGCTGCGGTAGAATTTTTAATTTGTTGCAATCCCATTCTTTCAATAGTAACCGGTGATTCAATCACACGTTCCGGTGTTCTTGAAGCCGAAACAACAATTTCATTTAATTTGGTTTCGACATCCGAAAGGACAACGGTTACTTTTTGTGTAGCGGAATTTACCTCTACTTTTTTAGAGCCATATCCGACACTTGAAATCTCAATGGTATACGGCGGTTTTTTAGAAGTGCTCAGTGAAAAACTCCCTTCTAAATTGGTAACCGTTCCGGCTGAATCACCGATAATCTTAATATTCGCTCCCGGAATCGGCTGTTTGTTTCCGTCAGTAACGGAACCTGTTACTGTGCTTTGAGCATAAGAAATGCTACAAAAAAACAATGACATAATAAATAAGTACACTTTCATTGGGTTAAATTTTGTTGGTTTAAGATGCCAAAGTACAAATAAATTTAGGATTTATAAAAAAAGCACTGCCTAATCTCACGATTGATATTATTTTTAGAAAATTATTATCAATCCTTCATAAACGTTTTTTTAAGTTTTTATTAACTTTTTTATTATTCTTGTAAGATAACATTATAGCTCCTTTCTAAATAATACTAAAAAATAAAGAAATCCCAAAAATTATGATACTATACAGAAACAAAAAAAAAGCGAGACAAAATCTCGCTTTTTTTTTCAAATTTATACCTGAAGTTTATTCTACCGTTACCGATTTTGCTAAATTTCTGGGTTGATCTACATTACAACCTCTCATCACGGCAATGTGATAAGATAACAATTGTAACGGAATTGTTGTCAATAAAGGTGATAATGCATCGGCAGTATCTGGAACTTCAATTACATAATCTGCTAAGTCCCGAACTTGCGTGTCCCCTTTAGTCACAATGGCAATAATTTTTCCGCTTCTTGATTTTATTTCTTGAATATTACTCACCACTTTATCATAATGTCC
>CALPUN020000175.1 GCA_943326765.2 Bifidobacterium breve | reverse complement strand
GATGTCCCACTCGCGAAGATTTACAAGCGTTATTAGGAAGAGCGCGAGCCAAACAGGGTATGTTTGAAGGGGATTTAGTTGAAGGAGAATTAGAAATTGGGCAAATTGCGGGATTAATTCATGAAATTTTACCTGTCGCTCAAATAATAAACGATGTCATTGCTGAATTTAGAGCTGGGCAACAAGAGTTACAAAAAATTAGTATTTAGTTTTATTAATTAAAGCAATAGTTATCATGAAGTTTAAATCCGTTTTCATTCTTTTTTTAGTCGTATTTGGGATGCAAGAATCATACAGTCAGGTGTATAAATTTCTAACGACCGGTTTTAGTGTTTTAGAAAAAAATGAACAAGGAGAATGGGGCAAATGGTCTGATTTGAAAGAGACTTCTATTGTAGTTACTTTGGATACCAACAAAAACCGAATTATTGTTTATTCGCAAGAAATACAGCTTTATGATATCTTAAATTACGAGGCTCACGAGGAAAATGATACCGATATTGTTTATCCGTTTACTTGTAAAGACGATGATGGCGTTCCCTTTACGATCACTATCATTACCAGAAAAAATCAAAACAATAGAAAACAACTTTACATCAATCAAAAAAATGTACTTTTAGTATATAATATTGTCAATTTTGAGGACAAAAACGAAAAATAATCTCCTTTTTTTCTTGAGGTAAAATTACTCTAACTTCTTATTTTATTAGGGTTGTAAGGATTTTAAATTCCTTTCAACTTTTTTGTATTAGTTTTTTTTTGCAGCCGTCTTTTCAATCATATACCGGTTGAAATTAAACGCTTTTTATCTTAAACTCCGGGGTATTAGTATTATTTTAAGGGGATGTTTTTGTATTTAAAATACGGTATTAAAGCTGTTTAAGGTATCTTTGCTTTCAAGAACAGCCATGGATAAATTGTTAATGATTTTGTTCATAATATTAAAATCTCCCAAAAATTAAAAAGATTAAAAGAATTAATATAGTGTAAGTTATCTCGATTGTAGATTTTTGGATAAGCTGCTCTCTAAGGGGCATGTTTATTTGTTAAAAGGCATTAGATTTTTAGTAAAAAAGCCTGCTTTATTATTGTTGAAAATTTCTTAATTGGTCAATTAATCATGCATATGAGAATTAATACTCTTGGTAGAAAAAAAATATTTTATCTCATTCTGTTTTTGTTCTTTTTTGGCGTTGTTACAACTTCTTATGGGCAATGTCCTACGGTTTTAAATCCGAATCAATCTTTTTGTGATATTGAGTCTCCAACGGTTGGTAATCTGATTGCAACCGACAATGGTGGTGGCGTAGTTTGGTATGCGACGGCTTCTTCGTTAACGCCTTTATCGGCTGCTTCAGGGCTACTGAATGGTGAGGATTATTTTGCAGATGACAGTTCTGGTGTTTGTGGTTCGCGCCAAAGAGTGTTAGTTACCATATTCTCGGCGCCAATAGGGTTGAGCTTTCAAGGGGTTTGTGTGGATGTTGCTTCCAATGCTACTTTAGCAAATTTAGTGGTGACTGGAAATAATATCAAATGGTATGATGTTCCAACTAATGGGACCGCATTGCCATTATCGACGATTTTAGTAGATAATACTATTTATTATGCAAGTCAAACCAATCCGTTTACGGGTTGTGAAACAGCACGACTCTCTGTTTTTGTGAACGTAGGAGTTGTCCCGGTTCCAACGGGTGAATCTTCCCAGGTTTTTTGTAACGACCCCAATAACCCGCCAACGGTAGCTAATTTAGTAGCTACAGGAAATTTGAGATGGTATTCCACCATATCTTCGGCTTCTCCATTATTGCTATCCACGTTTTTAGTAAATGGGCAAAGTTATTTTGCAACGACCGTTGATCCGCCTTGCGAAAGTATTACTCGTTTTCAGGTAGATGTCACTTTGTTAGCCCCTAACGACTCAGGAATCAATGGAACAAAACGCATTTGTGTTTCGGACTTAGCCACCTATCCGGCGTTCAATTTGTTTGGTGAACTAGGCGGAAGTCCTGATCTTACGGGAGTTTGGTCGGGGCCTTTATCTACAACTAATGATCATTTAGGAACTGTTAATGTAAATACACTAACGCTTGCGGGTAGCCCGTATACTTTTACTTATACGGTGTCTTCTGCTGTTTGTGCTACGGCAACTTCAACAGTTACTATTATTGTTTTGCCTTTGCCAACAGCTACAATCGCCGCGAATACTACCATTTGTTCGGGTTCGAATGCTACGGTTACTTTTACTGGAACCCCAAATGCTACGGTTACTTATGCCATTAATGGCGGTTCTAATCAAACGATATTGCTTAATAATTCGGGTGTTGCCACCTTAACGAACTCTTATGTCGCTAATGCAACTTTTACTTTAGTTAGTGTGGCTTCGGCAACAACACCGAGTTGTAGTAAGGCATTATCGGGTTCTATAACAATCACGGTTTTACCTTTGCCAACAGTAACTATTGCTGCGAACACTTCGGTCTGTTTTGGAGGAAGTGCTACAGTAACGTTCACAGGAACTCCGAATGCTACAGTTACTTATACTGTAAATGGCGGTGCCAACCAAACCATAGTTTTAAACGCATCGGGTGTTGCTGCAATTACGAATAACTACAATGCTACAACCGTTTTTTCATTGGTTAGCATTGCATCGGCAACGGCGCCAATTTGTACTCAAGCTCAATCGGGTGCTGCTACGATTACAGTGATTCCAGTTCCAATAGTAGTCTTGTCAAGTAATGTTGCTATTTGTTTGAATAGCTCGGCGACTGTAACTTTTACGGGGACACCAAATGCCACCGTAACTTATACCGTTAATAGCGGAGCGAATCAAACGATATTGCTGAACGGTTCAGGAACGGCAACGATTACGAATACTTACAGCACAACAACAGTTTACAGTTTGGTGAGCATTGCTACAGGAACGGTTCCGGTTTGTAGTCGACCTATATCAGGAACGATGACTGTAACGGTTTTGCCTTTGCCTATAGTTACTATTGCTTCTAGTTCGACGATTTGTTCGGGTGCTAGTGCCACCGTTACTTTTACAGGTACGCCGAATGCAACGGTTACCTACACGATTAACGGAGGAGCTAATCAAACCCTTGTTTTAAATGCTTCAGGAACCGCAACGTTAGTCAATACTTATTCCACAACAACTGTAATTTCTTTAGTGAGTGTGGCTTCTTCTGGTATTCCAAGTTGTAGTCAACCCCAATCGGGAACAGTTACAATTACGGTGATTCCGCTTCCAATAGTAACGATTGGAAGTAGTGCTAATGTTTGTCCGAATGGTTTCGCTACAGTTACTTTTACTGGAACACCCAATGCGACTATTACTTATACTGTCAACGGAGGAGCCAATCAAACCATAGTTTTGAATGCGTCAGGAACGGCAAGTATTACAAGTAATTATGCCGTTACCACAACCTACGTTTTAGTTAGTGCAGCTTCTGCAACCATTCCGATTTGTACTCAACCACAAACAGGTACGATTACCATAACAGTCATTCCATTACCTACAGTCACAATTTCAAGTAATGTTAGCGTTTGTCCGAATGGTTCTGCAACGGTAACTTTTACAGGAACACCCAATGCTGTTGTGTCTTATACCATCAATGGAGGAGCAAATCAAACCATAACATTAAATGCTTCGGGCACAGCCACGATAGTCAATACATACGCGACTACAACGGTATTTGCTTTGGTAAGCGCCGCTACTTCGGGTTCGCCAAGTTGTAGTCAGCCACAATCGGGTACTATGACCGTTACAGTTAAACCTTTGCCGGTAGTTACTATTGCGGCTAATACAGATATTTGCGTTGGAGCTTCTGCTACCGTTACTTTTACAGGTACACCAAATGCGACTGTGACTTATACTGTAAATGGAGGTGCCAACCAAACCATAGTTTTAAATGCTGCAGGAATAGCCACTATTACCAATACCTATGCTGCAACTACCGTATTCTCTTTAGTAAGTGTTGCTTCTGCTGGACTTCCAAGTTGCAGTCAGCCGCAATCAGGAACGATTACCATTACAGTTTTACCAATACCAACGGTTACCATTTCCTCCGATACAACGCTTTGTTCAGGAGGCAGTGCTACGGTAACTTTTACGGGAACCCCAAACTCTGTTGTGACGTATACCATCAATGGGGGAGCGAATCAAACCATTGTATTGAATGGTTCTGGAACAGCAACAATTACAAACTCCTATTCTGTTACTACAGTATTCAGTTTAGTGAGTGTTGCTACAGCAGGATCGCCTGGATGTATTGTGCCAAAATCAGGAACGGTAACTATAACAGTAGTGCCGCTTCCACTAGTTACAATTTCATCGAATACTACTATTTGTTCTGGGGCAAGCGCAACGGT
>CALPUN020000174.1 GCA_943326765.2 Bifidobacterium breve | reverse complement strand
CCCGTATCAATACTCACATCGACAATCACCGCCCCTTTTTTCATATACTCTACCATGGTTTCGGTAACCACTACCGGGCAACGTTCTTTGCCGCGCATCGCACCAATAGCCACGTCACAACGACGCAAGGCTTTTAATAAAGATTTAGGTTGTATGGTTGAGGTAAAAATGCGTTGGTTTAAATTGTTTTGAAGTCTTCTAAGTTTTGTAATCGAATTATCGAAAACCTTTACATTAGCACCCAATCCCAAAGCTGTTTTAGCCGCAAATTCACCGACGGTTCCTGCACCTAAAATCACGACATCAGTAGGAGGAACGCCTGTAATGTTTCCGAACAACAAGCCTTTTCCAAATTGGTTGTTAATCATCAGTTCGGCGGCCACTAAAATAGACGCGGTACCTGCAATTTCACTCAAAGACTTTACTGCTGGATAGGATCCGTCTTCGTCTTTGATGTATTCAAAAGCCAAAGCCGTAATTTTCTTTTTAGTCAACGCTTCAAAGAATTCTTTCTTTCGAGTTTTGAGTTGAATGGCAGAAATCACAATAGTTTGTGCATTAACCATTTTGATTTCCTCCATGGTCAAGGGCTCGACTTTAAGCAACATCGGACAACTAAAAACTTTCTTGGTATCGTTGGTAATTTCAGCACCAGCATCGCTGTATTCTTTATCAGTATAACTAGAACTCATCCCAGCCCCAGATTCTAACATCACCCGATGCCCATGAGAAGTAAGCGAATTCACGGCGTCCGGCGTCAAACAAATCCGTCGTTCTTGATAACTCGTTTCTTTAGGAATGCCTATAAAAAGTTCGCTTTTGTGTCGGGCTATTTCCAACTTTTCTTCCTGAGGAAGCAGCTGTTGTTTGGTAAATGGGGTCAAGGCCATAATGCTAAATCAATTTTCGGTCTAAGTTATGAAAAAGGTTTTTAGCAGCCAAGTTTTTGAAGAAGGGAATCTTGTTTCGTGATTGGAATCAGGTCAATTCTAATTCCCGTTTTCCATTGAGTAAGGTTTTTAAACGAATGGTGCTGTGTGTTTGCGGAATCAAAGTGGGTATTTTTTCTGCCCATTCTACAAAGCACCAATGCCCTGAATACAAGTATTCATCCATGCCCATATCGTACGCTTCGGTTTCGGACTTAAGCCGGTATACATCAAAGTGGTATACCAAATCAGAGCCGTGGGTTTGGTATTCGTTGACCAAAGAGAACGTCGGACTACTAGTAGCACCTTGTACCCCAAGGGTCTTAGCTAAAGCTTTGATTAGCGTTGTTTTACCAGCGCCCATTTCACCATAAAAAAGTATGACTTTGTGAGGGTTTTGCAGCACAATTTCTTGAGCGACAGATTGAATTTCCTCTAATGCAAAAACACGTTTCATGAACAGGATCGGTTAGTATTTATTTTGGTTGAAACACCATAAACGGAATAATCATTTCTTCTAAAGAAATACCTCCGTGTTGGTAGGTGTTGCGATAATAACTCACATAGTGGTTGTAATTATTCACATATGCCAAAAAGAAATCATTTTTGGCAAAGATATAAGAACTGCTCATATTGATGGAAGGCAACCCAATTTTTTTAGGATCTCGCACTGCATAAACGTCTTTATCTTCATAGGTCAAACTGCGCCCCGTTTTGTAACGCAAATTCAAACTTGTATTTTTATCTCCAATAACTTTAGAAGGATTTTTCACATTAATAGTCCCGTGATCCGTAGTAATGATCAATTTGAAACCCATTTTTTGGGCCTGTTGAATAATCTCTAAAAGCGGAGAGTTTTTAAACCAACTTAATGTTAACGAGCGATATGCTTTATCATCTGAAGCCAATTCTTTTACTACATCCATTTCTGTTTTAGCATGCGAGAGCATGTCGACGAAATTGTATACCACCGTAATCAACTGATTGTCTTTTAATCCTTTGAAATTCTCTGCCAGTTTCTTTCCATTGGTCAAATTGGTAATCTTGAAATATTCTTGTTTGATGTTCAATCCCAATCGTTTCAAATGAGCCGTAAGAAATTCCGCTTCAAACATGTTTTTTCCACCGTCTTCCACGTCATTTTTCCAATATTGTGGAAATTGTTTTTCCATCTCAATGGGCAACAATCCAGAAAAAATGGCATTTCGAGCATATTGAGTAGCCGTAGGTAATATGGCATAATACGGTACTTCTTTTTCTAATTTGTAATGGGTGCTCACCACGCTTTCCATGACTTTCCATTGGTCGTAACGCAAGTTGTCGATAACTACAAACAAAACGGGTTTGTCTTTTTTAGTCAATTCTGGAACCACCAATTCACGAAACAAAGTGTGCGATTGTATGGGTTTGTCGGCTTTGGGTTCGAACCAATCTTCATAATTGCGTTCAATGAATTTTCCAAACTGCATGTTAGCTTCGACCTTTTGCGATTCGAGGATTTCAGCCATGCTTTGGTCTTCGATATTTTCCAATTCCAATTCCCAAAAAAGGAGTTTTTTATAACACTCAACCCATGCTTCGTAGGTATTCACCATCGCCATTTCCATTGCAATTTTCCGAAATTCTTTCTGATACTCTAAAGTCGTTTTTTCCGAAATCAACCGCGAGTGATCCAAGTTCTTTTTAATACTCAATAATATCTGATTCGGATTTACCGGTTTGATTAAATAATCGGCAATCTTAGAACCTATGGCTTCTTCCATAATGTACTCTTCTTCACTCTTAGTAATCATGATCACTGGAGTAGCCGATTTCTTCTCTTTGATTTCCGCCAAGGTTTCCAAACCACTCATACCGGGCATGTTTTCATCCAAAAAGACGATGTCAAAATTGCCTTCCTCAAACATATCAATCGCATCCCGACCATTATTACAAGTGGTCACCGAGTAGTTTTTTTTCTCTAAAAATATGATATGCGGTTTTAGTAAATCGATTTCATCATCGACCCAAAGTATTTTAATTTGATCCATTAGATTTCATTTATTAGGGTAAGGCAATGTAGTGCTATTAGAACGAGGAGTTCTTAATATTATTGTAAAGTTGCGCCTTCCCCAAGAAAACAACTTGCTTTTTTTCTAGATTTTATTAATCCAATTCAATTTGATTTTGAGATGGTTATTGCCAAAAAGTTTCCTATTTTTGAACGGCAATTTAAAAAATAATTTTCAAAAGGCACTCATATGAAACAACTCTACACACTTTTATTTGGACTTACCCTATTGCAAATGCAAGCCCAATCTTCTTATACCGCTACGAATTATGCTTCGGTGGGTGATTCTTTTTATTTGACTTCAGCCAACAATTTGGCCCTAGATTTTGAAACTACGGGAACCAATTATAATTGGGATTTCGGTACCTTAACCGGAACATCACAAGCGCAATTGTTGTATCGGAACCCTAGCGCCACAGGCTTTTTCTGGGCGTTTCTCTTTAATACGAACAATACCAATTTGTCGTCTACAGACAACTCTTCTAGATCTTTAAATGCCTTCGGGCAATTCATTGGGATTACCAGCAGCAACGATTATTTTAAAAAATCAACCGCTGATTTAAGACAAGTAGGAAGCGCTTATAAAATTGATTACAACGGATTGCAAGTTCCCGTGACCAATCAGTATACCGATCCCGATGTGATTTACCATTTCCCACTACAGTATTCCAATGCCGATAGCGACAATGCCGCTTTTACAATCAACATCTCTGGTCTTTTGTATCAAGATACTACAATTGAGCGAGGGAATTTTGTAGATGGCTGGGGCAGTCTGACCACACCTTACGGCACTTTCGCTAACGTACTTCGGGTGCAAACCAATTTAATTCAAAACGATACGATAGCGGTTGCAGGAACGGGTTTGCCTCGATCGATTCGAACCACTAGAGAATTCAAATGGTTCGATCCTTCCAAAAAGCAACCGGTATTGACTGTCACGCAAAGTAACAACGCCGGTAATTGGACTACGACTAATGTCGTTTATTTAGACAACCAACGCGATTTTCAAACCACGGCTTTGTTTGCTTATTCGCCTTTGAATCCAACGGCTGGGGCGACAGTCTATTTTCAAAACCTGAGTCAAAATGCCACTACGTATTCGTGGAATTTTAACGACCCGAGTAGCGGAACATCCAACACCAGCACTGACGAGTTTCCAACTCATGTCTTTGCCACCGACGGAGTTTATCAAGTACAATTAACCGCCAGCAACGGAACGTTTACCAATACGGTGACCATTACAGTAGTAATTGGATTGTTAGGAACTAGTCAATTTGAAGTAGAGAATCCAGTGGTTTTATATCCCAATCCCTTTCAATCTCAAATCAAAAGCAATCAAGACGCTACTTATACGATTGTCAATTCACTTGGGCAAGTCGTCTATCAAGGAGCGAATCTAGAACAACAGGATTTATCCGGTTGGAATGCGGGTATCTATATAGTTCTAGTTCGTAAAGATCAAAAAGT
>CALPUN020000173.1 GCA_943326765.2 Bifidobacterium breve | reverse complement strand
GTAATACGGCAAGTTTGAGCGGTGTGATTAGAGTGAATCCGTTGCCGGTGGTTGGATTACCGCAAAACGGTTTTATTTGCGTGGATGAATTTGGAGTTCCAACAACGACTTATACCTTAGTCACTGGATTGCCTTCGGCTTTGTATACTTTTGTTTGGTTGGATAGCGCGGGAGTCATCTCGGGCGCCGCTGGCAGTAGTTATACGGCTATCGCGCCGGGCGCCTATACGGTTCAGGTTACTAATGCGGTGACGGGTTGTATTAACTCGGCTAGTGCCACGATAACGCCTTCTTTACCACCATCGGCGGTATATGCCACGGCATCGAGTTATTTTGCAGACAATCAAATAGTGACCGTTACCGTAACGCCACCGGGAGATTACCAATACCAGTTGGATAATGGTTCTTTTCAAGAAGGAAATCAGTTTTATGATTTAAGCTCAGGAACGCACACTATTACCGTGAAAGACAAGTACGGATGTGGAAGCAAAACCACTACAATCCGCATCATCGACTATCCTAAGTTTTTCACTCCCAACGATGATGGGTATAACGATACGTGGAATATTTTTGATTTGAATGGACAAGCTAATGCAAAAATTTATATCTTTGACCGATTTGGAAAATTACTTAAACAAATCAGCCCTTCGGGTATAGGTTGGGATGGTATTTATAATGGAAAACTATTGCCGTCTACAGATTATTGGTTCCAAGTTGACTATGAAGAGAATGCTATTAGTAAAGAATTTAAGTCCCATTTCTCACTAAAACGATAGATAAAATGAGTATTAAAAAATTATGGTTATTGGTGGTATTGTTTTCAACACAATTCACTTTTTCACAAGAAGGAATCGCAGTGTATTCCGATTACTTATCAGACAATTATTATTTACTACACCCTTCAATGGCAGGTGCTGCTAACTGCTCTAAATTGAGAATGACTGCCCGACAACAATGGTTTGGTCAAAAAGATGCCCCTGCTATGCAAACGTTGAGTTTCAATGGTAAGGTCGGGGATCAATCGGGTGCAGGATTTATCGTATACAATGATAAAAACGGGTATCATTCTCAAAAAGGATTTAAAGCTACTTATGCACATCATATTATGTTTTCTAGAGATGATGTCGATTTGAATCAATTGTCTTTTGGTATGAGTGCCGGTTTTGTTCAAAGTGCTTTAGACGAGACAGAATTCAGAGAATTCGACCCTAATATTGATGGAACAATCGTTCAAAAATATTCCTACTTCAATGTGGATGTTGGAATGTCCTATAATTATCTAGATTTTTATGCGCATGTCACTATTAAGAATGCGATTGAAACAAGAAGAAAAATTTACTCTGAATATGAAGATGATAATATTAGAAAAGTAATTTTAAACACAGGTTATGTTTTTGGAGATCCTGATAATTTACTTTGGGAGCCTTCGATTATGTTCCAATTGGTAAATCAAACCAAAGAGAAATCATTAGACGTGAATTTGAAAGTGTACAAACAAATTGAAATCGGGAAACTTTGGGGAGGCTTGTCTTATCGCAGAGCATTAGACGGCGCAGAGTACAAACAAGGGAACGCCACTAAAGTTCAAAAACTACAATACATCACTCCAATTGTTGGGATGAATTATAAAGATTTCATGTTTTCCTACACGTATTCAGTGGTTTCCGGAGCCGTGAAATTTGACAACGGTGGATACCACCAAATTACCTTAGGGATGAATCTGTTTTGCAGACCTGAAAAGTACCACTGTAATTGCCCTGCTATCAATTAATACTAAGTCCCGATTCAGTCGGGACTATTTTTTTTATACTATGTTGATAAAATCAGTAAACGGGAAAAGCCCCGTGATTCCAGACGATTGTTATGTTGCTGAGAATGCTACCATTGTTGGGGATGTGTTGTTAGGAAAATCTTGTAGTGTTTGGTTTAATGCCGTTATTAGAGGGGATGTGAATAGCATTACCATCGGGGATAAAGTAAATATACAAGATGGTGCTATAATTCATTGCACGTACCAAAAGCATGCGACCGTAATAGGAAATAACGTCTCTATTGGTCATAATGCGATTGTGCATGGATGTGTCGTTAAGGACAATGTTTTAATTGGTATGGGAGCGATTGTAATGGATAATTGCGTCATCGAAAGTAATTCGATTATTGCTGCCGGATCGGTAGTAACACAGAACACTATAGTTCCGTCTGGAACTATCTTTGCGGGCGTTCCAGCCAAATGGGTCAAAGACTTGGATACTTCTGATTTTGCAGGTGAAATCGAGCGTATTTCAAATAACTACGTAATGTATTCGGGTTGGTTTAAAAATGAGGATTAGATCCTAGAAATCATGATATAGTATAGGGTACTGATTGTTGAGGATTTCTTGCAACACTTTTGGATTGTGGTTGCTATAAAAAACACACGTACTTTTTTCGACTTCATGCAATCCCACCTTTTCTTCAAGAATTTTTTGAGTTTGTTTAGCAACGGCTGCACCAGAGTCGATGATCTGGATATGAGGAGGTAATATCTTTTTAAGTTGTGGAATTAAATAAGGATAATGGCTGCACCCCAAGACTAAGTAATCGATATTTTGTTCAATCATTGGATCTACATAGGAATGGAGTAATTCAGTCATTTTGGGAGAGTGCAGCGCGCCATTTTCGATTAGTTCCACAATGCCATGGCCAATTTGTTCTATGATTTTAGTTTCTTGATACACTTCGACCGCCTTATTGAAAAGCTCGCTGCTTAACGTACCTTTTGTAGCTAAAATACCAATTGTTTGTGTTTTCGAATGAGTGGCCGCAGGTTTAATAGCAGGTTCAATCCCGATAAAAGGAATGTGGTATTTTGATCTTAATTCTTTAATAGCATTTGTAGTAGCAGTGTTACAAGCAACAACAATTATTTTCGCATTCTTTTCAAGTAAAAATTCCGTATTTTTTATACTTAATGCAATAATTTCCTCTTTAGATTTTTGCCCGTAAGGAGCATTTTTGCTGTCGGCCAAATAGATGGTGTCTTCATTTGGCATCAGCTCATGTATCGCCGACCAAATAGAGGTGCCGCCGATGCCAGAATCAAAAAGGCCGATGGGTTGGTTGTTAATCATAAATCAAAAGTAAAAAAAAACTACTCAATCTGATTCAGAAGGAGTAGTTTCTTGTATTTAATTTAATCGGCTTATTAAAACCCTAAATCTTTTTTAACGTCTACTGTTAAGTTTGGACCATCAGCTAACAAAAGACCTTCTGAATTCAATACATATTGGTACCCTTTTGCTTTTCCTACTTTTTGAATAGAGGCTTTTACTTTATCCATAATAGGTTTCACAATATCGGATTCTTTTTGTTGCAATTCTTTTTGAGCATTGTCTCTATAATCAACAATTCTCTTTTGCATATCTTGCACTTCTTTAGATCTAGTATCATTGACCGCTTCAGTAACTGTAGTAGCCTCTTGATCGTATTTTTTCAGTTTGTTTTGATACTCTTCCACCATAGTTTTGTATTCCGTATCGTAGGTACCACTTAATTTTTCTAACTGTTTTTGAGCTTCAATCATTGCAGGCATTTTTGCCATAATATCACTTACATCAACATGGGCTGTTTTAGCTTGTGCATTAATTGTTTGATTTCCTACTACAAAAAGAAATGCAGCTATTACTAAAGTTTTCAATTGTTTCTTCATTTTTAAAATATTAATTAATTTATCTATTCTTAGGGTTTTTTATTTTCTTTTGCTTTGTCTTCTCTAGCTTTTCTAGCCGCTTCTCTATCGGCTAATGCCTTTTGTTTTTTATCCTCAATGGCTTTTTTACGCTCTTCAAGTGTCTTAGCTTTATCGCTAGCAAGTTTCAGTTTATTGTTTATGGCCACACTATCCACCACTTTTTTGGGCGCATTTTCGGATGCCGGTGCTGCATTCTTATCTGACGTAGGGTTATTTGTTGTGTCAGGATTATTAGGAGCTGCTTCGTTTTTGGCAGGCGCAGTAGTTGTTCCGTTTTTTTTGGCTTCTAGCAACTGCTTTCTTTTTTCATCAGCAAGACGTTTTTTTTCTGCTAAAGCATCTTTCTTGTCAGCAATTAATTTTTCTCTCGCCGCTTTCTTATCGTCTAATTTTTTTTGTCTTTCGGCTATCGCTGGAATTTCGTCAACCATATCCTCTTTCGCTTCTTTTGCTTCTTCTTCTTTTTGTTGTTTTTTAGAAAGCTGACTTCTTTTTGTGGTTCTTGTGATGACCCGAATTACTTGATCGCTAATGTCATAACGCTTCGCTGCAAAAAGAATGGTTAAATCGGATGTTTTGTCTAATATGAAATCATACTTTTTGGCTTCGGCTATATCTTGTGCAGCATTAAAAACTTGGTCTTGTATGGGCTGAGCCAAAACGGCTTTTTGGATGGTTAAATCGCCTTTCGGTCCAAATCTTTTTTCTTGATAGTCTAATAATTCGGTTTCTTTAAAAGTAATTTCTTCTTCACGTTCTTCTAACAATTCTTTTGTTAGTAATACACGTTCTGTTTTTAAAGTTTCTTTTAGACCCGTTATTTCATTCTTTTTAGC
>CALPUN020000172.1 GCA_943326765.2 Bifidobacterium breve | reverse complement strand
TCCAACAACAATAGCAGAAGCGGTATAAAGGCGTGCTTTGCGTTTTTTCTTCAATTGTATTTTGAGTTGTTCTTGACGTTGCAATTCGTTCAATAATAATTCTTCCTGATTTTCAACGACTACTGGAATCGATTTGTCTAACGTTACTATGGCACGTTCAATTTTTTGACGGTCTTCCGTAATTTCAAAATCGAGCGGTTTCGACTTGGCGAATTTCACCAAATCGGCTTGTTGCAAAACTCGCTCTAAATTGACAATCGTTTCTGGAGTAAGCGCCATTTTCTTTTTGAGGGAAGCCGTTCGCAATCCTTCGATTAATTCAGATGTTGTGCTTTCCATGGCTGGAATTTCAATCGCTTCTTCAATATAATTTCTAGCGATATCGGTCAATTGACTGTAATATTCTTTCACTTCTCCTTTTTGCCAAAGTTGTTTTTTCTCTAACGAATTCAACAAAATCGTAGCTTTTTCAATCGGTGTTTTGTATAAATCTTCTTCGATTTTTTTCTTTTGACGGATTTTTAGATACCAATAAACAAAGGCTCCGATGCCAAAAAGCAATAGCAACGTCAATAGCAATTTCCAAATCCAACTTTTGCTTGAATCGGCTTCGGCAATCGGTTTAATGTCGAACATTTTTTGCTTTAACGTATCCACAGCGACACTCGCCACTTCCACCTTGATACTATCGGTAAAAAAAGGTTTGTTGTTGATTAAAACACAAGCTCTCGGAATGGTAAATTTTCCGGTATCGAATTGTGTTAATCCGTATTTTTTAATTAATTCGTAGCGATCGTTCTTTTTAATAGTATCAATCGGGTAGGATTGAATGACTTCTAGTGTTCCAAAGTTTTTGACATTGGGAAAGGCCACTTTCGAAAGGGTATCTACATTGGTTTTAACCGTCAATTTGAATTCGGCGCCAATTTTATTTTTGGTAACATCAATACTCGTAGTCACTTGCTTTTGCTGAGCAAAAACTGCTGACGTTACAAGAAGTAAAAAGAAAATGGAAAAGAAGTTTTTCATGATTTGATGCAATACCCTGGCTTATCTCGATTTAAAATATCCTAATAATTTTGTGACGTAACTTTCATCAACTCGAGTGTTGACTACTCCAGAACCTGATTTACTAAAGGTTTCTTTAAAATAATTGATTTTTTCTTGATAGTATTTCTCGTAGTTGGTGCGAACTGATTTGGAACCGGTATTAATCAATTGAACGTTTCCTGTTTCGGCATCCAACATCGAAACCATCCCTAAGTTTGGCATCTTTTCTTCTCGAATATCATAGACCCGAATGCCTGTAATATCGTGTTTTTTAGAAGCAATTTTCAAAGTTTGTTCGTACGGTTCCGACATGAAATCGGAAATCACAAAAACGATGGCTTTCTTTTTTTGAGTACTCGACAGAAATTTTAACGCTTGTGCTAAATCGGTTTGATGGCTTTTGGGTTCGAATTCGATCAATTCTCGAATGATGCGCAACACGTGTGATCTTCCTTTTTTGGGCGGAATGTACAATTCTATTTGATCGGAAAATAAAATCAGTCCAATCTTATCATTGTTTTGCGTCGCCGAAAAAGCCATGGTGGCGGCAATTTCGGTAACGATATCTTTTTTAAATTGGTTTTTAGTTCCAAAACTTTCCGAACCACTGATGTCTACCATCAGCATCATGGTGAGTTCGCGTTCTTCTTCGAAAACTTTGACGTGCGCTTCATTATACCGAGCGGTTACATTCCAATCGATCGCACGAATATCATCTCCATATTGATAAGGCCGAACTTCTGAAAAAGTCATTCCTCGTCCCTTAAAGGATGTGTGGTATTCTCCCGAGAAGATGTGATCGCTCAATCGTCGGGTTTTGATTTCAATTTTTCGTACTTTCTTGAGAAGGTCTTTTGTTTCCATTTTATTGATTTTAGATTTTAGATTTCAGATCTAAATTCACATTGCTGCAAATCCTAAATCCTAAATCTCAAATCCCTAAGGAACTTCTACTTCGTTTACGATTTTATTGATAATGTCTACAGAGGTAATGTTTTCCGCTTCGGCTTCATACGTAATTCCGATACGGTGACGCAATACATCATGAACTACGGCACGAACGTCTTCTGGAATTACATAACCACGCCGTTTGATAAAGGCATAACATTTAGCAGCATTCGCTAAGTTGATGCTTCCCCGAGGCGAGGCACCAAAACCAATCAATGGTTTTAAGCTTTCCAATCTGTATTTTTCAGGATATCGTGTCGCAAACACAATATCTAAAATGTATTTTTCGATTTTTTCATCCATATACACTTCGCGAACCGTTTCTTGTGCCCGAAGGATTTGCTCGACGGTCACCACCGGGTTTACTTTTTCATAAGCTCCATTTAGGTTTTGACGAATGATTAGGCGTTCTTCTTCCATTTTTGGATAATCGATTACGGTTTTCAACATGAAACGATCGACTTGCGCTTCTGGTAAAGGATACGTTCCTTCTTGTTCAATTGGATTTTGAGTGGCTAACACTAAAAACGGTTTGTCTAATTTAAAAGTGGTGTCGCCAATGGTCACTTGCTTTTCTTGCATCGCTTCTAACAAAGCCGATTGCACCTTGGCTGGCGCGCGGTTGATTTCGTCTGCTAAAACAAAATTGGCGAAAATAGGCCCTTTTTTAATAGAAAATTCGTTTTGCTTGATGTTATAAATCATAGTTCCGACAACATCGGCAGGTAATAAATCGGGAGTAAATTGGATTCTACTAAACGAACCATGAACTGCTTTGGCTAAGGTATTAATGGCTAAGGTTTTTGCTAATCCAGGAACCCCTTCTAACAAAATGTGCCCTTGTCCTAAAAGACCAATTAATAAACGCTCTGTCATGTGTTTTTGACCTACGATTACTTTGTTCATTTCCATCGTAAGCAAATCAATAAAAGCGCTTTCTCTTTCAATTTTTTCATTAATCGCTCTAATATCTAGAGTCGCCGTATTTTCTTCCATTTCCTTTATTTTAATAGGGTGATATGCGTTCTTTATTTTTAAAGGTGCAAATTGAATTTTTTTTTAGAAGTAAGATGTTAAAAAATGGTTAAAACTTCAGATAAACCTTGAATTTTAAGGATGATTTGTGATACTATTTTTATATTTTTAAGAACTTTAAATAAAAGACTTCGAAATCGAAGTTGTAAGGCATTCCTTTAAAAAAAACAACATGAACAAAACAGCATTATCGCCAATAATTGCGGGCACTATGAATTGGGGGATTTGGGACAAAAACCTTTCTCCCAAAGAAATGGAAAACATGATTCAAATTTGTATTGAAAACAAAATCACCACGTTTGATCATGCCGATATTTATGGTTCTTATTCCACTGAATCTGATTTTGGAAAAGCATTCACGGCAAGCCAAATTTCTAGAGAAAAAATGCAGCTGATTTCAAAATGTGGCATCCAACTAATCTCCAAAAACCGACCGAATACCATCAAACATTATGACTATTCTAAAGACTATATTATTGGGTCCGTCGAAAACTCTTTGAAAAACTTACAAACGGATTATTTAGACGTTTTTTTATTGCATCGCCCAAGTCCGCTCATGCAATCAGATGAAATTGCTGAAGCGGTTTTAAAACTGAAAAGCGAGGGGAAAATTATTTCTTTTGGCCTTTCCAATTTCACCACTTCTCAAACAGAACTGATTCGCCAAAAAACCGAAGTGAGTTACAATCAAGTCCAATTTTCCGCAACGAATTTTGAGCCTATGCTTGACGGTAGTTTTGATTATATGCAATCGCACGGAATTAGACCCATGTCATGGAATCCTTTGGGAACCGTTTTTAGAAATGACAACGACCAAACCCGCCGGTTAAAAAAACTCTTAGCGACTTTAGTTTCCAAATACCATTTTGGCGCCGATACGATTTTACTTTCGTGGATTTTACAACATCCCGCCAAAGTGATCCCGATTGCTGGCACCGTAAACGTGGCGCGTATTCAATCACTTTTAAAAGCCACCGAACTGCAATTGGACAAAGAAGATTGGTTCGCGATTTGGACAGAAAGCATGGGACATGAAGTTCCGTAAACCAACAATCAGAATTCTAATTCAAAATAAAATCCCAAATACTAACCAATGAAAACAGCCTTAATTACAGGTGCCACTAGCGGAATTGGAAAAGCTACCGCTACTATTTTAGCCAAAAATAATTACAAAGTCGTGTTGTGTGGCAGAAGAGCAGAACTAATGCAAGCACTCGAAGAAGAGCTTTCTCAAATTACCGAAGTGCATACGTTACTTTTTGATGTTCGCGACAAAAAAGCCGTAACTTTAGCTGTCAATTCTTTACCCGAATCCTTTTCCGATATTGACGTTTTGATCAACAGCGCCGGAAATGCTCACGGCTTTGATTTTATTCAAGACGGCGATGATGAAGATTGGGATGCCATGATCGATATTAATGTCAAAGGACTTTTGTATGTTTCGAAAGCGATTATTCCGAAAATGATTGCTAAAAAATCGGGGCACATTATTAATATTGGTTCGGTAGCTGGAAAAGAAGTCTATCCCAAAGGG
>CALPUN020000171.1 GCA_943326765.2 Bifidobacterium breve | reverse complement strand
ACACCTTCTAATACTTGTCCTTTTTGTAATTGACCGATGATTTCTTTTTTCTGTACTTCAATATCCGCTTCAATAAGCGCTTTGTGCGATACTACTACGTTTTTGAATTCGTGGTTGATTTTCACCACTTTGAATTCCATCATTTTGTTTACGTATACATCATAATCACGGATTGGTTTCACATCAATTTGTGAACCTGGTAAGAACGCCTCGATTCCGAAAACGTCTACAATCATACCGCCTTTAGTTCTGCATTTCACGAAACCATTAACGATTTCTCCAGTTTCATTAGCAGAAATAACGCGATCCCATGATTTAATCGTTCTTGCTTTTCTGTGTGAAAGAACCAATTGACCTGTTTTGTCCTCACGAACATCAATTAATACTTCTACTTTGTCACCCACTTTTAAAGCTGGATTGTAGCGGAATTCATTCAAAGAAATAACCCCTTCCGATTTCGCATTGATGTCAACGATCACGTCTCTGTCGGTAATCCGAACAACGACTCCTTCTACTACTTCTTCTTGATCGGTATCAATAAAAGTTTTTGAAACTAATTCTTCAAATTCTTTTAAGTTACTTTCGTCAACTGCGTCAATTCCTTCTTGGAAGTTGTGCCAGTTAAAATTCTCTAAAAATTCCGTTTGTGATTTTAATAATTCAGACATGCTGATAAAAATTTGTATTCTGAATTCTCTTGAGTTTCTGTAGCGATAGAAAAAACAGAAGTTGTTTTACATTAAATAATAAACCCTTAATAGAAACTCTTCTCTGCTAAAAAGGTGCGCAAAAGTAAGGCTATTTTTTTGAATTGCAAACTATTAAGCTAGAAAAAAAATCAAGAAACAAGACTTTTTTATTACTAACAGCAGTGTCAGGAGCTATTCCCGCTATCCGTTGCAAGTCCTCGCTGCGCTGCGGGCTTTCCACTGCTATCGGGGCTAGGGAAATCGGGTATAAAGAAGCATTTCTTTGCGGCTTTGCTTCGTCCGTTCCTTGCGTTCTGATGCGAGAAAAATCTAACCGCAAGGAACGCAAGGATAAAAACTTAGCGAACCTTGCGCAATAGCTTAGCGGCCTTTGCGGTTAAAAAACAAAAAACCCGATACATTCGCACCGGGTTTTAGTATACTATTTAGTACTAATGACTCACATTTTCCACCGCATTCGGGTCGTGCTTGTGTTTGAACATCACTGCAAATAAAACCGCTATTACTAGTGCATATCCTGCAAACGACAACCAGATGCCATGCCAATCTCGAACACCTTCCAGCGTAAAGAATTTATCAATGACAACTCCGCTGACCAAACCGCCAAAGAGGGCGCCAAATCCGTTCGACATCATCATGAATAATCCTTGTGCCGAAGAACGAATCGTTGAATCGGTGGTAGTTTCTACAAATAAAGAACCGGATATATTAAAGAAATCGAACGCCATTCCGTAAACAATACACGACATGATGATCATCCAAAGTCCATCCGCCGGATTTCCGTAGGCGAACAATCCAAAACGCAACACCCAAGCCAGCATTGAAATCAGCATGACTTGTTTGATTCCAAAGCGCTTTAAGAAAAACGGAATCGCCAAGATGAATACGGTTTCCGAAATCTGAGAAATCGACATGATTAACGTTGATTTTTTCACGATAATACTGTTCGCGTATTCGGGTATTTTTCCAAATTCTGAAAGATAAACATCCCCATACATATTGGTCAATTGCAAAGCACCCCCCAAAAACATCGAGAACAAAAAGAACAATGCCATTTTATAAGTTCCAAACAATTTAAACGCATCCAATCCTAGCTTTTGTGCTATCGTTGCGTTTTGAGAGATTAACTTCTGAGGCACACATTTCGGTAACGTAAAGGAGTAAATACCCAATACAAAAGCCGAAACCGCCGAAATATAAAACATGTTGGCCGACGCTTTGTTTCCCGACAAATTGGTCAACCACATCGCTGCAATAAAGCCAATAGTACCCCAAACTCTGATGGGTGGAAATACTTTAATCACATCAAATTTGTTAGTTTTCAAAATATTATACGTAACGGAATTCGACAAGGAAATCGTCGGCATATAGCAAAGCATCGCAGCAAAAATGACCCAATAAAACGTAGACGGATTATCAACTTGCGGGATATAAAACAATGCGATTCCGCCAAGAATATGCAAAATACCATACAATCGTTCGGCATTAATATATTTATCGGCAATAATTCCGGTCAGTGCCGGCATGATAATCGAAGAAATTCCAAGGGTAGAAAAAATGGCTCCAAATTCAGCACCACTCCATTGCTTGGTAGCAAACCAATAATTTCCAACGGTAATCAACCAAGCGCCCCAAACAAAAAATTGAAGAAAGCTCATTACTGTCAATCTAAATTTTAAACTCATAATGCAAGTGTTTTTTAAGGTAAATAGATTGTAAATCTAATATTAAATATGAGATAAACAAAAAATTACAACGTTTTAGTCACATCGGCTACAAGTGCTAAAACCACTTCAAATTGTTCCTCGCGAGTGAGGTAGGAGTTGTCTATTTCTATGGCATCATCGGCAATTACCAAAGGAGAATCGTCGCGATGGGTATCAATATAATCGCGCTCTTGAACGTTTTTAAGTACGTCTTCATACGAAACATTTTGTCCCTTGCTTTGCAATTCGTCAAAACGGCGTTGGGCTCTTGTTTCGGGGCTGGCGGTCATGAAAATTTTCAATTCGGCTTTAGGGAAAACAACCGTTCCAATATCTCTTCCATCCATTACGATACCATTGCCTTTGCTCATCGCTTGTTGTTGTTCTACTAATTTGGCGCGTACTTCGGAAACCTCTGCGATTTTACTAACAAAATTAGAAACTTCAATAGAGCGAATTTCATTTTCGACATTGATTCCGTTCAAATACATTTCGGCAAAACCCAAATCAGCATTGAAATGAAATTCTAGTTTTATTAAAGGCAACCCTTGAATCAAACTTTCTTTATCAAAAATTTCCGAATTGATGCATCCGTTTTGCATAGCGAAATAAGCCACCGCACGATACATGGCTCCGGAATCTACATAAACATAGCCGAAATGTTTGGCCAATTGTTTGGCTAAAGTGCTTTTCCCTGTAGAAGAATAGCCGTCAATGGCAATAGTAATATTTTTCAAAATCTTGGTGTTTAGCCCTTCGACTTCGCTCCGGGTGCTCTTGTTTTTAAATCGTAAATCGAACTTCAAATATCGTAAATCTCCATTATTGTTCCTGGAAATTGATGGTCAATCCAAACAAACTCGTATTCGCCGCTAAGGTATATCTAGAATAGGAATAATCAAATTTTAGACGGCCCATTTTCAATCCAAATCCTAGCGATATTCCGGAGAAATTCCGTTGTTCTAACAATCGTAATTCTTCTGCTCTTCTAAAGTTGTACCCTAGACGCACATTAAATCCTTTTTGTGGAAAAAGTTCAATTCCGAAAATCACGTGGCGCAAGGCATTGTTAAAAAAAGAGGTTTTCTCGGGTGTTGAAGTTCCATCAATCGAATTCTTAGCCCGTGCTGGATTGGCAAAATTAACGTTCCATTGTTGCAAGTTCTCAAAAGTCAAATGCCAGCGAATAGGCACATTATCGACTTCTTGTGAAATTCCGGCCATGATTTCGGTAGGTAATTTTTCGCGAGTATCGGCATAGCTGGTAAATTGAGTTCCTATATTTCGAATCACAAACGCATAATTAATGGCGTCATCTTCGTTGACATACAAAACTCCTAAATCGACCGCGCCACCGTATGAAGAATAACTTTCTAAAGTGGAATTAATCAATTTTGCGCTAGCGCCCAAATGCAATTGTGTGTTAGGAATGTTATACGCATAACCAAAAGACAGGGCAATTTCACTTCCTGTAAATCCGGCTGTAGGGGAACCTGTTTCATCATAACCGTCAAATTTTCCGTAGTTGACATAGTTGATTCCGGCTTGAAAGGTTTTTACATGACGGTCATACGTATAGGCATACGAAGCGGTACCGTAGGTAACTTCTCCAAAATAACTTCCATAATTCAAAGCCAAGTGATTGTCCATTTCTGGATTAATAGTTGCCGGATTAAAATTGGCTTGATTGACATCGTAATCAAAAATAGTAAGGGTTTTTCCACCCAAAGCTGCTTGTCTAGGTGACGTTACTAGATTCAAAAATTGGTATACTGATTTACCTCCTACTTGACTGTATGCTACAGTTCCAAATAAAAAAAGAAAAAATAAATACAGGAATCGGATCATCTTGGCAAACGCTATTTCTGAATAGTATAACGCAGATGCGAAGATATTATTTTTAATAAAAAAACGGTTCATAAAATGAACCGTTTTTAATTATAATTTTTTAGCGTTCTTCACGTCTTGAGTTGTGAGGGCATACTTCAGGACTTCGCTCATTTCCTTGACATAATGAAACGTTAGTCCTGCAATATATTCGGGTTTAATTTCATCCACATCTTGTTTGTTTTCATGACACATAATAATTTCCTTAATGTTCGCACGCTTGGCAGCTAGAATTTTCTCTTTGATGCCTCCCACAGGTAATACTTTT
>CALPUN020000170.1 GCA_943326765.2 Bifidobacterium breve | reverse complement strand
AATTTTTTCTATTTACCATAAATTACATTAATAAAAAACCATCTGATTATTTTGTTTTGGAGGTTAAAAATTAAAAAGCTAAATTTTAACTCTGCGCAATTTTTTTGAAAGCGTTAAGGTATTTCATGGATTGCTTTTTAAAAGCACACGGCATTAAAAAAGCAATGAATTTCAAAAACCATCAATTCAAATCTATCTTATTAAGCAACAAAATACCCTGTCGATTTACCTTGTCCCTCTTTTGTAATATTTCCTTTTAAAACTAATTGAGCCAAAGTTTTTTTTACTGTTGGCAAAGCCATGTCTAGTTTCTTCGCTATTTCGCTAGACCCACATCCAGCGTGGTTTTGAATAAAGAATAAGATACGCTTCTCTCTTTGTGAAATAGGCTGTTCTGTTCTGCTTTCTTCTAATTTAACTATTAACTGCTCTTGTATATTTATCAAACAACTAATAAAAAAAGTTAGCCAATCCGTAACGTTTTCACCTGGTCTGTTTCGCTGCGTTTGCATGAGCACTTTGTAATACTCCAATTTTCTACTTTCAATCTCATGCTCAAAACTTACATATTTAATCCATGTATAACCATTTTTTAAAAGCAGTAAACTACCAAGCAATCTGCTTAGTCTTCCATTGCCATCTTGAAATGGATGGATGCTTAAAAATTCGTAAACAAAGAAAGCTGCCTTAACCAAAGGAATTGTTTCCTTATCTGAATTATACCATTCAAACAATTGTATCATGGCATCTTGTGTTGCTAATCCCGGCTCCGTTGTTCTGAATACAATTTGCTTTGTTCCATCAATCAAATTAGCTTCAACTGCATTACTAACTTGCTTGTAGTTTCCTCTATGCCAAGCATCTTTATCGCCATGCAGCATCAATATTTTATGTAAGTTTTTTATTTGACTTTCAGAAACACTTATGGATTCATAGTTTTCAGCGATTGCATCTAAGGCTTCAAAATAACCAATTACTTCCTGCTCATCTCTTTCTTCTAATTTGGAAATAGACAATTTCTCAATTAACACTGCCACTTCATCGTCAGTCATCTTTGAACCCTCAATCCTAGTTGAAGCACCTACGCTTCGCACCGTAGCAATAGATTTTAATTGTTTCAAAGAAGCACCTTCCCGCTTTTCAATAGTTGCCCATGAAGCATCAAATCGGTCAATTTTACTAAGTTCAGTCATGAGCTTCATGCCCAAGTCTAGTTTCAATGTATGAATAGTTAAACTCATAATAATATACGTATTTATTCGCAAATATACGAAAAAGTATTCAATCCAAACAAGAAAAAATATACGTATTTATCCGGAAATATTCGAATACAGATACGTAACATTAATAGTAAATGCAAAAAGCTTTTGCAAAATTATGACCAAGTGCTTTATTTGCTGAGAAATTTATTCAAAGTGTCTTAGATTAACAAATCGCTTTTAGAGTTTCAGGTCAGTTAAATCAGGTGGTCACTTTAAATCGGAATTGGGTGGTCAATATAGTCGGAATTTGCACTTATGACGAACAATTGCACGTACTGAAACAAGCCATGATTGCTCCAAAAAGAATGCAGTTGGTAGCGATTAATTTGATTGAAGGCTTCTTTGATTTCGATGCCCGAACGTTTGAGTTCTAATTGTACCAAAGGCAAACCATTAACCAAAAGTGTTACATCAAAACGGTTCTTGAAGCTTCCTTCCAGACTAATTTGATTGGTAACTTGAAATAAATTTTTACTATTCTCTTCCGCATTAAAAAATCGAACATAAAACGAAGTTCCATCTTCCTTGGTCAACTGAAAACGGTCTCGAAGGGTTTTGGCTTTTTCAAAAACATTGCCTTTGGCTAAATGATTGAGGATAGCATCAAACTCTTTGGCTGTAAAAGTGGTTTCGTTAAAAATTTCCAACTGGCTTTGTAGATTGGAAACCAATGTTTCTCCATCGGGAATGGTTACAGATTAATATTTTAAACCAATCAACTGTTTGATTAAGTTATTTTCTAATTTGGCTTCTGATTGGTGGCTCATTATTCTGCTATAAAAATTTGAGAATAGGTGTTTTCTATGTCTTTGATTTCAGTTTCTTTTAAAGCTACGAACTCTTTACTGATAGCTCGTTTTGATAGTTTTCCTGCACCTTGTTCCAAAAAGCCAACCAATAGTGCTACCATGTCATCTGGCATTTCATACTTATCATCAATGTAACGTTTAAATTCATCATATTTACGCAAGTAATTTACTTCGGCAGGAATAATATTTACTACAGTATCTTGCACGCAATCGTATAAAAATTCTGCTTGGTCCGTTGCATCAAAATAACGGTAATAGTCTATGGTGTTATTCAATATTTCTATATTTTTATCTGATGTAGGTTTCCATACTATTTTATCTAAAACAGGATGCGAGTAACTTTCTAAAGTTCTTTTGTAATCATTTATATGTGATAAAATGGAAGCCGAAACAGGAAATATCATTCCTTGCTCAGAATACTGCATTTTGGCTAATATATGATGAATAATATAGCGGTGCAAACGGCCATTTCCATCTACAAATGGATGAATAAATACAAAACCAAAAGCTATTATAGTGGCAGCAAGTACAGGGTCTAATGATGATTGAATGAGGATTTCTTTGGTGCTTAATAAACCACTTAGTAAGGATTCTAAATCTTCGTGTTTTGCCGAAATATGGTCTGGAATGGGCTCACCTGTTTCTCGGTCTCTATCTCCTACAAAACCTTCTTGTTTTCTAATGCCCATTTTGGTAAAGCGGTCATTTTCTATAACCAACTGTTGTAGGCGGTTTAATTCGTTAATAGTAAGCGGATTTATTCCTGCTTGCCCTATGGCATTTCCCCAACGTGCTGCACGGTTACTTCTTGGTTTTTCTCCTTCTATGGTAAACGATGCTTTTGAATCTTTTAGTAATAAATAAGCTGATGCTCGTTGCAATACATCTTTATGCATTTGGTTCAAATAAGCACTTTTTTGTTTTCCAATATTGGATTCAATATCGTTTTTTAGCTTTTCGGTTTTTCGTATTAAAGGACAAAACTGAAGGGTACCAGGCAAATTATTTATAATACGATGCCTTGGTGAACTTACCCCTGCAATAGCATATTGTAGCTTTTCATCTATTAGAGGAATTGCTTTTTTTATGGATAAATCAGGAATGGCTAATTTTTGGTTCTGTAACCATTCATACAAAAACCATATTTTACGGCTGTATATTCCTGTGGGTTCTATTTTTAAAAGTGCTATTACTTCTTCTGTCTCCAGCTTTTCAAATAATTTTTTGAAAAACAACAAATGAATCCCCTCGTATTTTAAAGCAAAAACCAATTGCTTATAAAGCGTTTCTTCGGGCTTGTGTTTAGGGGTTAACACTTGCCAACCTTCTACTGTATATTTTTTGTTTTTATCGCTAATAAGCGCAATAACGGTAGGAATAGGAACTGGCAGTTCCAAGTTTTCTATAAGTGCTGCATAACCAACTATGACACCCGTTTCTGGCAGTGTTCTACCATGAAAAGCAGGTATTCTGATTGAAAAAGGGGTATTTTGCTTCATCATATATGAATTACAGGCATTATTTCAAAGGTGAAAAATAGGTATTTTATTTGTAAAATAGGTATTACTGACTCATAAAAATGAAAAATAGGTATTTTATTACGCAAATAGCTGCTGCAATAACCCGTTTATAAAGCTTTGCGTTTGGTTGATTTGTTGGTAGGTGCTTTCTATTTTAGCATCAATATTTGATAAAAAGTTGGAGATTTTTTGTTGTTCTTTTACTGAAGTCGGAATAAATAGTGGGCAATTTAATACTTCGTCTTTTTTGACTTGTAATTATTAATATTAAGAAGACAAACTTAAATTTAAAAAATATAAATACTTTACGGCTTTCCGTAAATGTCAATAAATTATTGTTTTTGACTTATCCCCGATGGAGAGGATTTGTAATCTGGAGCTACCCTACTCATCAAACCATTCTAACAACCATTCCCCAATAGACCCTCCTGCTACTTTGGGTTTCTAAACCAGCAAATCAGAGCAATTTTTTTGACAATTACGGTTAATGGAAAAATAATATATGTATTAATATTTATTATAAATAATACTTTTTTTTTAAATACTGTCGTACCAAAAAAAAAGGTTACTTATCTCCTGTTTTTAATCAAAATGGCGTCAAAAAAACCAAAAAAAAGACTTGCTATGAGTTAAGGTTGATAATCGTAGAATATCGATTTTAAACGCCTATCCACGTTCCTATTATCATAAGTATTTAATCGTGTTTTCATCGTATAAATAAATGCAGTCTTTCTCTATATCATACGCAAAGAAAACGTCTTTAATTCGTCTCAAGGAACGGGAGTTTTTTTCATCGGGAAAACGGCTTAATAAATCCATATAGACACGCCTTTTAAAACCATCTACCCGAGCGACTTCAGCATCAATAACAAAAACACCTTTTGCAATAAATTTCATGATGAATTTATAGTTGGTTTTTAATGCTTTATTCTGAAAAATAAATTCTGAATTTTCATCGAGGTCTTTTAAATAATGATATCTGCTTTTACACCTT
>CALPUN020000169.1 GCA_943326765.2 Bifidobacterium breve | reverse complement strand
AGTATTCATTCGTGACTACGATGGGATTCGAACCCACACGTCCTTACGAACACCAGCCCCTCAAGCTGGCAAGTCTACCAATTTCTCCACGTAGCCTTAAATAAAAAAAAGCCATTCACCTTGGCGAACGACTTTTTGTGACCTGACTGGGGCTCGAACCCAGGACCCCATCATTAAAAGTGATGTGCTCTACCAACTGAGCTATCAAGTCGGTATTGGAAAAAAGTAAGAATTTGTGACCTGACTGGGGCTCGAACCCAGGACCCCATCATTAAAAGTGATGTGCTCTACCAACTGAGCTATCAAGTCAATTTTCTTTTCTCCAATGCGGGTGCAAATATAAGACCTTATTATTAATTTTTCAAAGCAATTTTATTTTAAATTTGCCTTTTTTTAATATTTACTTTTAATGCCTTAGTATATAAGGTTTTATTGTCATGAATAAAATAATTTTGCTCGGGTATATGGGTTCTGGTAAGTCAACAATAGGGGCATTGTTGGCAAAAAAACTTCACTTGCCGTTCCAAGATTTGGATCTTGTTATAGAAAATATCGAGAAAAAAACGATCCCATCCCTCTTCAAAGAAAAAGGAGAACTCTATTTTAGAAAAAGAGAAAATGAGATTTTAAAACAACTATTGCAGGCTTCGGATGGTTTTGTTCTAAGTTTGGGAGGAGGAACTCCTTGTTACGCAAACAATCACGAGCTACTTCAAGACCCAACTGTGATTTCGGTCTATCTCAATCTTTCGGTTGCGGAATTAACCCGTAGGTTGTCTAAAAATAAAGCCAAGCGACCTCTAATAGCAGCGCTAGATTCGGAAGAACTTAAGGCGTTTGTTGGCCAACATCTTTTAGAAAGGAATTACTTTTACAGATTTGCGAAACATACTCTAAATTGTGACGGAAAATCTAAAGAGGAAGTTGTGCAAGCGATTGCGGAATTACTACTCTAAGTAAGCAAAATCTCCTTTGGTATTAAAGACGACTTGAACGTGTTCTTGCAAGGAAGTGCTTAAAGAAATTCCTTTAAAATCAGCTTTTACCGGATACTTTTTATGATTTCGATCCACTAAAACAGCCGTCTTAAATTTTTTGAGCGGCACTTCTAAAAAATGCTTAACCCCAAAAACCAAAGTAGTCCCTGAATTTAAAACATCATCCACCAAAACCAATCCTTTATTTTCATATCCTTCTTTTGGGATCGACGTAGTAATTGGATTCCTCGGATTTTGCTTGTCGATAAACACTTCGCATAAAACTACTGTTATAGGCGAAATCTGTTCCAAAGCAACACTTATTTTTTCGGCTAAAACAAAGCCGTTTTTTGAAATACCAGCAATTACTATAGTGTTCTCCTCTACAAAAGTTTCATAAATTTGATAAGCAATTCTTTTGATTTTGTGCTCTATCTCTTGGTGGGTCAATATGATATTCGGATTCATTATTTCAGATTTAGTACTAATTTTATTCAATCTTCCAAAGCCTCTTCATTATCGGTCGCATAATCACTAAGATCTCTTCGGTCTTTTTTTGTTGGTCGGCCTTCCCCGGTCTTGCGATAATGTTCTTTGGATAATTTCAACAATTCTAAATGCTGAAAAACTTCCAACGGAGTTTCGTCTTTTCGATACAGGTCAACCAACTTGGCGCCCACACGGTTGGGAGGAACGTCTAATACAGTAAGCGTTTGTGTAATCTGATCTTTGCGAAACGTAATTTTATCCGTCGGAAAAACTTCCTTCGAAGGCTTAGCGACTTGGCCATTAACAGTGATGTGATTCTTTTTGCAAGCCTCAGTAACCATGTTCCTCGTTTTGTAATACCGCACGCACCATAAATATTTATCGACTCTCATGTTTTTTCTAAATTCGGCGTTAAATAGTTTACAAAAATAAATCAATATTGTATCTTGCGCACTCAAAAATTAGCTCTAATGAACAAATTTAAGTTTTATTTTATTGTTTTATGTTCTGTCGTTACTTTATTTTCATGCAACAATGTAGATACTCCCACTTCTACCGCACTTCGTGATTTTGATGAACAGTATGCTACAGATATCACAACCATAGAAGATTTTTTAAATACTCATTATCTTGAGGTTACTAGCAATCAAGATGTGACCATGACTAAAATAGAAGCCGGCGATACGAATCACTCCGCTATCATGACGCTTTTAAATGGTGCCACTTTTCCGAAATTATTGTTTAAAGAAGTTACGCTAAACAGCAAAATCTATAAAATTTATTACCTAAAACTTAGAGAAGATTTTGCTTCGGGGAAAGCTCCTTCTCGTGTGGATGGTGTATTGACATCGTATAGAGGCTCTTACTTGCAGTATGTTTATAAACAAACGCCAAAAAAAGATAGCCTTGGAAATATAATTCTGGATAGTTATGGAAATCCAGTGTTGGAAGACTATGTTGATCCAATTACCAACGCTAAAGTGATCATTCTAGCAAACAAAGACTTTGAATATAATCCTTACCCAACTTCTTTTTTTGGTTTGGATAAATTAATTCAAGGATGGGGAGAGATCTTCCCGTTATTCAAATCAGGGGTTGTAAATCCAGCTTCTGGAAATGATCCGGTTTCGTATTCTGATTTTGGCGCGGGAGTGATGTTTATTCCTTCCGGACTTGGATATTTTAATAAAACACAAACAGATCAAAACGGGGTCATCAAAATACCTGGGTATTCCCCTCTAATTTTTAGTTTTAAATTATACGATGTGTCTTCAGCAGATCAAGACGGAGATGGCGTGTTCTCTAACGATGAAGATACCAATCATGATGGGGTTTTTACCAATGACGACTCGGATGGCGATGGCATTCAAGATTATTTAGATTACGATGACGATGGTGATGGTGTTTTTACAAAGGTTGAAATCAAAAATCCAGCAACAGGTTTGCCTTTTCCTTTTAACGAGATTCCGGTTTGTACTTCCGGTAAAAAGAATTACTTAGATCCGACTTGTCATCCATAACGATTTCATACTCCTATAAAAAAAACCGTCTTCATTAAACTGGAGACGGTTTTTTATTTTTATTTAGGGGGAAGTATTATTTCCGTTTTATTACTTTTTCAACGGCGGCTTCGATGGCTTGGTGATTCAGCTGGTATTTATTCATCAACTGCTCGGGTGTTCCCGATTCTCCAAAACTATCTTGAACCGCTACAAACTCTTGTGGTGTTGGGTTTTGCAAGGCCAATACTCTCGAAATGCTTTCCCCAAGTCCGCCCATAATGTTATGCTCTTCAGCAGTAACAATACATTTAGTTTTGCCAATCGATTTTAAAATGGCGGCTTCATCCAATGGTTTTATCGTATGGATGTTGATGACTTCCGCCGAAATTCCTTTGGCTTCCAAGGCTTCAGCGGCTAATAAGGCTTCCCAAACCAAATGCCCTGTAGCGACGATAGTAACGTCAGAACCCTCATTTAAAAGCACTGCTTTTCCAATTTCAAACGTTCCGTTTTCAGGAGTAAAATTAGGAACTACAGGTCGCCCAAAACGCAAATAAACCGGTCCGTGATAATCGGCTATCGCCAAAGTTGCTGCTTTAGTTTGGTTGTAATCGCACGTATTGATTACGGTCATACCAGGGAGCATTTTCATCAAGCCAATATCTTCTAGAATTTGATGCGTCGCGCCATCTTCCCCTAAAGTTAATCCGGCATGTGAAGCGCAAATTTTTACATTTTTATCAGAATAAGCTACTGATTGTCGAATCTGATCGTAAACTCTTCCCGTAGAAAAGTTAGCGAAAGTTCCTGTGAAAGGTATTTTCCCACCAATGGTTAATCCCGCTGCAATTCCAATCATATTGGCTTCGGCAATTCCAATTTGAAAAAACCGTTCCGGATTGTTTTTGATGAAATCGTCTAGTTTTAGCGAGCCAATCAAATCGGCACACAAGGCCACGACGTTTTCATTTGTTTTTCCCAGTTCGGTCATTCCAGCACCAAAACCCGATCGGGTATCTTTACTGCCTGTATTTGTATATTTTTTCATTTTTATGCTGAATTTATTTCAGTATTTTTATAATTAATGGAGCTTCCATTTTTTAATAATCGCCCAAAGTTTCTGGGTTTTGAGCCAAGGCAGAAGCCAATTGCTCGTTGTTTGGTGCTTTTCCATGCCACGCGTGACTGTACATCATAAAATCGACACCATTCCCCATTTCGGTGTGCAATAAGACACAAACGGGTTTTCCTTTTCGAGTTTTTGATTGTGCTTCAGTCATGCCGTTTAGAATAGCTTCCAAATTGTTTCCTTCTTTAATTTCGAGTACCTCCCAATCAAAAGCTTCAAATTTTGCGCGAATGCTTCCCATGTTCAAAACTTCATCGGTGGTTCCGTCAATTTGTTTTCCGTTTAAGTCGATGGTAGCAATCAGATTGTCTACTTTTTTTGCTGAAGCATACATGATGGCTTCCCAATTTTGACCTTCTTGCAATTCGCCATCGCCGTGCAAGCTATAAACCAAATGCGGATCTTTGTTTAATTTTTTGGCTTGAGCAGCACCAATGGCTACTGACATGCCTTGTCCCAAAGAACCGGAGGCAATGCGAACGCCAGGCAATCCTTCGT
>CALPUN020000168.1 GCA_943326765.2 Bifidobacterium breve | reverse complement strand
GTGTGCCAAAAGAATAGGAATAGTCAAAGTAACTATTCGCAGCTAGTATTGCGACTGAAGAAACATGAAGATATTCAGTAACTCTGCTATTATCCTAAAAGATTTGCAATCCAATCAACAAATCGTTCTATTGTCGTTCCCCTATTTGTTGAAGCCACATGGCGTAATACAAACCTTTTTCTTCCAGTAATTTTTGGTGTTGGCGTTGCTCAATGATTTGTCCTTGTTCAAGAACGAAAATCATCTCAGCGTGATTGATAGTGCTCAAACGGTTAGCAATCATCAAGGTGATTTGATCTTTTTTGGAGGAAATACTGCGGATGGTTTGCGTGATTGCTACTTCGGTAATGGAATCTAATGCTGAGGTAGCTTCATCAAAAATCAGCAAACGGGGATGACGTAATAAGGCCCTGTTATACAACTCCGGGCATGCAATAATTCAAAATGGTGTTATGTGGAGCGAAAAAGGCAACTTATTTTATTTCTTATATCCACTGTGCTATTTTTTGCTGCAATTCATCTTCAACAATTGGTTTTGATATAAAATCGTTCATTCCTGAATCAAAACATCGTTGCTTATCTTCCATTAAAATTCCAGCACTTAATGCTATTACTGGAATATTTTCTGCAGGATTTATTTTTCTAATCTCGATAGTCGCTTCATAGCCGTTTTTTATTGGCATTTGAACATCCATAAGAATTAAATCTAGTTCCTCTTTATGGAACATCATTATCGCTTCATTTCCATCGCTAGCTTCAAAAATAATACTATTGGGAACTATCTTTTCGAGAAGCTTTTTTGTTAAAAGCATATTGATTCTATTGTCTTCAACGACTAATATACGGATTGTTTTCTCCGTTTTTATTGCGTTAATTTTGTTTTCCGAAGATTTCTCAATTATTTTTTTTAGCTTATTTTTAGTGTTGGATTTTTTTACATCAAGAATAAAGTAGAAGTTACTGCCTTTCCCAAATTCGCTTGTCAGTTGCAATTTGCTGTTCATTAACCCTAAAAGTTGATTGGTAATGGATAATCCTAACCCAGTACCTCCAAATTTTCGACTCGTTGAGTTGTCTTCTTGAATAAAAGACTGGAATATTTTTTCTTGATTTTGCAGTTTTATTCCTATACCAGTATCCTTTATTGAAAATTGCAAGGTTGTTTCATTTTTTTTCGCAGCTTTAATTTGAATAAGATCTAATTCTATTTGGCCAAAAGAAGTAAATTTTAAGGCGTTTCCTAGTAAGTTAATTAGAATCTGTTTCAACCGTACCGAATCTGTAAAAATATACTGAGGAACAGCATCATCAATTTTTAAAATCAAATCTATTCGTTTTTGAGAAGCTTGATGTTTGAATAGGAAAACAACATGGTGCACCAATTCTAAGAGATCAATTTTTTCAATATACAATTCTAAATTTCGAGATTCAATTTTGGATAAATCTAAAACATCATTAATAATACCTTTTAATATCGTGGCCGATTCATTGATGGCATCCATGTATTCTAATTGGTTGTGATTCATCTCTGTATTCATTAAAAGATGGGTAAAACCAATAATTCCATTTAATGGTGTTCTAATTTCATGGCTCATATTGGCCAGAAAATCCGATTTTGCTTTACTGGCATCTTCGGCTTGCGCTATTGCATTACTTAATTCGATTTCCATTTGCTTGCTTTGCGAAATATCGACAACCGTTAAGAGACATTCTTCCCCGTTTACTTTATGAATACCGGAAAGGTTTAGGTATTTTGATACCTTAAGGTTGGTGTCGAGAGTGATATCGCAGGAGCTTCTAGTATGAAACTTAAAAATATTTTCAAGAAACTCATTGAATATTGGTCGGGTATCCTCGGAAACAAATGCCCCAAATTGACGGTTTAATAAAGCGTGTTTTTCTATACCAAAAATTTGGGAAGCCACAAGATTTAGTTCTAGGATTTCTCCGCTCCTAGAGAGCGTAAAATATCCCGCAGGAGCATATAAAAACAATTCTGCATATTTTTGAGCGGCTTTTTCTGCTTGTTCTTTTGCTAAAAGCAGTTCTTCATTTTGCATTTCGAGTTCAATCTGGTGAACCTCTAGTTCATGAATAAGCCTAATAATTTCTGATTCCGAAAAATTTGAAGGTGATGTTGCCTGTTTTTCTTGTAGTGCTTCTTCGGCTTTATGGCGGATAAGAGCAGAAGTATCTGTTGTTTTTTTCATAGCCTTGATACTTTATTAATTTAAAAATTCTAAATTATTATAGTCTGCATAATCTGAAATTCTTTCTACTCTTAAAAATGATGTCTTATTGATTGATCGTTACAAAATAGAAATAGACTTCTATTTTTTTACGTGTGATTATTAAGAGATAATGTAATGTAAATATAATACATTCTATTTAATTTTTATCTCTAAATTACTACCATAAATCTAGTTTTTAGTTCGTATATTTTTAGTAATTAACTCTTTTAAATAGGGCTTTATTAATTGGTTTAGCTAAATAATCATTCCAACCCGCTAGTAATGATTCTCATTTTGAACATCCTATTATTTTTTTGAAATTTCCCGAATAAAACATTGAATAAATTTTTGATTATTCATCGAATAAATGTTGCTGACAAACTCAACATTAATCTTTTGCCCTGCCGAAGTTTCAATCGGTAAGTTTTCATACCGTATAAATTCTTTTTGCTTTAGTTCTGAAAATTTATCCTTGTTATCAATGATA
This sequence comes from Bifidobacterium breve, assembly GCA_943326765.2. GTDB lineage: Bacteria > Bacteroidota > Bacteroidia > Flavobacteriales > Flavobacteriaceae > Flavobacterium. The sequence goes on along the minus strand of CALPUN020000168.1, from coordinate 1,895 downwards.
TCTTTAAAGAGCCCTATATCCCATATTTTTTTTTCTAGAAATTGTTCTTTAGAATACCCTAATAATTGGACTAAGAATGAATTTACATCCCTTATTTTGCCATCTTCAAAATCTATAATTAGAATTCCTTCTTTTGCAGATTCAAAAAAATTGCGGTAGTTAGTTTCCGAATGCTGCAGATTTTTTTCTTTGGATTGAATTATTTTATTAGCCTCTTTCAGCTCTAATTCTAATGCCTTATTAACGGTGATGTTAAAAAAAGTAATCACAAGGCCATCAATATGATTATCACTTGTTCTATAAGGCATAATTCGTATATTATACCATCTGCTATCATTGGTACTAATAATCGTTTCTATGGTAATTAGATTCTTTAGGACTTGTTTACAATGGGCATCGATTTCTGGATAAATCAAATCGGTTACTATTTCGCTTATAGGCCTTCCCATATCGGAACTGCGAATTTTAAAAACTGTACTTACTTCATTTGTAAATCGTCTTATGTTTAATTCTTTGTCCAGAAAAAGCGTGGCAATACCGGTACTATTCAGGAGATTGGTCATATCAGTGTTTGTTTGTTCAAAATCACCAATTTTCCTTTGTAGTTCGATATTTACTGTTTGAAGCTCTTCATTCATACTTTGCATTTCTTCCTTTGAAGTTGTCAGCTCCTCATTAGTAGATTGCAATTCCTCGTTGGTAGATTGCAATTCTTCATTAGTAGATTTAAGTTCTTCTTGGGAAGTAATCATTTCTTCCTTAGTTTCTTTAAGCTCTTCCAAGCTACTACGAAGTTCTATTTCCAACTCATTTAACTGGGATGAAGAACCCATTTTACTTGTTTTTGATTTTGCACTCTCTTTTTCCTGCAAAGGAGCGGCATCGCTAAAAATAACGATAATCATGTTTTTTAACGCCTCAGGTCTTTCTATACGCTGTACTATTACATTGATAAAAAAAGGAATGCCATTATTTTCCAATTTTATGTTGTTGATAGTGATGGGTTGAAAGTTATTGGTGCTTTTCCGAAAGGCGAGTAAGAGTTCCTTTTGTAATCCGTGACGTGCCATGGCATGAATGTTCCAGTTGGCTTTACCTGCAAGAGGTTCTAGGTATTTCCCTGTCCGTCCTGTTATGTAGAGGATGTCGCCCGAATCGTTTACCAAGACACTAGCGGGTGCATAGCTTTGCAATATGATTTGGTCGGCAAGGGTTTGAATGTTTTCTGTAACTTTAGTTGTTGTCATCGTAACTTCCGCTTTAGTTTTATTTGTGTTCAAAAAAGTGCTGGGAAAATATATAAATTTATGGGCAAACTTTAGTTTGGTTCGTTTATACAATTTCAATTTAGGGTCAATCGGTTCAAAAAATCCTGTAAATTCTCCTAGTGTTTCAGCGCTACCCAGTAATAATATCCCATTGGTATTCAGGCTATAGCTAAATAATGAGATAATCTTCTTTTGCAGTACCGGTTCTAAATAAATTAATAAATTGCGACAGCTTACTAGGTCTAATTTAGTAAATGGTGGATCTTTAATGATATTTTGAACGGCAAAAATTACCATTTTCCGAATCGAATTGGTAATCTGATAATTGGTGCCCTGTTTAGTAAAAAAAGAGTGCAGGCGTTCCCTTGATAGATTATCAACATTACTCTGCGAGAAAAAACCTTTCCGGGCTTTTTCAATTGCTTCAGGATCTAAATCCGTTGCGAAAATTTGAATGTTGAAGTTTTTATTTTCAAAGTCACTAGCCATCAACTCACTAAAAATAATAGCTAGGGAATAGGCCTCTTCTCCTGTGGAGCAGGCAGGAACCCATGCACGAATCGTTGCTCCTTCGGGTAACGAACGCAACAAATTTGGTAAGGTGTCTTCTTTAAGCTTTTCCCATAC
>CALPUN020000167.1 GCA_943326765.2 Bifidobacterium breve | reverse complement strand
GTGTCACCAAAAATGATATTTTAGAATACCTGAAAAATAAAGGAAATGCTCCGGTAGCAACTCCAACTCCAACGGTTGCAACACCAATGGTCGCAGCACCAGCGCCCGTTAGCGAATCAGTTGCTGCTCCAGTAGCATCAGCACCAACACCCAACACCCAACAACCAATAACTAAGGCCGTTCCAGTATCAGTAAACGGTCAGGATGAAATTGTTGAAATGGACCGAATGCGCAAACTTATCGCGGGCTATATGGTACAATCTGTCCAAACGTCGGCGCATGTACAATCATTTATTGAAGTGGATGTGACCTCGATTTGGGATTGGAGAGAAAAAAATAAAAATGCGTTTGAAAAAAGAGAAGGTGAGAAATTGACCTTCACCCCAATATTTATGGAAATCGTAGCGAAAGCCTTGAAGGATTTCCCGATGATGAATATTTCAGTAGACGGCGATTACATCATCAAAAAGAAAAATATTAACCTTGGCATGGCAGCTGCTTTACCCAATGGGAATTTAATTGTGCCCGTCATCAAAAACGCCGATCAATTGAACTTATTAGGAATGGCAAAAGCGGTGAACGATTTAGGCAACCGAGCGAAAGCCGGAAAACTAAAACCAGACGATACCCAAGGCGGAACGTATACCGTTACTAATGTTGGTACTTTTGGCAGTGTATTTGGAACGCCGATCATCAACCAACCACAAGTAGGAATCTTAGCGCTTGGTGCGATTAGAAAGGTGCCAGCCGTTATTGAAACACCGGAAGGAGATTTCATCGGAATTCGTAAGAAAATGTTTTTATCGCACAGTTACGACCATCGGGTTGTGGATGGTGCTTTAGGAGGAAGTTTCGTGAAACGCGTAGCCGATTATATGGAAGCGTTCGACGAAAACCGATCCTTTTAAGGAATAATTAGCAATTGATAATTGATAAAAAAGCCTCTTTGTTAAAAGAGGCTTTTTCTATTACGATACTTTCGAATTATCCATTATCTATTGTCGATTATCCATTCTAAAAACTATATTTGTAATCCTAAAATTTTATAATGGAACTCAAATTAAACAAACCTATCTGCTTTTTCGACCTAGAAACTACTGGAATTGAAGTAGCCAAAGATCGCATCGTAGAAATTTCTATTTTCAAAGTTTTTCCAAACGGAAATAAAGAAAGCAAAACCTGGTTGGTGAATCCCGAAATGGTGATTCCGCCGCAAGTGATTGCTGTGCATGGAATTACGAATGAAAAAGTGGCCCAGGAACCTACTTTTAAAGAGTTGGCGCCACAGGTTTACGCGATGATCAAAGACAGCGATTTGGGTGGTTTTAACTCCGATCGTTTTGATATTCCGCTCTTAGCCGAAGAGTTGTTGCGTGCCGGATTGGATTTCGATATGAAAAGTAGAGTTTCCGTTGACGTACAAACTATTTTTCACAAAATGGAAGAACGTACTTTGAGTGCGGCTTTGAAATTTTACTGCGGAAAAAATCTAGAAAATGCCCATTCCGCTGAAGCCGATACCATGGCTACTTATGAAATACTAAAAGCACAATTGGAACGGTATCCGGAATTGGAAAATGACATGAAATTACTATCCGAATTCACGACCAGAAAACGTACGGCTGATTTTGCCGGATTTATAGGGTATGACAAAGATGGAGAGGAGATTTTCTCTTTCGGAAAGCACAAAGGTGCCAAAGTGGAAAAAGTGTTGGAAGATGAACCCGGTTATTTTGGCTGGATTCAAAATGCCGATTTCCCCTTGTATACCAAGAAAGTACTAACGGCAATTAAGCTAAGAAAACTGAATAATAAATTGAGTTGATAGTTGTTTGTTGACGGTTGATGGATTCAATCGCGCCAACAACCAACAACCAACAACCAACACCTATGAAAATCATTTGCATCGGACGCAATTACGTCAATCATATTGAAGAACTTCATAACGAACGACCCGATGAACCGGTGGTGTTTATGAAACCCGATTCGGCAGTTTTGCTCAAGCAACATCCGTTTGTAATCCCCGAATTTTCAGAGGACATTCACCACGAAATTGAAATTATTGTAAAAATTAACAAAGTCGGGAAATACATAGAACCTCAATTTGCTTATAAATACTATGATGAGATTAGTGTAGGCATCGATTTTACCGCACGGGATTTGCAAAAAAAATTGAAAGACAAAGGATTGCCATGGGAAAAAGCCAAAGCATTTGACGGTTCAGCGGTGATTGGCGACTTTATATCGAAAAAAATTTTTAGTTCGCTAGAAAGTATTAATTTTGAACTGACAAACAACGGAAAAACGGTACAAAAGGGTAATTCTAGTTTGATGTTATGGAAAATTGACGAGCTGATTTCGCATGTTTCGCAATACTTTACATTAAAAATTGGAGATATTATTTTTACAGGAACACCCGAAGGTGTTGCCGTAGTCAAACCCAATGATGTCCTTGAAGGATATCTTGAAAAAAAGAAATTATTTAGAATTAACGTAAAATAACATGGCCCTAAATTACAACCTAGCAAAAGTTTACGCACTTTCGGATAACGATCCAGAATTCGTAAATCAAATTATCTCTCTCTTTGTAACCGAAATCCCACAAGATTTAACACAAATCAAACTCGGTATCAAAACCAAAGAACACAAATTAGCCTACAGTTATGCCCATAAAATAAAACCAACTTTGGATTTGTTAGGTATGGATCAGGCATTTGAGGAAATTCTGCAAATTGAAGCGTGGACTAAAGCCGAAGGCAAACGAAAAGAAATTCAAGCCACTTACGATAGCGTAGAATCTCAAATCGAAAAAGCGGTGAAAGAAATTTCTAAAGATTTCGAATTGTAAGGATTTCTAGAAGCTAATCCTGCTGTACACTATATCTTTTATGCCGAAACCCGGCACAAAAGGATGCCGTTACCATCAGGGCTAGGACACCTTCGTTACATAGTAAATCGTAAATTCTACAGCGTACATCCAAAATGAAAGCAACCATAGTCACCATTGGAGACGAAATTCTAATCGGTCAAATTGTCGATACCAACTCGGGTTTCATTGCTAAGGCTCTAGACCGTATTGGAGTTGCCGTGCACGAGATGATTTCCATTTCCGATGAAAAGCAGCACATTTTAGACACCTTTGCTCGGTTGCAAAATCAAGTCGATTTGGTCGTGATTACCGGCGGCTTGGGACCAACAAAAGACGACATCACCAAGCATACGTTTTGCGATTATTTCGAAGATACGTTGGTGGTGAATGAAGCGGTTTTAGCCCATGTTACGGCTATTATTGAAGGATTTTACAAACGTCCCATCACCCAATTAAACAGAGATCAAGCTTTAGTTCCGTCTAAATGTACGGTGTTGCACAATAAAATGGGCACTGCTCCCGGCATGTGGATGAAGAAGGAACAAACTGTTTTTATTTCCTTACCAGGAGTTCCGTATGAAATGAAATATTTGGTCGAAAACGAAATCATCCCGAAAGTAGTCAACCAATACAAGCGGCCCTATATTCTTCATAAAACGATTCTTACCTATGGCGAAGGAGAAAGCAAAATTGCGGAGCGCATCGAGGCATGGGAAAATGCATTGCCTACTTTTATTAAGTTGGCTTATTTGCCCAATCCAGGAAAAGTGCGACTACGTTTGACGGCGAGAGGAACTGATAAAGAAATCTTAGAACAAGCGATTGCTACGAATGTGATTTCATTGACTGAAATTATTGGCGACATCATTGTCGGATTTGACGAAGACGAAACGGTAGAAGTGGTTGTAGGACGGTTATTAACTCAAAAAAACAAAACATTAGCCACGGCTGAAAGTTGTACCGGAGGTAAAATTGCGGAAGTGATAAGTTCGGTAGCAGGAGCTTCTAAGTATTTCAAAGGAAGCATAGTTCCGTATGCTACTGAAGCTAAAATAAATATTCTTGGAATTTCCGAGGAGTTGATTGAAAAGCATTCGGTGGTGAGTTCCGAAGTGGCAAAAGCAATGGCGTTGTCTGTTCAGAAAATGTTACAAGTTGATTATGCCATTGCGACAACAGGAAATGCCGGACCTTCAAAAGGTGATTCCGACGCTGAGGTCGGTACTGTTTTTATTGCGTTAGCCACTGCAAATGAAGTGGTTGTGCACGAATTTAATTTCGGACAACCGCGTGAAAAAGTCATCGATAGAACGGTAAATAAAAGCTTAGAATTGCTGCAAAAAGAAATTTTAAAAAATGCCCTTTAATTAGATTTGAACCCTAGGTTTTTCCTCAATAAAGGGCATTCTTTTCTACCTTTAAAAACTAAATAAAAAAAAAGAAAAAAATGTACTTTAATTATTTTGCAGTAAGGTTTATTTTTCTTTTCTTTGCACCCTCGATTTGAATAACGATAAAAGATAAGCATAATGTCAAGAGTTTGTGACCTTACAGGTAAAAGAGCGGTAGGAAATAACGTTTCTCACGCGATGAACAAAACTAAGAGAAAGTTTTCTGTGAACTTAGTTAAAAAGCGTTTTTATCTTCCAGAAGAAGACAGATGGATTACTCTTAGAGTAGCTGCATCTACAATAAAAATAATTAACAAAAATGGAATTGCTGCTGTATTGAAAAAAGCACAATCAGAAGGATTTATCAAATAATCC
>CALPUN020000166.1 GCA_943326765.2 Bifidobacterium breve | reverse complement strand
TGTAACAGCAAGAGGAGTTGTTTGGAGCACCAGTGCAAATCCAACGATTGCCTTGTCTACAAAAACAAATAACGGTACAGGAACAGGGAGTTTTACAAGTACAATCGCAGGACTTTCTGCCAATACTAATTATTACGCAAGAGCCTACGCAACCAATAGTATAGGAACTGCTTACGGAAGTGAATTGAGTTTTATGACCCAAGTAATAAATGTTACTGGTCCTAGTGTAACGGATATTGAGGGTCATATTTATCAAACAGTTACGAATTGCAATCAAACGTGGACAAAAACGAATTTGATTGTATCGAAATATCGAAATGGAGAGGTTATTCCCGAAGTAACTGATCCTACAGAATGGGCAAACTTAACCACAGGGGCATGGTGTTATTTCGCAAATACCACTTTAAATGGAACCACTTATGGGAAATTATACAATTGGTATGCCGTGACTGACTCAAGAGGATTAGCACCAGAGGGGTATCACATTCCATCAGATACGGAATGGACAACATTTACCAGCTGTCTGGGTGGTGAAACCATTGCAGGAGGTAAAATAAAAGAAACAGGTACTGCACATTGGGAAACCCCCAATACAGGAGCAACTAATGAAAGTGGTTTTAAAGCCCTTCCGGGTGGGTATCGTTACGATAATGGGACATTTAGTACCACTGGATTTTTTGGTTATTGGTGGAGTTCTTCCAATAACTTTTCAAATATTGCTTGGGACCGCTACCTTTATTATAATTATGGCGATATTTACAGAAACAGCTTCAATAAAGCAGCTGGTTTTTCGGTTCGCTGTATTAAAGACTAAACCCTTTTGATGCTTCAAAAAACGACTTATAACGATCTTATCAATTGAAGGTAGATATAAGGAATAGCGACGTGCCCGATTTCATTTAAAGGATAAAGCAGCTCCAACGAATTAATTCCAGAGACGCCTTCCCCAAGAATTAATGCGCTTCTAGCCAGTCTTTCCCCATTCCTAATTCCACTTCTAACGGAACCGCCATGGTGAATGCATGTTCCATTTCGTATTTGATCATGGGTTGTATTTTTTCCAATTCCGAATTGTGCACATCAAAAACCAATTCGTCATGTACTTGCAAAAGCATTTTGCTTTTCCAGTTTTCAGATTGTAATTTCTTGTAGATATTAATCATGGCGATTTTAATCACATCAGCAGCACTTCCTTGGATTGGAGCATTTACTGCATTTCGTTCGGCACCACCACGAACAATAGCATTTTGGGAATAGATGTCTTTCAAATACCGGCGTCGTCCTAAGATCGTTTGCACGTAGCCGTTTTCACGAGCAAATTCTATTTGTTCTTGAATGTAAGATTTCAATCGCGGATAGGTTTTGTAATAGGCTTCAATTAAAGCGGCGCTTTCGCTTCTTGAAAGTGACGTTTGATTGCTTAATCCGAAAGCAGAAACACCATAAATGATTCCAAAATTCACGGTTTTAGCATGACTTCTTTGTTCGCGAGTAACTTCTTCTAAAGGCACATTGAATACTTTTGAGGCGGTCGATTTGTGAATATCTTCATGGTTTTGGAAGGCTTTAATCATGTTTTCTTCGCCACTCAAAGCCGCAATAATTCGCAATTCAATTTGAGAGTAATCCGCTGATAGTAAGGTGAAATTTTCGTCACGGGCAATAAACGCTTTCCGAATTTGACGCCCGCGTTCGGTTCGAATCGGAATGTTTTGCAAATTCGGATTGTTTGAGCTCAAACGCCCCGTTGCGGCTACGGTTTGCATGTAATCGGTATGCACGCGTTTGGTAACGGCATCGACTTGAGAAGGCAAAGCCTCGACATATGTATTTTGCAATTTCACTAACGAGCGCCAATCCAAAATAGCAGCTACAATTTCATTGTCTTTGGCCAAATAAGAAAGGATTTCTTCGCCAGTGGCGTATTGTCCGGTTTTGGTTTTCTTTTGTTTGGCACCGCCAATTTGGAGTTTGTCGAATAAAATACCGCCGAGTTGTTTTGGTGAAGCCAAATTGAATTTTTCGCCCGCAATCTCATAAATTTTAGCTTCCAAGGTTTTGATATCGGTATCCAATTCATGAGAAAGCGATTTCAGAAAATCCACATCCAAACGAATGCCTTCGGTTTCCATCGCAGCCAGCACAGAAACTAAAGGAATCTCGATTTCATCAAATAACTTTTTGGTTTCTGTGGACACTAAAATGGGTTCGAAATACCCTTTCAATTGCAGCGTTACATCAGCGTCTTCTACTGCATATTCTTTAATGTCTTCTAGCGGCACTTCGCGCATCGACTTTTGGTTTTTTCCTTTTTTACCAATCAAATCTTCAATAGATTTTGGAGCGTATTTCAAATAGGTTTCCGACAAAATATCCATGTTGTGGCGCATGTCGGGATTGATAAGGTAATGCGCAATCATGGTATCGAACAAAGTGCCCTTTACGACAATGTTATAATTGGAAAGCACTTTCAAATCATACTTTAAATTTTGCCCTACTTTTTCAATGCTTTCATTCTCAAAAAAAGGAATAAATTTCTCCAACAACGTTTTGGCTTCGGCTTGGTTTTCAGGAAATGGAACATAGTATCCTGTTCCTTTTTCATACGAAAAAGCCACTCCCACCAATTCGGCATGCAAGGCATCCAACCCAGTAGTTTCGGTATCAAAACAAACGGATTTTTGTTGGAGTAAATTCTGAAGTAACAATTTCACTCCCAAATCGCCTTGAACGTTTTGATAGGTATGCTCGGTATTTTCTAAAGTAGTGTAGTATTGGTGGCGTGTGGTTTCGGAAGTATCATCTGCAATAGCACTTCCAAACAAATCGAATTGGTCTTCGTTTTTAGGTTGCTGTTTTCGGTACAATTTGGTTTCATCTACAGTTGGAGTAGCCGATACCGTTCCGCCTTTTTTGAAAATAGCGTCAAATTGTTCCGCCATTCTTCGGAATTCCAATTCGTTGAAAAGCGCATCGGTCTTATCGACATCAGGTGTTGATAGTTCATAATCAGTTTCATCAAAGACAACAGGGCAATCCAAGAGAATCGTAGCTAAGGTTTTAGACAGCAATCCTTTTTCTTTGTTGGCTTCGATTTTTTCCTTCATCGAACCTTTTAACTGATCCGTATTGGCCAACAAATTCTCCATCGAACCAAATTCTTTCAATAATTTTTTAGCAGTTACTTCGCCAACTCCTGGTAAACCGGGAATGTTATCGGCAGCATCGCCCATCATTCCCAGAAAATCAATCACTTGCTCGGGGCGTTCGATTTCAAATTTTTCTAGTACTTCGGGCACGCCCCATATTTCGATACCATTGCCCATCCGGGAGGGTTTGTACATAAAAATATTTTCAGAAACCAATTGCGCGAAATCTTTATCGGGCGTTACCATAAAGACCTGATAGTTTTGTTTTTCGGCTTGTTTGGCGATAGTTCCAATTAAATCATCGGCTTCGAAACCCTTTACCTCGATAATCGGGATGTGCATGGCTTTTAAAAGCTCTTGAATATAAGGAACGGCAATTTTGATAGCGTCCGGGGTGGCATCGCGATGCGCTTTGTATTCGGGATAAATTTCGTTGCGAAGATCGCTTCCGCCATTATCGAATGCTACCGCCAAATGATCGGGTTTTTCTCTTTTAATAACATCCATCAGGGAGTTCATAAACCCCATAATAGCGGAGGTATCCAATCCCTTTGAATTGATTCTTGGGTTTTTTATAAAAGCGTAATACCCTCTAAAAATTAAGGCATAAGCATCGAGTAAGAATAAGCGTTTTTGAGCAGACATAGCATTCAATTTGTTGGTAAAAATAAGGAAATCAAACTAAAAAATAGCGGTTTCAGAGATTCGTTTTTTAACGAAATTATAACCTCTGTACGAGGTAAAATGGATTTATTCCATGACCGGCGAATGAAAATGGAGCGAGCCATTTGCCGAATACCTTGCCGTCAGATTAGGCCTTTGTGCCGAGAAGCTACTGTTTAGTCTGATTTTAGAATTGCTTTATTAACTTCAATTTTGAGTGCGCACGTTTTCTAAATAAACAGGCAACATTCTATGTGATGTATTCCAACATTCGACTATTCAGATTCGGCTCTCGTTGCTGTGCAGGTTCTGAATCGTAGAAAAAAAATTGAAAAACACACGACCATTGCCTAGTTTGAAACGGTTTGTATTGAAGGATTTTGCTGTATTGATTAAAAAAGGGATATACAAGCACCTTAATAAAGGACTAACATTAGTTTGAAAAGGAACTTTCGTTAAATTTTATTAAACAATAACACCTTCCGTTTTATTAATTTGTTATTTTGCTTAAAAATACTATTATGCTCTTTCGCTTTTTCATTATTCTACTAGTCTTACTGTTTATTGAATATTATGCTTTTCAAGCTTTTAAGACTTTGTTTAAAACGAAAGGATTGGTGACCGCTTACCAAGTGCTGAGCGCTTTGTTATTTGTATTTCTCCTTTATTCTTTTACAAAATTCGACAGATCCGTTGGACAAACCCAGCAAACCATGGTGACTATGGGTTTGCTACTTTTAGTTTATATCCCTAAAATTGTAATGACATTAGTGTTGTTTGGGGAAGATATTTACCGAGTGATTATGGGTTCGGTCAATTACGTTGTTAAAAATGATACGG
>CALPUN020000165.1 GCA_943326765.2 Bifidobacterium breve | reverse complement strand
GGTACTTTAACCGCTACTACTTCTGATCCGTTGACTTACAACACTCAAGGTACATTTGTAATTCACTGGACTTTCAATGACGGTAATGGGAACACTACCAACGTAAATCAAAATGTGATTGTAGATGATACTACGGCTCCTGTAAGTCCTGTATTGGCTGACGTAACCGGACAATGTTCCGCTACTGCTTCGGCTCCAACAACTACAGATACTTGTGCTGGTACTTTAACCGCTACTACTTCTGATCCGTTGACTTATTCAACTCAAGGTACATTTGTAATTCACTGGACTTTCAATGACGGTAATGGGAACAGCATCACTGTAAACCAAAACGTAATCGTTGAGGATACTACGGCTCCTGTAACTCCTGTATTGGCTAACGTAACTGGACAATGTTCGGCCACTGCTACTCCACCAATCGCAACTGATGCGTGCGTTGGACAAGTAACTGGAACTACTTCTGATTCGTTAACTTACAGCACACAAGGTACTTTCATAATTCACTGGACATTCAACGATGGTAATGGAAACAGTTTCTCTGCCAATCAAACAGTGATTGTAGATGACACTACTGCTCCTGATACACCAGTGTTGACTTCGTTAAATGCTGTATGTTCGATTACTGTTCCTGCTCCAACAACGAATGATACTTGCGTAGGTACAATAACTGCTACCACTTCCGATCCGTTGTCATATACAACTCCTGGTGATTATTTAATCACTTGGACATTCAATGATGGTAATGGAAATAGTATAACAACTACTCAAAACGTAACTGTTACTCCTTCTGCTACTATTCAAGTAAGTAGCACAGATGCTAATTGTAACAATGATATAGCTGTTACATTTGATTTGACTAAATACTTACCTGCAGGTACTTTGACAAATGGAACTTGGTCAACTACTGATGCTACTGTCGCTTTGAATTTAGATGGATCCGTATTTAGTCCATATCAAGTACCAACCGGTGATCACCTATTCAATTATGTGGTAATCAACGGTGGTTGTACTACAAGCGTTGAAGTAACCATGACCGTTGATGACGACTGTACTGTTGAACCTGCTGGAACATGTATCGTAATTGTTCACAATGCTGTAACACCAAATCTAGACGGATTTAATGATTTCTTCTTCATTGAGAATCTTGAAGACACTACTTGTTTCCCGACAAATAGTGTGGAAATATACAATCGTTGGGGTGTATTGGTTTACGAAACAAAACAATATGACAATAATGCTCGAGCCTTCAAAGGAGAATCTGAAGGAAGACTTACTGTTGCTAAATCAGCTGAATTACCTACTGGAACCTACTTCTACATCATTAATTATACTGATGCAAAAGGTAATAACAATCATAAAGAAGGCTATTTATACCTAACCAAATAACCAAACTCAAATCTAACTCCTGAGGGTTAACCACCCTCAGGTTAAAAACAAGAAACTAATGAAAACAAGAATACTACTATTCGTTTTGATGTTGACAGGAGCAGCGAGTTTTGCGCAGCAAGATGCCCAATTCACGCAATATATGTACAATACAATCAATATCAACCCCGCCTATGCCGGGTCTAGAGGAGCTCTAAGTATATTTGGATTGCATCGTACACAATGGGTCGGTTTAGATGGAGCCCCTGTTTCGAATGTCCTATCGTTAAATACTCCTATAAATAATACTAATTTAGCTGTTGGACTTTCATTCATCAATGATCGAATTGGACCTACTGATGAAAACACCATCTCTGCTGATGTTTCCTATACTGTTCAAACATCAGAAGACTATAAATTGTCTTTTGGAGTGAAAGCTACCGGAAATTTCTTCAACCTAGATGTTTCAAAATTAGATGCTAAACAACAAAATGACCCAAACTTGGTTAATTTTAATAAATTTACACCTAATATTGGCGCTGGTATTTACTTGCATTCTAATAAAAACTATATCGGATTTTCAGTACCAAATATGATTCAGACCAATCGCTATGACGACAATCAAGTGGCTATTTTTAAAGAACGTATGAATTTTTACTTAATCGCTGGTCATGTATTCGACCTAAGCAATGAGATTAAATTCAAACCTGCTATCTTGACCAAAGTAGTTACAGGTTCTCCGCTACAAGTTGACGTTTCTGGAAACTTTATGTTCTATGATAAATTTGTTGTTGGGGTAGCCTACCGTTGGGATGCAGCTGTAAGTGGACTTGCTGGTTTTCAAGTAAGCGACGGTTTGTATGTTGGTTATGGATATGATTTAGAAACCACCAAACTTAGAAAGTATAATTCAGGTTCACATGAGGTATTCTTACGTTACGAATTATTCAATAACTATAACAAAATTGTGTCCCCAAGATTCTTCTAAAACTAAAACATCATGAAAAATAAAGTAATCCTTTTTATAACGTTTTTGAGTCTAGCAACCTCGTCTGGTTTTGCTCAAAGTGGGGCGATAAAAAAAGCCAACAAGCAGTACGATAAATACGCCTATATTGATGCAACGAAAACATTCGAGCGTGTCGCTGAAAAAGGATATAAATCGGCTGACATGTTTCAAAAATTAGGAAATGCCTACTACTTTAACGCTAATTTAGAAAAAGCGGCCAAGTGGTATGGTGAATTGTTCGATATGAAAACAGAAGTTGCTCCAGAGTATTACTACCGTTATGCTCAAGCGTTAAAATCTTTAGGAAACTATAAGAAAGCCGACGAAATGATGCTGCTCTTTAACCAAAAAGCTCCGGAAGATATTAGAGGTAAAATTTTCAAAGACAAACAGAATTACATGGACGAAATCAAAGCCAATTCTGGACGGTATAACATTGAAGATGCTGGAATCAATTCGGCTTACTCCGATTATGGAAGCGCGTTCTCCACTAACAAATTGGTTTTTACTTCCTCTAGAGATACCGGGAATTTTGCAAAAAAGAAACACAAATGGACCAATCAGTATTTTACGAACATGTATTCTGCCGATCCAACTCCTGAAGGTGGTTTAGCCGCTCCTGAGAAATTTGCTAAAAATGTGAATTCCAAATTTCACGAGGCTACTCCTATTTTTACTAATGATGGTAAAACAATGTACTTTACTCGTAACAATTTCAATAACGGAACCAAAGGTAAAGATGCTAACAGAATTACTTTATTGAAAATTTACAAAGCTACATTAACAGACAATCATTGGTTGAATGCAACAGAATTGCCTTTCAATAGCGACAGTTATAGCGTTGCACATCCAATGTTGAGTCCGGATGAAAAAACCTTATACTTTGCTTCTGATATGCCTGGAACTCACGGTCAATCCGATTTGTGGAAAGTAAAAATCAACGACGATGGTTCTTTTGGAACTCCTGAAAATTTAGGAACTACAATCAATACCGAAGGGAAAGAAACGTTTCCAATGCTAACCAATGAAAACGAATTGTATTTTGCTTCAGATGGTCATCCAGGTTTGGGTGGGTTAGATATCTTCATGTCAAGACTAAATGCTGACGGAACATTTGATAAACCACTGAATATTGGTACGCCAGCCAATTCACCACAAGATGATTTCGCTTATTTAATTGACACCAAAACTAGAAAGGGATTTTTATCTTCTAATAGAGATGGTGGAAAAGGATTTGATGATATTTATAAATTCCTAGAAACTAGAAAATTAATTTGTGAGCAATTGCTTTCTGGAATTGTAACCGACTTAGAAACTGGGGAAATTCTTCCAAATACTAAAGTGACTTTGTTTGATGATAAATTCAATAAAATCAAAGAAGTAATGTCGGACGACAAAGGCTTCTACAGTTTTGATATGGTGGAATGTGGTAAAGCCTACTATGTGAGAGCGGAAAAAGAAATCTACGAAACCAAAGAACAAAAAATCAATATCGCAAAAGAAACTGGAAAAACCGAATTGCCTATTCAATTAGAGAAAAAAGTGAAACCAGTTGCTGTGGGTGACGATTTAGCGAAAGCGTTCGGAATCAAAATCATCTATTTCGACTTAGATAAATGGAATATCCGTCAAGATGCTGCCTTGGAATTGGAAAAAATATTGGATGTTATGAAACAATATCCTACTATGAAAATCGATGTGCGTTCGCATACCGATAGCCGTCAAACGTTTAAATACAATGAAAAACTATCTGATAGAAGAGCAAAATCTACTATAGAATGGTTGGTTAAAAACGGAATTGACACCAGTCGTCTAAACGGAAAAGGATACGGAGAAACTCAGTTAGTTAATAAATGTGCTAACGGCGTAAAATGTTCGGAAGAAGAACACCAAGCTAACAGACGAAGTGAGTTTATCATAATAGCTTTATAATATTTTAGATTAGTTATTATACCAAAAAAAGGATGTCTAGCGACATCCTTTTTTTTATGGCATTTCTTTAACTTGTAGAATGAATTGATTTCGTTTAAGGATTTCACTATCAAAAACACCGTTGTAGAAACCCTAAATAACTGAGAAACGAATAGTACTAGTACGTTGCACGTTCCACCAGGTTCTAACTTCCCAATTTAGAATGAAACCTCTTGAAACAATTGACAGCTCTTCACTTTTGTTGTATTGAAGAACAGAATTGGATTGGTAGCATAGCAGAATTAAAACAAACTTTTTCTAAAATAAGAAGCCAATACCACCAAATAGATGAAGTAGGTTACTGCATGTGCCATTACGATGCCTTGAATACCGAATAGTCCCATAAAATAATAG
>CALPUN020000164.1 GCA_943326765.2 Bifidobacterium breve | reverse complement strand
TCACAGATTTCCATTCCACAAATTTATCATATTCTCTAAAATAGTCGTTTTCGTCATATTCGTGGGAAGCCAATACAAAACAGATGGAGCCGCTTGAAAAATTATCCAATTCTCGCCACAAACCCGATGGCATGTAGATTCCCATATTGGGTCGGGAAAGGTGAAACGTTCGTTTTACATTGCCATCATCTACAATCAAATCAAAACTTCCACTTAGTGCCACAATGAGCTGTTGCAAATCCTTATGTCCGTGACCACCACGGCTAAAACCACCTGGGATATCGTATAAATAATACACACGCTTGACATCAAAAGGCACTTCAACACCGTTACTTATGGCGGTTAAATTTCCGTTTAACTGGTGATTTTTTGGTAAGGTTACTACCGAACAATCAAAAACCGTTGCTGTTTTCATCTAATTTAGATTTTTAAACTGTTGAAAATCACGAATGTAATCGGATTCGTCAAAATCAGTATTCGACAAATGAACCGATACCGAATTGGTGGAAAAATTTTCCAAATGGCGCCAATGCAAAGCTGGAATATACAATCCCGAATGCGAACGGTTTAAGCTAAATTTCGTTTCGTCTCCGTTAAGATCAACAACCACAATATCGATACTGCCGCTGATGACAATGATGACTTCTTCTTGGGTTTTAAAAGCATGACCTCCACGTGTTTCTCCACCGGGAACATCATAAATCCAAAATACCCGTTTGATTTCAAATGGGATTTGATCTGAATTTTGAGCAAAAGAAAGGTTCCCTCGTAAATCCGAAATTTTGGGGAGCTGAATAATTTTAGGTTTCGAAAAATCAGTATTGGAATCCATGAGTTTCGTTTAGAATATCCGAATTAGTGGTATTGGTTCTCGTAGTATTTTTGATAAGTTCCGCTGGTAACATTGTTCAGCCAATCGGAATTGTCTAGATACCAATCGATGGTTTGCTCCAATCCTTCTTCAAAAGTTACGGAGGGTTCCCAACCTAATTCTTTATTGATTTTGTTGGCATCGATAGCGTACCGCAAATCGTGACCTGGACGGTCTTTCACATACGTAATCAATTGCTCTGACGTTCCGGCTGGTTTGCCCAATTTGGCATCCATTTTTTGGCAAAGTAACCGAACTAAGTCGATGTTTTGCCATTCGTTGAATCCGCCAATATTGTACGTTTCATGGTTTAATCCTTCATGGAAAACCAAATCAATCGCAACAGCGTGATCTTTTACGAAAAGCCAATCGCGCGTATATTTCCCGTCGCCGTAAACTGGCAAAGGTTTGTCGGTCAAAATATTGTTGATCAAAAGTGGAATTAATTTCTCTGGAAAGTGATTCGGACCGTAATTGTTCGAACAGTTGGTAATCACATACGGCAATCCGTAGGTTTCTCCATAAGCTCTCACGAAATGATCAGAGCTTGCTTTTGAAGCAGAATACGGGGAATTAGGTGCATAAGGCGTGGTTTCTGTAAACAATCCGGTTGCGCCTAGAGTTCCGTACACTTCGTCGGTACTAACATGGTAGAAGCGTTTCCCATAGAAGTTGCCTTTCCAAATTTCTTTGGCCGCATTTAATAAATTCATAGTGCCGATAACATTTGTTTTTACAAACGAAAGCGGATCGGTAATGGAACGATCCACATGCGATTCGGCAGCTAAATGAATGACCCCTTCAAACTGATGTTGTTCGAATAGTTTATTGATAAAGGCTGCATCGACGATATCGCCTTTTATAAATTCGTAATTGGATTCGTTTTCGATATCCGCAATATTCTCGAGATTTCCAGCATAAGTCAATGCGTCTAAATTATAGATTTGATATTGAGGATAGTTTTTTACCAATCTTCTAACTACATGTGACCCTATAAATCCTGCGCCGCCTGTGATTAGTATTTTTTTCATGCTCTTGATTTTTATTAATTAGTAACTTTTTTAGGATAGTCCAATCGAAATTTAAGACTGCTATTGTTTAGTTTTGCTCTATTTTATTTGAATGAGAAATGGTTGCTTTTTAAACGGCTTCGCCTCATCAGTCCCACCATTGGAACCAACGTAAACAACCTTCGTATCGGTTTTGTTTACTTTATATCTTCCTTAACTAGGGTAATGAATACGCCCAATTCTTTCAGAATTAATTGCAAACTGTTTTTATTAATTTGTTTTACTATTCCTTCTTTCCCTTGAAAAGGACCGCTTGGAATGTTTACATTATCTCCAACATTAATTCCTCTTACTTCGAAGGAAGACATGGTATCTTTCAAACTTTCTTGTAAAGCGGCAATCTCTTCTTCCCTAACTACAGCAGGCTTTCCCAACCAAAATAAATAGCGTATCACACCACTGATTTGAAAAACTGCTTCCCTATTTTTATCTTCTATTTGAACGAACACATACGAATTGAAAAGTGGCACTTGTACTTTCTTTTTGCGATCCGACCATTGTTTTACTACTGTAATAAGCGGACAATAAACGGTTATACCAATACTTTGCAACCTTTCGGTTACTTTCTTTTCATTTCTGGGTTTCGTATAAATTACATACCAAGGCATTTTTAAAATCTTAAGTTGCTTCGTAAATAATTAAACCTTCAACATCTTGGAATTCTTTACAAGTAAAGACCACCTTCCGCTTGATTTCCTTTTCTATTTTTATTCCTAATTGATCAATATATTCCTCGTTTAATTGATTCCCAACCAAGATTACTTCTATTATCCCGCTGTCCTTACCATCGGCATAATCACCAATAAGAATTACTTTCTCAACATTTCCCATCCGCTGTAAAATCATTTCCACCATAGCATCTAAACCGATGTGCTGCCGGATAATTTTTTGAAGAGTTGAAAATAAGGGGTGATTGGTATTGGCGCGGTAAATAATTTTATTCTGAATGGATTCTTTCTCCAGATATCCAGCTTCAAGTAGGTTGTTTAGTTCCTTTCGAATCGAATTGGTAGACTCGTGAAATTCCTCTGCCAAACCTCTTAAATAGGCATTATTAGCAACATTCATAAAGAACTTTACTAAAATGCGAATGCGGGTTTTGGATGTAATTAAGGTCTCTAACATATAATGCTATTTCAATAGCGAGTAACAAAAGTACTCGTTTATTTTTAAAAATTCAAATGCCATTAAAAATAAAACAATTATTTTACATACCACAAAATACTATAAATTATAAAACAGCTATAATTTAAGAAATCATAGCTGTTTTATCATAAAATTAACAAAGTATATTTAGGGATTTGAACTTCCAACGGCACTGAACACAAAGCCTAAATCAGTCATTTTTTTGGCGTCAAGAATATTTCTTCCGTCAAAAACAAAGGCTGGTTTTTTCATATTATCGTAGATTCGTTTCCAATCATACTCTTTAAATTCATCCCATTCCGTTAAGATCGCAATAGCATGTGCCTCTTTACAAGCTTCATAAGGATCTTCAAAAACCACAACGCCCTTTTGGATGTCATCTTCCGATCTAGAATCAAAATAAACTAAATCTGAAACTACTTGTTTTACTTTTACTTTTGGGTCAAAAACAGCAATATGGGCTTGTTCGTGGAGTAAATGATCTGCCACATTAATAGCGGCAGACTCGCGAGTATCGTTGGTGTCTTTTTTGAAAGCCCAACCTAAGAATGCAATTTTCTTTCCGGAAACGGTGTTGTATAAGGTTTGCACAATATTGTGAGAAAAACGTCTTTTTTGATGGTCATTCATAATCACCACTTGCTCCCAATAATCGGCTACTTCATTTAGTCCGTAGGATTTAGCAATATAAACTAAATTCAAAATGTCTTTTTGAAAACAAGAACCTCCAAACCCGACAGAAGCTTTTAAGAATTTTGAGCCAATGCGACTATCCATTCCGATTGCTTTGGCAACTTCATTAACATCAGCTCCTGTTTTTTCGCACAATTCCGACATCGCATTGATGGAAGAAACGCGTTGTGCTAAAAAAGCATTGGCAGTTAATTTTGACAATTCTGACGACCAAAGATTCGTCGTTAAAATATTTTTACTAGGTACCCAATTGGCATATACTTCCACAAGGGCGTTGATGGCTTCTTGTCCTTCGGGAGAAGTATTTCCACCAATTAATACCCGATCCGGATTCAATAAATCCTGCACTGCAGTTCCTTCGGCTAAAAACTCCGGGTTGGATAAAATTTGAAATTGAACTCCGTTACCCGTATTGTCTAAAATATTCTTTACCGCTTCTGCAGTTCGAACCGGCAAAGTAGATTTCTCCACAACAATCTTATTGTCTTTGGCAACCGAAGCAATTTGACGAGCACACAATTCGATATACTTCAAATCGGCGGCCATCCCTTTTCCTAATCCGTAGGTTTTTGTTGGCGTGTTTACAGAAATGAATATCATTTGAGCTTCGTCGATTGCTTTTTCTACTTCTGTAGTAAAAAACAAATTTCTACCTCTAGCTTCCGCTACCAAATCACTCAATCCGGGCTCGTAAATTGGGATTTTAGTCACATCTGGGTTATTCCAAGCGGCAATTCTTTCTTCATTTAAATCGACTACGGTCACTTTAATATGGGGACATTTCTGAGCAATAATTGCCATTGTAGGCCCACCAACGTATCCAGCTCCGATACAACAAATTGTATTAATTTTCATTACTTCACTATTTCTTTATGAATACTCTTTTCTCTAAATTCTTATAGTTTTCCATCGGCTAAATCGCCTAAAATTCCTTTGACATCATATAAAACGGAATTTTCCTTTTTAATGGTATCGTAATCGATACTTGCAAATTTATTATGAGC
>CALPUN020000163.1 GCA_943326765.2 Bifidobacterium breve | reverse complement strand
TCGTGCAGCAAGGTGGGGCTATTCGTATTTTGAATACTCATGGATCGATCAATTCAACTAATTTCTTAACCTTAACTTCTACTACTATTTCAACAGGCGGGGAACGCGGGCTATTAGGTTTGGCTTTTCATCCCAATTACGCAACGAATGGCTATTTTTATGTGAATTATACCAATCCCTCAGGAAATACAGTAATTGCACGGTATACTGTTTCTGCCAATCCAAATGTTGCTAATGCTGCCTCCGGAACCATTATATTAACGGTGGCCCAACCTTTTTCCAACCATAATGGCGGAAGTATTAAATTTGGTCCTGATGGATTTTTGTATATCGGAATGGGCGACGGCGGCAATGCTGGTGATCCCGGAAACAGAGCTCAAAACAGCAATGAAAATTTAGGTAAAATGTTGCGCATCGATGTGGATTCGGCAAGCCCATATGGAATTCCACCGACCAATCCATACCTAGGCATCGAAGGAAATGACGAGATCTGGGCCATTGGAGTTCGAAATCCGTGGAAGTATTCGTTCGACCGATCAACTGGAGATTTATGGATTGCCGATGTGGGGCAATATCAAATTGAAGAAATCAATCATGTAACGAATACAACTCCAGGATTAAATTTTGGTTGGAATTGCTATGAAGGCAACAGTGTTTATTCGACTTGTACCATCCCCGCAACGTATGTCTTTCCGGTAGCCCAATATACCCATTCGGCTGGAGCTTGCTCTATTACAGGCGGGTTTGTGTATACGGGAAGTTTGTATCCTAATTTTTTAAACCACTATTTCTTTGCTGATTATTGCAGTAATAAAATTGGGTTTTTAGATGTGGCGACCAATACCTACACCTGGACCAATGCCTTCTCTGGTAATTTTAGCACTTTTGGAGAAGACCGAAATGGCGAATTGTATATTGCCGCCGTAACTCCTGGGATTATTTATAAAATAAGAGATACTTCTTTAAGCACTCGTGCTTTTGAAAATGGGCAATTGGAATTGTATCCCAATCCGGCAACCTCCGAAGTTTTCATTCCTTCCAAAGGCATTCGTTTTCCTGCTACAGCAACACTTACCGATAGCACTGGGAAAATTTTATACCAAGAGATCATTGAAAATGAAAACCGTTCTATTCCTACTTCTTTCTTGCAAAGCGGACTTTATTTTGTTGCTGTAAAAGACCAAACAGGAAAAAGTTTTAGCGGGAAATTAGCTGTGAAATAAAAGGCTTTCCTACATTTTAAAATAAAAAAAAGGGCTCCAAACTAGACTGCACCCAAAAGTTTAGACAAATTTATAATTGATTCAACATTTTGGATATTTCATCCAATTTCGGAGTCAAGATAATTTCGATTCTTCTGTTTTTGGCTTTGCCTTCTGGGGAGCTATTGCTAGCTAACGGCGCATATTCGCTTCGACCCGCTGCTGTTAAATTTTGACGGTTGATGCCTTTATTCTCCCCTAGAATATTCACAATAACGGTAGCTCTTTTAGTCGATAAATCCCAGTTGTCTGCAATAGGTCCGGAACCTCCGTAAGCATCATCATCGGTGTGCCCTTCAATTAACACCGAAATATCGGGGTTGGCTGCCAATACTTTTCCTACTTCTACTACAGCGCTTCTTCCTTCGGCACCAACGGCCCAACTTCCGGAGCTGAATAGTAATTTATTTTCCATAGAAACATAAACTTTACCGTTTTTTTGTTGCACCGTAAGTCCTTTTCCTTCAAAACTGTTCAAGGCTTTGGAAAGGGTTTCTTTTAGCTTTTTCATGCTAGCATCTTTAGTGGCCATCAATCCTTCGAGTTCGGCGAGGCGATTGGAGCTGGCTTTTAAATCGCTTTTCAATTTGTCTAGTCGGCTTTGTTCCGCGGATAGTGCTTTTTCTTTGGCCTCTAATTGCGATAATAATTCTCGGTTTTTAGACATGTTCGTTTGCAAAGCATCGTTGCTATTTTTTTCTAATGCGGCATAAGAGTCTTGCAATGTTTTTAAATTTTTATCGGCTGAAGTATAATCCGCTAAATATTTGTCGCGATCGGCACGCGTGGTGTTGAGTTCCTCTTTAATCGCGTCGTAAGCAATTTCTAAATCGGCTTTTGCTTTGGTGCAATCGTCGCTTTCGTCTTGTATTTTTCGATTTTCCTTTTTTAAGTCGGCGTATTTGTTTTCTAAATCGGTGTATATTTTTTTAGACACACAAGACGTCATGCTTATGGCTAATACAATTCCGAGAACTAATCCTTTTGAAGTCATGATAAAACGTTTATTTGGTTACTGTAATCTAAATTATTATTTTGAATGGTAATCCCTAGCCCTGATGGCAGCGGCATCCTTTTGTGCCGGCATTTACTGGATCCATTCGCGCTGCTGGAATGGCACAAAAGATAGAGCGAACAGCAGGAACCAGCTCCTGAACTTTATGCTATTTCCACTAACGTTGGGCAATGGTCTGAATGTTTGGCATCGGGCAAAATTAGGGCTCTTTTGATCCGGTTTTTCAGTGGTTCGCTTACCATGCAATAGTCGATTCGCCACCCTTTGTTGTTGCCTCTAGCTCCAGCACGGTAACTCCACCAGGTGTAATTATTCGGCGCTTTATTGAGCGAGCGAAAGCTGTCTATGAACCCTTTTTTGATGAATTTATCTAGCCACGCGCGTTCTTCGGGCAGAAAGCCAGAAACGACTTTGTTGCGCACCGGATCGTGAATATCGATGGCTTCGTGGCAAATATTGTAATCGCCGCAAATGATTAGGTTTGGGATTTCTTTTTTAAGGTTGTCGACGTAGTTTTGAAAATCATCCATATACATGAATTTGTGGTCGAGGCGTTCGATATTGGTTCCTGAAGGCAGGTACAAACTCATGACAGAAAAGTCGTCAAAATCTACTCGGAGGTTTCTTCCTTCGAAATCCATGTGGGCAATTCCGGTTCCGAACTGTACATTGTTGGGTTTTACTTTGGATAAAATCGCCACACCACTGTACCCTTTTTTTTCTGCAGGAAACCAAAAATGATATGGATATCCGGCTAATTCAAAATCGAGTAATGGAATTTGTTCGGGAGTAGCTTTTATTTCTTGGAGGCAAATCACGTCGGGATTGGCTTGCTGCAACCAAGAAATGAATCCTTTGGAGATTGCGGCGCGAATTCCGTTCACATTATAAGAAATGATTTTCATTGGTGGGTATAAAGATTTGATTTCAAAAGTACTAAAAAATGTAGAAAGGTAAATCATGAAAAAGGAAAGAAAATGGAGTTTTTTGCTATCTTTGTTTCGGTCTCGATAAATAAAGAAGTACATGGGTTTAGTTACTGCTAAAGAAGTTGCGAAAGCAATCAACGCTGAGAAATATGGAGTTTTAGGGACTTTCTCAGGTTGGTTACTGATGAAAGTACTGAAGATTTCGACTCTGAATAAAATCTACGACAGAAACAAACATTTAAAAGATTTGGAGTTTCTGAATGCTATCTTGGACGAATTTCAAATCAGTTTCGAGATTCCGGAAGACGATTTGAAACGATTGCCAAAAGACGGCGCCTACATTACGATTTCGAACCATCCATTGGGTGGAATTGACGGGATTTTACTCTTGAAATTAATGTTGGAGAAAGAACCCAACTTCAAAATCATAGCGAATTTTTTACTGCATCGCATTGATCCGATGAAACCCTATATCATGCCGGTGAATCCTTTTGAAACCCATAAAGACGCTAAGTCGAGTGTGGTTGGCATTAAGGAAACGTTGCGGCATTTGAGCGATGGCAAACCGTTGGGCATGTTTCCGGCGGGCGAAGTTTCTACTTATAAAGACGGCAAATTGATGGTCGACAAAGCTTGGGAAGAAGGCGCGATCAAAGTCATTCGCAAAGCACAAGTTCCCGTGGTTCCTATTTATTTTCATGCGAAGAACAGTCGGTTGTTTTACTTGCTTTCGAAATTGAATCCAACATTACGAACCGCGAAATTGCCTTCCGAATTATTGACCCAGAAAGACCGAAGCATTAAAGTGCGTATTGGAAAACCCATTTCGGTAGCCGAGCAAAACGAGCATGCTTCTTTAGAAGAGTATTCTGAATTTTTGCGTCGGAAAACGTATATGTTGGCCAATTCCTTTGAAAAGGAAAGCCACTTTTTATCGGCTCCAAATTTAAACAACTTGAAGCTTCCTAAGAGTCCGAAGAAAATTGTAACGGCAGCCAATCAAGAAAAAATGATTGCTGAAATTGAAGAATTGCGCAAGACTGATTCCCGATTAACGCACAGCAAAAACTACGAAGTGTTCTTTACCGAAGCAGGGAACATCCCTAACATTCTGCATGAAATTGGGCGGTTGCGGGAAATTACCTTTCGGGAAATTGGGGAAGGCACGAACAATTCTATCGATCTAGACAAATACGATCAATACTACCACCATTTGTTTTTATGGGATGAGGGCGCTCAAAAAATTGCGGGCGCTTACCGCATGGGATTAGGATCAGAAATTTATAAAAAATACGGCATCGACGGGTTTTATTTACAGGAATTGTTCCGATTTGAACCCGAATTGCACGACATGATGAGCAAATCGATTGAAATGGGGCGGGCTTTTATTTCTAAAGAGTACCAACTCAAACCAATGCCTTTATTTTTGCTGTGGAAAGGAATTGTGCACACCACGTTGCGACATCCGGAACACAACTTCTTGATTGGTGGTGTGAGCATTAGCAATCAATTTACCGATTTCTCGAAATCGTTGATGATTGAGTTTATGAAATCGCATTATTATGATCCTTATATTGCTCAGTAC
>CALPUN020000162.1 GCA_943326765.2 Bifidobacterium breve | reverse complement strand
TATGTATCGACGATTCCTTACTTTAGAACAGTGCCTTACAATGCCATTCCTTTAGATGCAGCAACGGCCGCACTATTAAACGGGGGGTATGCACAATACAATGGAGGATTGGCCTTGGCTTTCAACGCCGGCTTAATTTCTGCCGAAGAAAAAGAAAGAAGAACAATCAATTTCAAAGCAGGAAACAATGCCGTAGTAATGGTTGATAGTTATCTTTCTTCTCTAGCGGCTTTAGGGCTACCTTCTTATCGACAAGCAACGGATGAAGATCTTATGGTTCTTCCTGCTAGTTCTTTTCTAGGAACAATAGTAGGTGGAAATCCACAAGCAATTAATGGCGTTTCGGTTCCGTTAGAAGATAAATGGGTGCTCTCTAAAGGCGAAGTTGCCGAAATTAAAACAGCAGTGGATGCCTATAACGTAAGCATAAAAGCATTGGCAGCTTCAAAAGGATTGGCTTTTGTAGACGCAAATAAGATTCTAGGCCAAGTCTACAACGGCGGAATTAGTTTTGGAAACTACCACTTATCCGCTTCCTATGTAACCGGTGGAGCATTTTCTTTAGATGGTGTTCATCCTTCTGCACGCGGATATGCCTTAATCGCTAATAAATTCATGGAAGCAATTAATGCCACCTACGGATCTACTTTTAAACCAGTTGATTTAGGGAAGTATCAAATACAATATCCCGCAAATTTGAATTAAGGAAAGAAAATATTCTATACCAAAAACCACCCTTCAAACAAGGGTGGTTTTTTTGTGGCACTGCCTTTTATAAATAGGATTTCTATCTTTAATACCCAACACCAAACAACACCATAATTTTTTCGTATTTTTTTATGCAAATTGTATTGATTTTTTATTTTAAAAAATTATCTTTGCACTCGGAAAAAAGAGGTGTTTTTCGCCTGTATTTTCAGAAACCTAAATAGCTATTTAATAAATACATAAGCAATGTCAAAAGTAATAGGAAAAGTTGCACAAATCATTGGTCCAGTAGTGGACGTAGTTTTCAACGGTAAAGATGTTGAACTTCCAAAAATTTATGATTCCTTAGAAATCACTAAAAAAGATGGTACTTTGTTAGTACTTGAAGTACAATCACACATTGGCGAAAACACCGTTCGTACCATTTCAATGGACTCTACCGACGGTTTGAGCAGAGGTTATGAAGTTGTAGGTACAGGAAACCCTATCAAAATGCCAATCGGACCAGATGTTTACGGCCGTTTGTTTAATGTAATTGGAGATGCTATCGACGGTTTAGGAGAATTGCCTAAAACCGGAGATAATGGGTTGTCTATCCACAGACCCGCTCCAAAATTCGAAGATTTATCAACCTCCTCAGAAGTGTTGTTCACCGGAATTAAAGTAATCGATTTGATTGAGCCTTATGCAAAAGGTGGAAAAATTGGATTGTTTGGTGGTGCCGGTGTAGGAAAAACAGTTTTGATTCAAGAGTTGATTAACAATATTGCAAAAGGTCACGGTGGACTTTCTGTATTCGCAGGAGTAGGAGAAAGAACACGGGAAGGAAATGACTTGCTTCGGGAGATGTTAGAGTCAGGAATTATAAAATACGGAGATGCTTTCATGCACTCTATGGAAGAAGGGGGATGGGATTTATCCAAAGTAGATATGCCAGGAATGAGAGAATCTAAAGCGACTTTCGTTTTCGGTCAAATGAATGAGCCACCAGGAGCTCGTGCTCGTGTAGCACTTTCTGGATTAACCATTGCAGAATATTTCCGTGACGGAGCAGGTTCTGATCAAGGAAAAGACGTATTGTTCTTCGTGGATAATATCTTCCGTTTTACCCAAGCAGGTTCTGAGGTATCGGCACTTTTAGGTCGTATGCCTTCAGCGGTAGGGTATCAACCAACATTAGCAACCGAAATGGGTGCCATGCAAGAACGTATCACCTCTACCAATAAAGGATCTATTACGTCAGTACAAGCGGTATACGTACCTGCAGATGACTTAACCGACCCAGCACCAGCAACCACTTTTGCTCACTTAGATGCAACCACGGTATTGTCTCGTAAAATTGCGGAACTTGGAATTTATCCAGCGGTAGATCCATTGGATTCTACTTCAAGAATCTTGACTCCCCAAATCTTAGGTACCGAGCACTATGCTTGTGCACAAAGAGTAAAAGAAATCCTTCAAAAATACAAACAATTGCAAGATATCATCGCAATTTTGGGTATGGAAGAATTATCAGAAGAGGATAAATTATCGGTGTCTAGAGCGCGTCGTGTGCAACGTTTCTTGTCACA
This sequence comes from Bifidobacterium breve, assembly GCA_943326765.2. Taxonomy (GTDB): domain Bacteria; phylum Bacteroidota; class Bacteroidia; order Flavobacteriales; family Flavobacteriaceae; genus Flavobacterium. Next base: position 2,544 of record CALPUN020000162.1, on the reverse strand, counting down.
ACCATTTCACGTTGCGGAGCAATTTACAGGGATTCCCGGAGTCTTGGTTGATATCAAAGATACTATCAAAGGATTCAATATGATTATCGACGGAGAATTAGATCACCTTCCAGAAGCGGCTTTCAACTTGAAAGGAACTATCGAAGATGCTATCGAAGCAGGTCAAAAAATGTTAGCCGAAGCCTAATCAATTATCAATTAAAATCATGATTTTAGAAATAGTATCACCAGAATCTAAATTGTTTCAAGGCGAAGTAACTTCGGTTATTCTTCCTGGGGTTGTAGGGAGTTTCCAAATTCTAAACTACCATGCCGCCATCGTTTCTACTTTAAAAGAAGGACTCATCAAAATTGCCGCACCAAGCTTTACTTTTATCAAAGAAGTAGAAGAGAAATTTACCAAAGTGAACGACCAATTGATTACATTAAAAATTGATTCCGGTACTATCGAAATGAAAGACAATAAAGTGATTGTTTTAGTCGACTAAAAGAATTCAAACTATACTAAAAACGCCTAGCATTTGTTAGGCGTTTTTTATTAGGAGCTATTCCAGCTGTTCGTTGCAATATTTTTTATTGCCCTGTCTTCTTTCTGAAACCCTTGTCTCCCCGAGCGCAGTCCAGGGGTCAAAGAACCTTTAACCCGCAATAAAAAATGATTTCCACTGCCATCTGGGCTAGGGTCTTTCGATTCAATCCCATTTATTTTTCAGGAACATATTCCATGATATCGCCAGGCTGGCATTCTAAAATCTCACAAATTTGTTGCAAAGTAGAAAACCGAATCGCCTTCGCTTTCCCCGTTTTTAATATAGAGAGATTAGCAGTCGTAATGCCAATACGTTCCGCCAATTCATTGGAACGCATTTTACGCTTCGCCAGCATTACATCTAGGTTTACAATGATAGGCATAACTATATAGTAAGTTCGTTTTCTTCTTTTAGTGTTTGAGCTTCTTTGAAAACAGCACTTAAGATAAGGAAGAATAAAGCAATGATAAAAGAAAACACGGTTGATTCAGGATTTAGCGCACCCAATTTAATAGGAATGTTGTTTGTAGAAAAAACAGTATACAAATAAAGGGGTAGCGGGATAAGAAAGGACGAAAGTAGCAACGAGGATCCAATAGCGCTTAAAGTTTTTACAGAGCGATCTGAAAAAAAATTCCTAGCTATAAATAAAGAAACTAGGTTCTTCAGTTGGTAAATAGCATACATAAAAAAAGCATACCCAAGGACCACAAAGAGAATAACCACAAAGAGCCCGACATCTATAGAATCAATTTTCGAATCGCCGATTTCCATATTCATGCGAGATAAATTCCCGGTAATCAATCCGTAACATAGCGATAGGATCATAATGCCGATAATCACTAGGGAGAAAACAATCATAGCGGTTAAAATGCTTTTAAGTTGGTGTATCGTATTCATTTTTTTTAGTTTAAAATTCCATTCAAATATATAAAAATTATTGATAAACAATAATAAAATAATAAAAAACAATAATTTTATAAAACCACCAAACCAAAAAAGTTAGTTATTTTTGTACCATGGAACTTCCAAAAAAGCTCACCCAAAAACTAGAAACCCGTAAGCAAAATCAAGCCTTGCGAAGGCTGCCTATAGACTACTATGGTGTCGACTTTGCTTCCAACGATTACATTGGATTTTCGAAATCAAAAACTATTTTTGAAGAAACCCATGAGTTGTTAGTTTCCAAAAACGTTAGCAGTAATGGTGCGACGGGTTCTCGATTGCTTTCTGGAAATCATCCTTTATACGAAGAAACGGAAAACCATATTGCTACCTTTCATCAATCGGATACCGCGCTACTTTTCAATTCCGGTTACGATGCCAATGTGGGTTTCTTTAGTGCTGTTCCTCAAAAAGGCGATTTTATTTTGTACGATGAATATTGCCACGCTTCCATTCGCGACGGAATCCAATTATCGAATGCCAAAGCCTATAAGTTCCAGCACAATGATTACGAAGACTTGCAACGCTTACTCGAAAAGTGCCAAAGCGAACAAGATCAAAGTGCTTTAGGAACTGAAATTTACATCGTGACCGAATCGGTCTTTTCCATGGATGGCGATTGCCCGGAATTTGAGATAATCTTGTCATTATCCGAAAAACACAAAGCCTATGTAATCGTAGATGAAGCACACGCCCTTGGGGTTTTTGGTTCAACTGGAGAAGGTTTGATGCAATCGCAACACTTGCAACACAGAATTTTTGCCCGAATCATGACCTTCGGAAAAGGACTCGGCTGTCACGGGGCTGCCGTGTTAGGAAGCCAAGAACTGAAACAGTATTTGGTTAATTTTGCCCGAAGTTTAATTTACACCACCGCACTTCCACCACATTCCGTTGCCACAATATTAATTGCCTATCACCAGTTAGAAAAAGAAAAAACTACGATTCAAAACTTGAGAGATAACATCGTGTTTTTCAACCAAGAAAAACAACTGTTGGGATTAAAACCCATTTTCGTTCGAAGCAAATCGGCCATTCAAAGCGCCATCATTCCGGGCAATGAAAAAGT
>CALPUN020000161.1 GCA_943326765.2 Bifidobacterium breve | reverse complement strand
CTTCTTCGTTTACTAATTGATTATGAGGCCCTTGTTGGATAATTGAACCTTCATCAATAATTATAATAGTATCGGCATTTTTAGCTGATGAAACACGATTACTGACAATTATGGTGGTTTTATTCTGACAGTAATCTTTTAAATTACTCAAAATAATTTCTTCGGTTTCGGTATCAACAGCCGACAAACAATCATCAAGCAATAAAATTTCTGGATCTTTAATTAAAGCTCTGGCAATAGAAACTCTTTGTTTTTGTCCGCCAGACAAGGTAATTCCTCTTTCTCCTAAAATAGTATCGTATTGATTGGTAAAATTTACAATATTATCATGAACTGCAGCTTTTTTGGCAACGGCTATAATTTCTTCATCAGTGGCATTCTCTTTACCAAATTTAATATTGTTTTTAATCGAATCGGAAAATAAAAAGGCGTCTTGGGGCACAATAGCGATGCTGTTTCTTAAATCAAATAAATTTATAGAATCAATAGGTTTTCCATCGATTAAAATTTTTCCGCTACTCACATCATATAAACGGCTGATTAACGTTAGTATACTCGATTTTCCAGATCCTGTTTTTCCTAAAATAGCCAATGTTTCGCCCTTTTTAACTTTAAAAGAAATAGTGTTGAGTGCTTTGATATTGGTATCATCATAAACAAATGAAACCTCTTCAAATGAAATTTCACCATTGATTTTGGTATTGGTTTTAGAATTATTTCTAATTTCAGGAACAATCTTCAAAAATTCATTGATACGCTTTTGTGATGCCTCGGCTTCTTGAACCATAGATGAAATCCATCCCAAAGACGCAACTGGCCAAGTTAACATATTTACATAAAGGATAAACTCAGCGATAACTCCAATACTTTTTATGCTTCCATTAATATACATCATACCGCCAAAATAAATAACAACCAAATTGCTCACGCCAATTAAAGCGAGCATTAACGGACCAAATAAGGATTGTACTTGCGCCAATCCCATACTTTTGGCTTTGCTTTCCAAAGACAAATCATGCATGTTTTTTTGGTATTGATTTTCTAAGGAATAGGCTTTAATTACGCGAATCCCAGAGAAAATTTCTTGCGTAAAACTGGAAACTTTAGAAAGGTATTGTTGAAAAACAGTACTTCGCTTGTTGATTTCCGAACTCAACTTAAAGATGGCATAGGATAATAATGGAAGCGGAAGCAATGCATAAAGCGTTAATCGCGGCGAAACCGTATACATGTATAGAATGACAATAGTAAATCGGATGAACGTGTTGATGGTGTACATTACCGCTGGGCCAACATACATGCGAACTTTTCCCACATCTTCGCTGATTCGATTCATTAAATCACCGGTTCGGTTTTGTTTGTAAAAATTTTGCGACAAATTTTCATACTGTTGGAAAACTTCATTCTTTAGGTCAAATTCAATATGGCGCGACATCACTATTAAGCTCTGGCGCATTAAGAAAGTCAAAAATCCAGCAATGATTGTAGTTGCAACAATTAGTAAAATGTTGTGAAGCAATTCTCTTTGAATCAGCGATGAATCAACCGAAGATTGTTTAGAAAAATCTTCGATCGCTTTAAAAGATTTGCTAATTAATTTTGGAGTAAACAAAGAGAAGATTTGAGCAACTATCGTAGTAACAATTCCGATTAAAAAACGGTATTTATATTTGACAAAATATTTATTTAAATATTGTAATTCTTTCATCTTATTATGATAATCGGCTTTTATTTATAGCTGTTTAAGTTAATTTTAAAATTATAAATCTATCACTATTGCAGTAGTAGTAAAATCATTTAATTAGTGTATTGCTAATTTATAGCAAAAAAAATACGATATTTTAAATTTTATGATAAATTTGCGTCGACTTTTTGACAAAGATTCAAATTTAAACTATTTCTATGACTACAGAACTTGTTACCCCAAAAGAACTTCAAAAGATGGATCCTGTTTTTGGCCAACTATCCTTTGACAATCATGAGCAAATTGTTTTTTGCAACGACAAAGATACTGGTTTAAAGGCAATAATTGGAATTCACAATACAATTTTAGGACCTGCTTTAGGAGGAACAAGAATGTGGAAATACGCCAACGAATGGGAAGCTTTAAATGATGTTTTGAGACTATCCAGAGGAATGACATACAAATCGGCTATTTCAGGTTTGAATTTAGGTGGGGGTAAAGCGGTGATTATTGGCGATGCTAAAACCGAAAAAACTCCCGAAATGATTACCAAATTCGCGCAGTATATCAATTCCTTAAGCGGGAAATACATCACCGCAGAAGATGTTGGCACTACAACGGGTGATATGGATTTGATTCGCGACGTAACGCCTTATGTTACTGGAATTTCTGAAAGTCGTGGCGGATCAGGAAATCCTTCTCCTGTGACCGCATATGGTGTTTATATGGGAATGAAAGCCGCTGCCAAATTTAAATTCGGATCGGATAAATTGCAAGGTAAAAGAATTATGGTTCAAGGAATTGGTCATGTGGGTGAAACCTTAGTGGATCTTATCACCAAAGAAGGTGCTTTAGTTCAAATTACCGATATCAATGAAGCACGCCTTCAAGAAATAGCGGCAAAATACGGCGCAAAAATATACAACGGCGCTGATTTGTATAGCGCTGATGTAGACATTTATGCTCCATGTGCCTTAGGGGCGACAATAAATGATGCCACCATTCACAAAATAAAAGCTCAAGTAATTGCTGGTGCGGCTAATAATCAATTGGCAAATGAAAAAATACACGGGCAAATTTTAAAAGAGAAAGGCATTGCTTATGCCCCCGATTTTTTAATTAACGCCGGTGGAATTATTAATGTATACGGTGAAATCGTGGGTTACGGAAAAGAGGAAGCGATGAAAAGAACCGAGAATATTTACAACACGACTTTAGAAATTTTCAGTTTTGCCGAAGCACAAGAGGTGACAACTCATCAAGCCGCTTTGTCTATTGCCGAAAACCGAATCGCGGAGAGAAAAAAAGAACTCGCGAAATAATTTAAGGTTACAATATTATTTCTATTTTTGCGGAGCGAAAGAGTTTCTTTCGCTCCTTTAATTTTAAAAGTTCTTAAGCAGTGTTAAATAGAAGACATATCCGAGTAAAAGTAATGCAGTCGATTTATGCGATGCACCAATGTAACACTGACAATATTGAAAAAGAAGAAAAATTTCTGCGCTACAGCATAGAAGCGATTCAAGATTTATACCTATTGATGGTTTCTACTTTAATAGAAATTCAAAAAAAAGAAATTCAATTTCTAGAAAAATCCAGTAAAAAACACCTGGCCACTTCCGAAGACAAAAATGCGAATACGAAATTCGTAGACAATGCAATTTTGATAATCCTTTCTAAAAATAACTCTTTAAGTAGTGCATTAGAAAATCGTAAAATCACCAATTGGACGCTCAACGACGATTATATTTTGTTGTTATTAGCCGAAGTGAAGAAAAGTGACTTGTATAAAAAATACATGGCCACGCGCAAGTCGACTTTTGCCGAAGATCAAGACTTTATGGTATCGCTTTTTGCGGATATTATTGCCTCCAATGAAAAACTTTACGATTATTTGGAAGATTATAAGCTGACTTGGGTAGATGATATTCCATTAGTCAATACCCAAATCATCAAACAATTGAGAGCGATTAAATCAGCAGCGGATGAAAGTTTTGCCGTTCCAAATTTGTATAAAGATCAAGAAGACCAAGAATTTGTTTCTGATTTGTTTAGAAAAACGATTCTTAATGAAACTGATTTAGCTAAAGAGTACATCAACAAAACTCCCAATTGGGATACGGAGCGAATTGCCGAAATGGATACGATCGTTTTGAAAATGGCTATTTGTGAGTTTTTGAAATTCCCATCCATCCCCGTTAAAGTTACGATTAATGAATATTTAGAAATTGCCAAAGAGTATTCTACACCAAAAAGCAGTATTTTTATCAACGGAATTTTAGACAATTTGGTCAAGGAATTTCAAACGAAAAATAAATTAAACAAAACCGGAAGAGGATTGTTGTAATGACAGACGTGATGAAATCAAAAAGAAACTTAGTGTTTATAGCGGCCCTTTTGTTTGTTTGTTTTTCCTGTAAAAAAGAAATTGCTATTGAAATCGATTCAAGTTTAGGCGCTAGAAAATATCCTATAATGGAATTTGATAGCAAAGACCACGATTTTGGAGAACTAAATGAAGGAGATAAAGTATCGTATGTTTTTGATTTTAAAAACACGGGCAACACTGATTTGTTGATTTCAAATGCGTATGGTTCTTGTGGATGTACCATTCCGGAATACCCAACGCAGTATATAAAACCAGGAACGTCGGGGAAAATTAAGGTTTCCTTCAATTCGGCAAACAAATCTGGAAGGCAACACAAAACCGTTACCATTATTACCAATACCAAAGAAAAAAGAGAAGAAATCTCAATAAAAGCGTCAGTCAAACCTAAAGCCGAGAATCATTCCGGCATCATTTCAAACTAAATTTATTATGGGACAAGTACAACAATTTTTACCGTTTATTTTAATGTTTGTTGTCGTGTATTTTTTTATGATCCGACCACAACAAAAAAGAGCCAAACAAGAAAAACAATTTGAAGCCGATTTGAAAGTGGGCGACAAAATAATTACGAAAAGTGGAATTCACGGCAAAATAGCAGAATTAGCCGATACCACCATTGTAATAGAAACGATGTCGGGCAAATTAAAAATGGAACGTTCTTCTATTTCAATGGAAATGAGCGCAGCCTTAAATAAGAAATAAGATTCGCATTATCTACAAAAAAAAACCACTCCTTACGAGTGGCTTTTTTTTGGGTAGTGGTCATTGAGTCCTAAGGCATCAAGAAT
>CALPUN020000160.1 GCA_943326765.2 Bifidobacterium breve | reverse complement strand
TCAGGAACCATAAGCGGAAACAGAACAATATGCGGTGGGGGTGATCCTGCAGCATTTACTGTTCCAGTTGCTGCCACAGGTGCCAATTTAACCTACCAATGGCAAAGTAGCACTACTACAAGTGTCGGACCCTGGTTAGATATTGCTGGCGAAACGAATGCAACCTATGATGCTCCTGGTCCAATAAATCAAACCACATACTTCCGACGAATTGCTATCGCAAGTGTTAATAGTTTGAACTGTTCTGCAATATCCAACTTTATCACTGTTTTTGTAAATTCAGTAACACCCTCAACAATAGCAGGGGATCAAAGTGTATGTTCCTCCGACAATCCAGTGCCTTTTACGGTTATAAGTCCAGCAACTGGTGCCGGAACACTTTCCTACCAATGGCAAAGCAATACTACTGGTTGCAGCGGTCTATGGACAAACATTGTTGGAGCTACTAGTGACGTCTATGATGCACCGAATGTACTTTTAACAACATTTTATCGCGTCCTTATAACGTCTACATTGAATAGTGTGCAATGTACCGAAACTAGTAATTGCCTTGCTATTACAAGCAACAGTAAAACATGGACTGGAGTCATGAATAATGATTGGAATAATGGTTCAAATTGGTTGCCAGTTGGTGTTCCAGCTAGTACCGATTGCGTAGTAATTCCAAATACTGCCAACAAACCAAACATTCTAGGAAGTAGTTATACTGGATATGCAAAATCATTAGCGATTTTAGCTGGTGGTGAACTTAATTTGAATTCTGATAATTCTATAACCGTGACGGATGCAGTAAATGTAAATGCGACTGGTTTATTTTATATAAAAAATAACGCAAATTTAGTCCAAATCAATAATACTAGCAATACTGGAAACATCAATATGGAACGCATTACCCAACCGATGTACCGTTTTGATTATACCTATTGGGGGACACCTGTTGCCAATTTCACTTTGGGTAACCTATCTCCCAATACGTTATCCGATAAATATTTTAGTTGGACACCAACCGTAGGTGGAAGTTATGGGAATTGGTTTTATGAAAGCGCTGCTACAGTAATGAATCCAACAAAAGGATATATCGTGCGAGCACCTCAAACCTTTTCATCTTCAGCGGCCACAAAAGTTACTTATACTGCTAATTTTATCGGCACACCAAACAATGGAACCATTGCATGCCCTATTTACCACGGTACATTAGGTCTTGGAAACAACAACGACAAATACAATCTTTTAGGAAATCCATACCCCTCTGCAGTAGATGCTCAAGCTTTTTTAAATGACCCAAGTAATGTTCCTGTAATTGATGGTACTATCTATTTCTGGACGCATAATTCGGCTCCGAGTTCGGCTTATGTAGATCCGTTTTATGGTGATTTTGTTACCAATTACTCATCCAGTGATTATGCGTCTTGGAATAGTTTAGGGGCAGTTGGGTCAAAAGGTTCTGCAGCACTTTCAGGTGGTTCTGCCCCGAATGGCTATATCGCCGCTGGACAGGGATTTTTTACAAAAAGCACCGGAACTGCAACAAGTGGCAACAGTGTATCGTTCAAAAATACTATGCGAGTGGGCGGTAATAACAACCAATTTTTTAGAAATACTTCGGAAGCAACATCTTCAGGAACTACTTTTTTTGAAAAACACCGAATTTGGTTGAACTTAATGAATAATGGTGGGGCTTTTAATCAAACGCTAGTAGGGTATACAGAAAATGCTTCCGTAGATTGGGATCGAGATTTTGATGGAGTGAGCATATCTGAAAACAGTCCGATTGCCTTTTACTCCATAATTCCAGATAAAAAATTGGTTATTCAAGGAAGACCACTACCTTTCTTAGAAACGGATCAAGTTCCTCTTGGCTTCAAAACCAATGTACAAGACACCTTTTCTATAAGAATCGATCACTTTGATGGATTGTTCGAAAACCAAAATATTTATATTGAAGACAAGCTTTTAAATACCATTCACGATCTTAAACAAAGCCCGTATGTATTTAGTTCCGAAATAGGCGCTTTCTCAAATCGCTTTGTTTTGAGGTATACCGATGAGACATTAAGTGTTACAAATAATGAAATGTCCTATGGTCTAATCGCATTCATTAAAGATGAAAAATTGGAAGTCGAAGCTTCCACTAAAATAAAACAAATCGAAGTCTTTGATATAGCAGGAAAATTAATAGAAAACCTAGCAATCAACAAGCCTACTCAAGCTATTGAATCTAATTTCTATTATGCCGAAGGAATCTATATGCTTAAGATCAAATTGGATAACAACATAATGGTCACCAAAAAATTGATTAACAAAAAGTAATTAATTCAGAAATAATTATTTATTTATTAAATTCCTAATATACTGCCATAATCCTACAATTTCAAACCGTTCGTCGTGTTTTAATCAAAAATTAATAATTTTAACAATCATATTGCCAATTTTTTAAAAAAAAATATGCTATTTTTATAGCCCTAGTTTTTTAAGAAATACCACTATGATTAAAAATTACACTTTAAAAAATCACAAAAATTCGTTTGTTAACCTTGTTATCGCTAGCACTCAAAGGCAAAACATTCTATTCAATAAAAAAAACACCTCTTTAGTTTGCAGTATTCTTCTTTTTTTTATTTTAGGAAAAGCACAGTCGCAAACCACTGAAATTAACCCTTCTGGAGATGGCGGCTTCGAAACCGGCGCCACTTTAGCAGCAAACAACTGGTCGGCAACTACCGGTACAGCTACGCAAAATCAGTGGACCTGCAGTACGGGTGCTACCGCAGGGTTCACAGGAACAAATGCGGCGTATATTACCAACAATACCGCAGGAGTGCCTCCTCCACACAACTATACCTTTACCACTACTTACGTTTCGCATTTATACCGAACGGTTACGATTCCTGCAGGTGAAACAATAATAGCGCTCTCTTTTAAATGGATTGGTATTGGAGAAGTAACTGACTATGACCGTTTAAGAGTATGGTTAGTTCCAACGTCATTTACACCTACCTATGGCACCGAAATCACTACTCTTGGAACAAACATCGCAGCGGGTCTTGCCAATTACAACGCCCAAGCAACCTGGGCTACTGCCAACATTACCATCCCAACATCGTATGCAGGCACCACTTTTAGAGTAGTTTTTGAATGGACAAATGACGGTAGCCTAGGAACACAACCTCCCGGAGGACTTGACAATATCTCACTAACTTCAGTAGCTCCCGCTGCTTGCGTCGCACCAAGTAAACCTACAGCTTTTGTCTTAGGAACAGTAACCGCAATCACCATTCCCGTGAGTTTTACGGGTTCCGCAAACGAATATCTCGTCATTCAATCCAACAGCGCTACTCCTCCAACACAACCTGTCAACGGAACACTTTATTCTTCAGCGAATATCAGCACACTCGGCACAGGCTTAACTTTTGTTCAAAATAGTGCCACCGCTAGTTTTAGTGCTACAGGTTTGAATCCAGGAACGCTTTATTATTATTATATTTTTGCCTATAACAATACCGCCTGTTCTGGCGGACCAACCTACAATACTTTAGGTGCCTTAAGTGGAAGTGCCACTACGGCAGCTGGCTTAGCAAACGACAACTGCGGCGGAGCAATCGCCTTAACCATTAACCCTACACTAACTTGCACCGCAACAAGATCAGGAACAACGGTATCCGCAACACAATCACAAGCCAGTTGCGCAGGAACTGCCGATGATGATGCATGGTATACCTTTGTAGCTACCGCCACCTCACATATCATCACCGTGACACCAGGAACTTTATCCGATGCTGTTATGGAAATCTTTAGTGGCACTTGCGGCGGAACCTTTACTAGTTTAGCTTGCATTGATAATACTATCGGCGCAGTAGCAGAAACTACTACGTTAACCGGCTTATCAATCGGAACTACTTATTATGTTAGAGTATATAGTTACTCCGCAGCAGCCGGACAAGGAACATTTACGATGTGTGTTACCACCCAACCTGCCTGTGCCGCTCCTAGCCAAGCGACTCTTTTTGTTCTTGGAACTACCAACATCACTACACTCGCAGCAACTTTTTCAGGAACTGCTAATGGATATTTGGTAATTCGTTCTTTAACCAATATCGCCCCAGCACAACCCGTTAATGGAACTATTTACAGTGCCGCCAACATAGCAACCTTAGGTGCTGCCTACACGTTCATCCAAAGCGGAACAGCAACCAGTATCGCCGATTCTGGGCTAACTTCAAATACCACCTATTATTACTTTATTTATGGGTACAATAATACCAGTTGCACTGGAGGTCCAACGTATACTGCAACAGGCCCTCTGGTAGGAACTGGAACAACATTAGCAACTACTGCAAATGACAATTGCTCCGGTGCCATAGCGCTAACCGTAAATCTAACTTTAACATGCACTTCTACAATAGCTGGAACTTCCGTAAATGCGACCCAATCGCAATCAGGATGCCTCGGGACTGCCGATGATGATGTCTGGTATAGCTTCGTAGCAACCACAACCTCCCATATTGTAACCGTCACTCCCAATACCCTCTCCGATGCGGTTTTACAAGTTTTAAGCGGCACGTGCGGCGGCACACTAACCAGCATCGCTTGTGTGGACAGTACCGTTGGATCAAGCGCAGAAACTACCACTTTAACTGGGCTAACGGCAGGAACCACCTACTTCGTGAGGGTTTACAGTTATTCTAGCGGTGTGAGTCAAGGAACCTTTTCCTTGTGCGTGACTACTCAGCCAACTTGTACTGCGCCAAGCCAAGCTACCTCATTTCTATTAGGGACACCAACTTCTTCAACACTCCCAGCCAGTTTTTCAGGCACCGCCAATGGCTATTTAATAGTAAGTTCCTTAACAAGCACCCCCCCTTCAAATCCCGTGAACGGAACCCT
>CALPUN020000159.1 GCA_943326765.2 Bifidobacterium breve | reverse complement strand
GTTTTTTTGGTGTAGTAGTGTAAACACGCGTACAAACCCCTCTTCTTTGAGGACAAGAATCTAAAGCAACCGATTTACTCTTCTTAGTTATCTGAGTTCTTCCTGTTCTTACTAATTGTTGAATTGTTGGCATAATTAATACTAAAAATATATTATGATTTTAATTTTCCCGCTTTTTACGGGGTTGCAAATGTAATACTATTTTTTTTCTAAACAAATCTTAATTCATTAATTTTTACACGAAGTAAATATTTGTTTCTTAAAGGAATATAGAAGCTCCTTTAATAAAAAATTTACAAAAAAGCAGATCTATTTCCTAATGGCTATATCCAACCTATTCTTCAATATTTTGATTTTTATAGTAAAGTGACTTTTTTTGCGTTACTTTATCCAAAAAGAGATTCGACTTGAAACGCATTATTTATTTACTACTTTTTACACTACTGGGATGGAATGGTGCTGCTCAAAAACAGTATCTACAAATTAACAGCATTGCATCACCAGAAAGCAAAACCATTGACTCTATTGGATACCATTCCGAGCACTTAAACCTCAAATCTTTACTGGGCGAAGTGAATTCTTTTTCTGAAAAACTATCCAAATCAGGATATCTAGAATACAAAATCGAAAAAAATAAAAAAATTAATGATTCTACCTTTCTTTATCAATTTAAATTAGGAAAACATTTTTCTTCCCTACATATATATATTAGACAAAACTCTGAAATAAAAAGCCTTTCCTTATTCAATAAAGAAAGTGATACCCTAATCCTTCCTTACGAATCAGCAGAATCATTTTTGAATGAAACCTTAAGCAAATTAGAGAATTCCGGCTATGCCATGTCGAAAGTTCAACTAGTAAACTTAGAACGAAAAAATAGTTCATTAATAGCCACTTTAGATATTCAATTAGGCAATAAACGAAAGTTAAACGCTATTGTAATTAATGGGTATCCCAAATTTCCCGACAGCCATAAACGCAATTTGAATCGACTCTATAAAAACAAAACCTTCAACCAAGAAAACTTAAAAAAAATCTATTCCGATTTTGAAAAATTTCCATTTGTAAAACAAGTCAAATATCCCGAAATTCTTTTTGCAAAAGACACGACAAAAGCCTACGTTTATTTAGAAAAAACAAATTCGAATACTTTTGAAGGATTTATTGGGTTTTCAAATGATGAAGCCAAAAAACTCTCCATCAATGGCTATCTTGATTTATCCTTAAATAATATAGTAAACACCGGAGAATCTTTTTCATTGTACTGGAAAAGCGACGGTAAGAATCAGAAAACGTTCAACACCGCAATCGAACTCCCTTACCTTTTTAACAGCCCGCTTGGGCTAAAAGCGCAGTTAAACATTTTTAAGCAAGACAGTATATTTCAAAACACAAAAACTGCTGTAGCTTTAGGGTATCTTTTTAATTACAACACGCGTCTTTATTTAGGATATCAAACTACCGAATCCAGCGACATTCAAAATCTAAATACTTCAAAAATTAGCGATTTCAATAATTCCTTTACAACTTTAAATTTGGAATTTAGCAAGTATAAATCAGGGGAGTTTCTTTTTCCAGAGAAAACAAAAATAGCATTCAAAACGGGTTTGGGTTCGAGAACTGCTAAGCTTATTGCCAACAAACAAGTGTTTTTAAGTTTGGATTTAAAGCATACCATTTATTTAAATCCAAAGAATGTAATTCAAATCAAAAGTCAAAACTATTACTTAAATAGCAATGACTATATCATCAACGAATTGTATCGTTTTGGGGGCATTAATTCGATTCGAGGTTTTAATGAAAATAGTCTCCAAGCCAATCTTTTATCGAGTCTGTTAACAGAATACCGTTACATCCTAGCACCCAACCTTTATGTGCACACCATTATGGATTATGGATACTTTGAAGATAAAGCCAATAACACCGGTGAAACTTTACTCGGGTTGGGTTTTGGATTTGGACTGTTAACCAAAAATGGGTTTTTCAATTTGATCTATGCTAATGGCAGTGTAAAAAACCAACCTATAAAAAGCTCAAATTCAATAGTTCACATCAGTTTTAAAACCAATTTTTAAAAATATTAACAAAAAAAGTGAATAAATAGTGGGAATAAGATTAGGAATCTTAACAATTAATTGTGACTTTTGAAGGAACTAATTCAAAATTATTTAAAATGAAACTAAAGTTTAATGGATTTTTAACACTTTTACTAGTGTTAATGGCGCAGATTACTTTTGCGCAAGACATTGCTGTAACAGGAACGGTTACAGATCAGGCTGGTTTACCGATTCCTGGTGTCAATGTTCTTGTTAAAGGAACGACAAACGGAACGCAAACCGATTTTGACGGTAAATTTAAACTCAATGCTAGTCAAGGACAAGTAGTAGTATTTACATTCTTAGGAATGAAAACTCAAGAGGTAAAAGCATCTGCAAAAATGAGTGTCAAACTAGCCGACAACGCCGTAGAACTGGAAGGAGTAGTGGTTACTGCTTTGGGGATTTCTAGAGAGAAAAAATCACTAGGGTATTCTTCTCAAAAAGTTGATGCCGCCGTATTAAATGCAGTTCCTACCAACAACTTTCTAAATAACTTGAGCGGAAAAGTAGCTGGCCTTGAAGTGAGATCAAACTCAAACTTTGGCGGATCTACAAATATTGTGTTAAGAGGAAGCAAAAGTATGACAGGTAACAACCAAGCACTTATAGTAGTTGATGGTGTCCCAGTAAACAACTCCAATCTTAATAAAGCCGATGCTGCAAATTCAAGAGATGGGTACGATTTCGGAAACTCTGCTTCCGATATTGACCCAAACAACATTGAATCTGTGAATGTACTGAAAGGAGCTGCCGCAACAGCACTTTATGGAAGTCAAGCAGCTAATGGTGCTATCATGATTACAACTAAAAAAGGTAAAAACAATACTGCATTAGGAGTTACTTTTAACTCTACTTCATCTGTAGGACAAATCGATAAATCAACTTTCGCAAAATATCAAACAGGATATGGCGGAGGTGGTTATGGAGGTCATGATAGTTTGTATGTTGGAGATGTAAATGGTGATGGTGTTGATGATCTTATTGCGCCAACAGACCAAGATATATCCTACGGTACAGCATACGATCCTGCATTAGCGGTTTACCAATGGAATGCTTTCGCAGCCGGAAATCCAAACTTCGGGAAAGCTACACCATGGCAATATGCTAAAAATGATCCAACAACATTTTTTGAAAATTCTTATAATTTCATCAATAGTGTTTCTATCAATGGTGGAGACGACAAAAACACCTTTAATCTTACCGTTACAAATAATGACGAAAAAGGGGTTTTACCAAATAGTACGCTAAAAAGAAATATACTTAATGGTAACTTCTCACGCAATATCACTGAAAATTTTAAAGTAGGTACCTTCTTTAGCTTTACAGACCAAAATACTATAGGAAGAAACAACCTAGGGTATGGCGATAATTTCTTAGGAGGATTTAGACAATGGTGGCAAACGAATGTTGACATTCAAGAACTTAAACAAGAATATTTTAGAAATAGACAAAACATAACTTGGAATGCGAACGATCCTTCAGGTGGTGATTTATCTCCTGCCTATTGGAACAACCCCTATTTTGATAGATACGAAAATTACGAAAGTGATGTTCGTCGCAGATTATTAACTGGAGTTAATTTAAGCTACGATATCAATAGTAATATCAACGTATTAGGTAGAGTTACAATTGACAACTCCAATGACCGTCAAGAATTAAGAAAAGCTGTCGGAAGTCATGCTGAAGAGTTTGGTGTAAACCAAATTTCAGAAACTTCTGGATATGGTTTATATACAAGAGCTTACTTACAACAGACTTACGATTTAATTGGAACCTATAATTTTAAAATTAATGATGCTTTCGCAGGTAAATTCCTGGTTGGTGGCACTTTTATTAAATCACACGTAGATGAATTTGAAGGTTCTACAGCTGGTGGACTAGGTATTCCCGGACTTTATACTCTTTCAAATTCAAAGACTTATGTAGCTCCTATTGAGGGAGAAATCAACTTTAATAAATCTGGTTTGTACGCACAAGGGTCACTAGATTACAAAAAGACCTTATATGTTGAAGCTTCTGTAAGACGCGATCAGTCTACTGCTCTTTACACAAACAACAATAAATATGATTACTATTCTTATGGTGGAAGTTTCGTGTTCTCGGAATTAGTTAAAGCAGATTGGCTTTCTCTAGGTAAATTAAGAGCAAATTACGCAGTAGTTGGTAATGATCCAACACCAGGGACATTGGGAGCAAGAGTTAACAATGGTTTAGTTAGTGGATACCAACTTTATGGCAACAGTTCTGTTTTTGTAGATTTTAAAAATCTAAAACCTGAAAAACAAAAAAGCTGGGAACTTGGTCTAGAAGCAGGTGTTTTCAACAATAGATTGACGTTTGATGTTTCATTATACAAATCAAATACTGAAAATCAAATTTTCAACGTTCCTCAATCACCAGCAACAGGATATAGCTTTTCACAAGTTAATGCTGGAGAAATCCAAAACAAAGGTATCGAAGTTGCTATGTCGGTTGTTCCTGTAAAATCGCAAGATTTTCAATGGCAACTTGGGGTAAACTGGTCTAAAAATGAAAACACGGTAGTATCATTAAACGAAGGACGTACAAATCTTCAATTAGCAAGCTTTCAGTCTGGAATTTCCTTAAATGCTACCGTTGGTCAACCATACGGTACTATAAGAGGAACCGACTACTCTTACGATGCTAACGGAAATAAAATTGTTGGCGACGATGGAAATTATTTACAAGAAGGTAATAAAGTAATCGGAAATCTTCAAGCAGATTGGATTGCTGGTATTACCAATAAAGTTACTTATAAAAACTTTGCTTTCAATTTCCT
>CALPUN020000158.1 GCA_943326765.2 Bifidobacterium breve | reverse complement strand
CTATGGTCGGCTTTACCGAAAGTTTGAATATTTCTGTATCGGCGGCGATTATCATTCAAAATTTAATGAGCCGCTTGCATCAATCGGACTTGCCTTGGCAACTTACGGAAGCTGAGTTTTTAGAAAAACGCTTGGCTTGGGCACGGCATTCTATTAAAGACATTAAGCGTATCGAAGCGCGGTATTATAGCGAACGATAAGTTACTATTACAAAATTAAACCAATTAGAGTAGTAGGATTATTTTTTCTTCAAGATTTTATATTCCTCATAACAGCCGCTAATGGCGTCCATGATTTGAAGGTCGTTGGCGGTTTTGATAAATGATTCAGAATAACTACAGCGTTCTAAGATTTCAGCAATTTCTTTTTTGTCAATTCCTAAGAGTACCCCGAGTGTTTCTCTGTCAAATTTTGATTCGAGCAGGTTGCGCACCGTATCGTCTTTTTTCATTTGCTTTAACCGCTTCAGTTCTTTTGATTTTTTCCCGAAGAAATTATAGAGCATGTCTGCAGGATTGAAAATGGAACCCAAAACCCGCCCGAAGGCATTGGGAGAATATTCTCCAGCTTCATATCCTTGGGGCAATCCGGAAATGCTGTACCGGTAATTTTCGGGAGCCGGAATTAACTTCGAATCTACTTCCAAATAGCCTGTTAAGTAATAGGGTTGAATAATAATTTCTTCCAATGCTATCGCTTTTTCAGTCATTTGAATCTGAGTTTTTTTGTTTTTAATCCAGTCGTTGGTCACTCTAATCTTAATGGATTGAAATCCGATAAAAGAAAGGTGCAACGTATCGTTCACGCTTGCCGTAATTTCAAAAGATCCTTTATCATCCGAAACTACTCCAATGACTTTGTTCAAGTTGATAATGTTGACATTCGGAATTGGAAGTTTGGTGTTGTCGTTGGTAATGGTGCCGGAAACTTTAGTAGTTTCTATGGTGACTTGCGAAAAAGAGGCTAGGGATAGGGTCAAAAAGAAGAAGACTACAAGATATCTCATTTGGTGTTTTAAAAGTTTAAAAGTAATAAAACAGCCTAAGATATTTTGTAGTCTTCCTTATAATTATAAGAAAATTAACAAATAGTATTAACTTCTTCTTGGTCTTCTCTCTCTTGGAGTATCTGAGGAACCTTCCGAACGTCTTGGTGCTCTGTCTGAGAACCCTTCTGGTCTTGGAGCATCGGATCTTCTTGGCGCTCTGTCCGACGAAAAACCTCCGCTTCTTGGTGCCGCGCTTCTAGAATCGCTTCTTCCACCACAACCACCCACGCGAGGGGCTCTGTCCGAAAAACCACCTTCTTTTCGTGGTCCGAATCCGCCGCTTCTTGGTGCCGAACTTCTGTCGCTTCTAAATCCGCCGCCGCCAGAACTTCTTCCGCCGCCAAAACCACCACCAGAACTTCTTCCGTTGTGATCGCGTCTTCCGCCACCGTCATTTTTAGAAATTTCTACATTAATACGGCGTCCTTCTAAAGTAACATTGTTTAAAGTTTCCATTACTTTATCAGTGAATTCTGGATCGGTATTAAAGAAAGAGAATCCTTCTTTAACATCGACTTTATAAACATCGTCCCGACCTAAGTCTAACGTTTCTTTCAAGTAATCTTTTAAGGTCATCCAATCAAAATTGTCTCTAGAGCCAATGTTTACAAAATACCGAACAGCGCCGCCATTATTGCTTTCTCTTGGCTGGCTGTCGTCTCTTTCGCGACGATCGTTTCCGGAAGATTGCGAAGACAAATCTCTCGTTTTTTTATAGTAATTGATGAATCGATTGAATTCTACCGATACCATTTTCTTGATCAATTCTTCTTTAGACAATCCTTCTAATACATTGTTGATCGCCGGAAGGTAGTTGTCAATTTCGTGATCTACTTCGGTATCTTTAATTTTATTCGCTAAGTGTAATAATTGGATTTCACAGATTTCAATACCAGAAGGAATTGTTTTTTCTTCAAATTTTTGTTTGATGATTCTTTCAATCGATGAAATCTTGCGAATTTCACTTTTCGTAACAATCACAATTGAAGTTCCTAATTTTCCAGCACGTCCGGTACGTCCAGAGCGGTGGTTGTAGGTTTCTATTTCGTCTGGCAATTGGTAGTTCACTACGTGCGTAATGTTGTCTACATCAATTCCACGTGCGGCTACATCGGTAGCCACTAACATTTGGATTTGTCTTCCACGAAACGATTTCATTACAGAATCACGTTGTGCTTGCGACAAATCGCCATGCAAAGCCGCAGCGTTGTATCCGTCTTCAATTAGCTTTTCAGCCACTTGTTGGGTATCTCTTTTGGTTCTACAAAACACTACCGAGAAGATATCGGGATTGGCATCGGCCAATCGTTTCAATGCTTCGTAACGATCTCTGGCATTCACTAGGTAAAATTCGTGAGAAACTGTAGCAGAACCCGAGTTCTTAGTTCCTACCGTAATTTCAATCGGATCGTGCATGAATTGTTTTGCAATTCTGGATACTTCTTGTGGCATGGTAGCCGAGAACAACCAAGTACTTTTTTCGTCTGGGGTTGTCGATAAGATGTTAACGATGTCTTCATAGAATCCCATGTTTAACATTTCGTCGGCTTCGTCCAATACGCAGTAGTTGATTTGGGTAATGTTGACCAAACCTCTATTGATCATGTCTTGCATTCTACCAGGAGTCGCCACGATAATTTGTGCGCCTCTTTTGATGTCTCTCGCTTGGTCGGTAATACTGGCGCCACCATAAACGGCAACGACATTGATTCCTTTTTCGTACTTCGAGTAGTTTTTAATCTCGTTGGTAATCTGCAAACAAAGTTCGCGGGTTGGGGATAAAATTAACGCTTGCGTATTTCTATTGTTAGCATCAATTTTTTGGATCAGCGGGAAACCAAATGCGGCGGTTTTCCCAGTTCCTGTTTGGGCTAACGCTACTAAATCTGTGTCTTGTTCCAATAGCATTGGAATCGCTTTTTCCTGTACTTCGGTCGGATTTTCAAATCCTAGATCGATAATCGCACGTTGTAGCGACTCACTCAATCCTAATTGTTCAAATTTGTTCATTCTTAATTTTTAAATTCGGTGCAAAAGTAAGTCGAATAAACGAGATAATCTAATGCTAAATTTAGATTTACTATTTTATTAATATTTGAAAATCAAGCAGATAGATTTTTAATTTTTAATTTTTGATTTTCGATTTATGAAAATGCTGCAAAATCGTTCGAGTAAGAAAGGAATTTTTGTGCTAAAATTGTAAGAATTTAAGAGTATTGTTTGAGAAAATCCAACAATTGCTGCGTGGCTTTCCCACGATGACTGATTTGTCCTTTTTGAAGCAAAGTCAGTTGGGCAAACGTTTCCGAAAAACCATCGGGGCAAAAAATCGGGTCGTAACCAAAACCTTGATCTCCCTGTTTTTCAGTAGTAATTGCTCCGGCGGCAATTCCTGTAAATAAATACTGTTTGTCTCCTAGATTTAGGACAATAACCGTTTTGAATTGGGCGCTTCTATCTGCACTTCCTTCTAAATTTTGAAGCAATACATTCATATTGTCGTTGGCATCGCGCTGAGGTCCGGCATACCGAGCCGAAAATACTCCTGGTGCTCCATTCAAGGCGGTTACCTCCAAACCAGTATCGTCTGCAAAACAATCATAGCCATATTTTTCGGTGATATAATTGGCCTTCATTATGGCATTTCCTTCAATAGTATCTGCCGTTTCAGGAATGTCTTCGAAGCAGGAGATGCTTTCCAAACTAACTAAAGTAATGCCGTCAGGAAGCATGCTTTGCACTTCCTTAATCTTATGGGTATTGTTGGTTGCAAAGACGATTTTCATTATTGGGGTTTTTTTTGGTTTGAAAGGTTGGAGGTAACTCTAAAGAACAGAGGTGAGCACTGAAACTAACGAATTGAAATTTCCGGCAGTCACAAATTTATCGGATGTAAATTTCGTATTTTTTTTCAAATAAGCGCCTAGATTTTCAAAACAATTTAGGCAATTGTAGCAGCTTTTGTTCTCCCCAATCAATATTTTTTAGGGCCTTTTAAAAACAGTAGTTAAAACAAAGTTAAACAGCAATTTTCTAAAATAGTGTTGCGGTTTTATGCGTAAATTTATAGTGTTGCTTCGATTCATTACTTGAGTACATTTATCCTCTTATGGATAGAATGATTCAAAAGTCAGCGGTACCAATTTAAACTGTACGCGTTGATAATGGTAAATCAAAGCGAACAATTGGAGGTCTATAAACGGCCTCCTTTTTTGTGCTTGCTTTACACTTTTATAAAGTTTGGAATCATCAAAGTAAGCTACAAAAGTTATGATTTTTAAGGCACATAATCTACTGAAATAAATAAAAAAGCAATTTCTTTATCGCTAATGGCAATCATCTTCAATATAATGTAATTTGAATTCATATTTAGCGAGTTTAAATTAATAATTTTATTTCAATTCTTAGAAGATAGAAACTTTAAAAAGTTTTTAAAAATAGTGTGATTTGTGTATTCGATACCATTTTAAAAGTCAGGCTAACTATTCTAGCAGTATGGGTTTAAAGTTAAAGGCTTTTTTATGAAAAATATTGCGTGAAACTTTCACAATCAAGGATTTAATTTTTGCTATTGTTTATAACTTATAATGACTTATTAGTTTAAAATGAGTGGTGTATCTCTGTTTTTTTTATATTTTTATATCCCGCTTTTGAAAAAGGTGCGGGTAAATGTGTAGTTAGAAGCAATTAACAGTCTTTGAACGATTATTTTTTTTAAGCACAAAATATAAATGTACTATTGTTTGGTCAAACGAGTGGCTCCTATTTCAATACAATTGCTTTACCAAATGGTAACATTGGTTCGATTGTTAATTGTTTAATGAGTTTTACTTTTGTCCCTAAATTATCCGGATAGATTAAATTTCTAT
>CALPUN020000157.1 GCA_943326765.2 Bifidobacterium breve | reverse complement strand
AGTTAAAACAACATAAAAAACCTTGTTAAGTCTTTAAAATAAAGGGATGTTTAATTTTATTGAATTTTGGTTAATCACGAGTGCGATTTCTATTACCCGCACAAAAAAGTCCAAACGAAAGTTTGGACTTTTTTTATGCATTCAAAATACTATAGTAGTTTCTTAACCGTGATACACTCGAGAAAAAACAATTTTCCCTTCTTTTATTTCTAAAACTTCCGCCACGAGCATGTCGTTTTCCCCGGTTACGCTTCGCAGGTATTCCATAAAAACACGATCAGAATTAGCGGTTAACGAAGTCACTTTATAATGCAACGTTGGAATGGTCTCAAAAGCATCCTGCCACCAATCGTGTAATGCTTTCTTGCCTTTCACCAAACCATTCGTTTCGGGTTTTTTGATTTTTAATTTTGGGCTAAAATGCTCCGCATCGTCGTCGTATAACGACAACAATTGGTCTAAATTATGGTCGTTAAAAGCGGAGAACCATTTGTGTGCTATCGATAGGTTTTTTTCTACAATCATACTGTTTTAAAAAAGAAAAATTCCCACTGAGTTGGAGTAGGAATTTATGGTTTTATTGAAAAAAGGTTATACGTTTTTCAGGTTGATAATTTCTTGATCGGTTAGAAAACGCCAATTGCCTCTCGGTAAATTCTTTTTGGTTAAGCCTGAGAATGCTACTCGGTCGATTCGCAAAACGTCGTACTTGAAATTTTCAAAAATAGCGCGAACCACTTTTACATTGGAAGTGCGTAATTTCAAACCAATTTCTGTTTTAGGTTCGTTTTCGATATAGCTAATTTCTTCTACGAACAAACGGTGTCCGTCTAAAGTGATGCCACCCGAAATTTTCTCTAAATCTTCGTATTTCAAATTCTTGTCTAACGAAACTTGGTAAATTTTAGAGGATTTTTGATTGGGCAGACTGAATTTCCGAATCATATCAGTATCGTTGGTAAACAACAAAAGCCCGGTAGTGTTCTTGTCCATTCTTCCTATGGCTGCAATTTTAGAATTGGTGGCGCCTCGAACTAACTCTAGTACATTGCGATCTTCTTGTCCTTCATCTAAAGCAGTGGTGAAATTTTTGGGTTTGTTTAGGAGAATGTATTCTTTCTTTTCTGGAGTTAATGTTGCTCCGTCAAAATTAACCACATCGCCTGGTTTTACCATATACCCCATTTCTACTACGGGAATACCGTTGACTTTTACATTTCCGGATTGGATGTATATATCGGCATCGCGTCGAGAGCAAACGCCAGAATTGGAGATGTATTTGTTCAGCCGAATTTCATCGGCATTTTTAGGACGTTTGGGTGCTTGATTCGGTTTTTTCGCTTCTTTGGTTTCTTCAATTTCTGCGGCTTTAGCAACTGGTTTTGCTTTTTTCGGACCTTGTGCGCGTTTGGCCATTGGAGGTTTCGGCTTGTTCGAACTTGGTCTAGAGCTGTTAGGTCTAGAGCCGCCTCGTTTGTTATTGCCTTCCTTGTTATTCATAATGCTTCTGTAATTTACTTCTAGTTGGGCCTCATGGCCTTGTGGGTGCAAAGATAGGTTTTTATTGGATAGGAGTGGTTCGTTCTGCGAGTTTCTAGCCCTGATAGAGCCGGCATCCTTGTTTTGGGGCGGTTGCCTCGCAAACGAGCCAGAACAAGATAGAGGCGAAAGCAGGAAATAGCTCCTAAAAATTCGCCGTCAATAACAGTTTTTTACCGTGCCAAAGTACAGCAGGATTGATGAGCACAATGCAAAAAACACCCGCGACGATGAGAAATTTTAAGGTATTGTGTAAGTGCAAATACTGTTCTTTGGTGTTGGCTTTCCAAAGTTGGATTCCGAAAAAAAGCAGACTGATAAAGCAGCTGTAAAAATAGAGATCCATATAGCCGACATCGTAAACGTTGATTAGAAAGTAGACGGGAATGATTGTGGCTACTAGTAAGAAAGTGATGCCTTTTTTCGCCGATGTTTCGCCATAAACGATAGGAATGGTTTCATAACCGTTGGCCAAATCGCCTTTTATGTTTTCCAAATCTTTGATCATTTCTCTGATGAAGAGTAGGAGGAACAAGAAGGTAGCGTGCGTAAAAATCACGGCAAGGTCGTTGCGGTGGTTTTCAATTTCGTAGAACGGAAGTTTGTAGTAGTAGTA
Organism: Bifidobacterium breve; assembly: GCA_943326765.2. Classification (GTDB taxonomy): domain Bacteria; phylum Bacteroidota; class Bacteroidia; order Flavobacteriales; family Flavobacteriaceae; genus Flavobacterium. The sequence goes on along the minus strand of CALPUN020000157.1, from coordinate 2,765 downwards.
TAACAAAATGCCGAAAAAAGGAAAAATGGCTAAAAAGGAAGCAATCAAATTGCCAAACAAGGTATATTTTTTAAGCTTGTGCGAGTAGAACCAAATCAAAAAAATATAGGTCGCGAAAAAAAAGCTGGCGCGCCACGACACGATGAAGGCAAATAAAGCGGCCATAAAGTTCAGTGCAAAATAGACTTGCAGTTTGGTTCTTTGGCTGACCAAGCGGTCTAACATTGATTTGTTGGGGCGGTTGATTAAGTCTTTTTTACTGTCGTAAAAACTATTGATAATGTAGCCCGAAGCAATCGTGATGGAGGATGCGAAGACAATGATGAACAAATTGAAATCGAGTAGAACGGACAGGGCTCTTTTTTCGGGCGCTAAGATGAAAACCGCAGAAAGGTATTGGGCTAGAACAATGACAGGAATGTTGTACCCGCGCACCACAGAAAACAAACTGACGATTTTCATTACGAGCAATTTGTTCTTTCTGTTTAACATAGAAAAATCATGAGTTTTTGCCCTTCGACTGTGCTCAGGGTGACAAATTGTGGGGGAATATTAAAACTGATATACCACTTCGAGTTTGTAATCTTTTAAAGATGCTTTGGCTTTCTCTAAATCTTCGGTGAATCCTAAAATATAGCCACCACCACCGGAACCACAAAGTTTTAAGTAGTAGTCGTTAGTGTCGATTCCTTGTTGCCAAATGCCGTGAAATTGCTCTGGAATCATGGGTTTGAAATTATTCAAAACCACTTTGGATAATTTTTTAGTATTGGAAAACAACGATTTCATGTCTCCGCCAAGGAAATTTTCTACGCAAGCATCGGTATATTTTACGAATTGGTTTTTCAACATCGTTCGGAAGCCTTGGTCTTTCAAGTTTTCCATAAAGATAGTGACCATTGGGGCAGTTTCGCCAACGATTCCTGAATCTAACAAAAAGACGGCGCCTTTGCCGTTCAAGCTTTGTGTTGGAATGCCAGTGGCTTCAATATGATCTTTAGAATTGATTAAAATGGGAATACTCAAATAGCTGTTTAACGGATCTAAACCAGAGCTTTTGCCGTGGAAAAAGGATTCCATTTGACCAAAGATGGTTTTCAATTGGAGTAATTTTTCGCGTGTTAAATTCTCTAAAACGGTAATTTTATTTTGGGCGTATTTGTCGTAAATCGCGGCCACTAAAGCACCGCTGCTCCCCACACCATAACCTTGTGGAATACTGGAGTCGAAATACATTCCAGCAGCCATATCTTTCTTCAAAGTAGTTAAGTCGAAAGTCACTAAATCGGGCTGTTCGCTTTGTAGCGTTTCCAAATAGGAAACAAATCGTTGTAAATTTTGATTGGATTTGATGGCTTCATCCGAAGTATTTCCGTCTGATTTTAGCGCACCATTGTAAAAGTTATAAGGAATAGATAAACCTTTTGAGTCACGAATAATACCGTATTCTCCGAAGAGTAATATTTTGGAGTAAAAAAGTGGTCCTTTCATATATTGCAATTCAAGTTAAAAGTCTACAGTTCTAAATTTTGTAAAAGTGTTAGAAATCAATACGTTTGTTTTGACTCCCAATTCCAATTTCATCACAAATATACTGACCATTTTGGCAATAGCCAACTAATTCGTCCTGAATAAATTGCAAACAGGCAACGCTAACGTTTTCGGGATACAAAACATGCACATTGGCACCCGCATCCAGCGTAAAACAAATCGGAATTTTCGTTGCTTTCCGGAATTTCCAAAGGGCATTGATGATTTCCAAGGTGTTGGGTTTCATTAAAATGAAATACGGCATGGAAGTCATCATCATGGCGTGCAAGGTTAACGCTTCGCTTTCAACAATTTCAATAAACGCTTCCAGGTTTCCTGTTTCGAGAACGGTTTTTAATGCCGATAAATTGCGATGCGCTTGCAAAAAACGTTGTTCGGCAAAAGGATGGTCGTGCATCAAATCGTGACCAACAGTACTAGACACTTGTTTTTCCCCTTTGTCGACTAGTAAAATGGTGTCTTTATAGTTTTTAAAATTGGAATGAATTGGAGTTGGAAAGGGCACTCCAAATACATCCGAACTTCCTTCAATATCCTTATGATTTCCCCAAACTACAACACTTCCTTTAACACTTCTGCATGCACTTCCCGACCCTAATCGGGCTAAGAAGGAAGCTTTTTGGTAAAAGTAGTCGGCATTCATTTCGGGGTTTAGTTCTTTTTCAATCGATAAGATGTTCATGGCCAAAGCAGCCATTCCTGAAGCCGAAGACGCAATTCCGGAACTGTGCGGAAACGTGTTTTGCGTGTCAATGGTAAAGTGATAATTTTTTAAATACGGACAATAGATTTCGATTCGTTCGAAGAATTTTTGAATTTTCGGCTTGAAATCTTCCTTAGGTTTCCCTTCAAATAATAAGTCGAATGAAAAGTTGTTTTGATTCTCTTTTTTTTGAAATGTCAAAGTGGTAATCGTCTTGCACGTGTTTAGTGTAAAACTTACTGAAGGATTGGCGGGAATTTGATGTTCTTTTTTCCCCCAATATTTCACCAAAGCAATGTTGCTCGGGGCACTCCAAGTGAAGGTTCCCGAATCGCAAGTTTTGGAAAAAGGTTTTGGAATAAAATCGGTGGCAGCCAGCATGAATTGAAATTTTGACAAAGATACTTTTTTTGAGTTATTGGCCGATTTCTTTCTTTGTTTATTCGCTTTCTAGTTTTCCTTACCTTTGAAAAAAAAGATGCATGAGCAAATATAAAAAAATTTTAATTTT
>CALPUN020000156.1 GCA_943326765.2 Bifidobacterium breve | reverse complement strand
TCAGATGCAGTCAGGTACTCCAAAAGTTGCTGCAACTCTACATATTCATTTATAAAAATTACATGATTTTCTAATTGGAAGTCTTGGACAATTTTATGCAAAAAATTCCGATACGTTTCTCCGTTTTTTTTGAGCAAATCGGGATGAGTTTTTCCGATTACATAGTATATGACTTGCGGATGTTCCTTGACGATATCTGGCAAAGCATACAATACGGTCTCGATACTTTTATTTTCTCCTAAGAGACCAAAAGTCGTCATTACAATTTGATCTGAAAAGTGGTATTTGTTTTTTAATTTTTGCTTTTGCTCCCATAACACGATATGCGTTCCATGGGGGATGACATTAATTTTAGACGGTAAAAACCCATAATGCGTAGTCAAAATTTCTTTAGAGGTATGAGTAAGGACAATTATTTTTTTAGAGAGATTGACAATGGCTTCAACAACTTTTTTTCGTTTAGAATCGGGATGAGGTAAAACAGTGTGAAAAACGGTGAGTACCGGCTTGTTAATGGCAACAAGAAAATTCAGCAAATACTCTCCATAATCCCCACCAAAAAGCCCAAATTCATGCTGAATGCAGACCATGCCAATATCTCCTCTAGCATTAATTTTTTCGGCAACTAACCTATAATTTTCGACAAAATTGGTATTTAAAACATAGGTAACCTCGGCACTATACTTTACAAAAAGATTGTTGTTTTGCAAAGCACAGACTTCAATAGGAAGGGTACTCCCAAAAATACTTTGAATCGCATTTTTTATATCTTTTGAAAAAGTAGCTATCCCACATTCTCGGGGTGGATAGGAACTTAAAATCAGCATTTTCATTCCTCTTTCTAAAAATTTCATAGCAAAAGCATTAAGGTTGTTTTTTTAATTCCGATAAGATTTCAGTAATGTCCATTTTTGCAACGGCAATATGTTTGTCGGCGGCTCCATAGTAGATATAAAGATCGTTTCCAAAAAGGGCATGACCCGTAGGGAATACAACATCATTGACTTCACCCTCTTTTTCCCAAGATTTTGTTGGAGAAAAAAGAGGATATGGTAATCGGGCTATTTCAAATTCAGGTTTCTCTAAATGCAATAATGCTGCCATGGCGTGATAGGTTCTTCCTGTTGCAGTTTCTTGAACACCGTGATAAATGACGAGCCAGCCATGTGGCGTCTCTATAGGAGGACCTCCGGCTCCAATATAATTGATTTCGAAAGTTCCTTTTGGGTCTAGAACAATGTGTTTTGCTAAATTCTTTAAATAGTTGTTCCAAAAGGCTGGAGTTAATTCTTTCCAATCTTCAAAGCAAACGATTTGTATTCCAGGCCATATCCGATGAAGCATGACAAATTTTCCATTGATTTTTCTGGGAAATAAAACGAGATCCTTATCTCGAAGTAGCCGAAACTCGTCGGCTACCAATCCTATTTGGGCAAAAAGGTTATAATAGTGGTGGTATTTTGGATTCAGTTTGGCATTTTCGTTACTAGCCATCAACAGTTCGTATTGCTGATAATTGATTTGTGGGGTAACCAGACCGTGTTTTTCAAAATGAATTAGATCTTTTGACGTAGCAAGTGCGCCCATTGCGTTGATACCATCATAGGCAGTATAGGTGATATAATAAGTGTCGTCAATCTTGACGATACGAGCATCTTCAATACCTTGTTTTTCATAATCAAACTCCCGGCTAATGAGAGGATGCTCTTTTCGATAGGTAATTTTAGTTGGGCCGTCGGTTTGTGCATAACCAATAGTTGAAATATTACCAGACTGAACTGCCCGATAAAAAAGACGCACCATATTTCCTTCTTGGAAAACACCAGGATTAAATACTGCATTGTTTTCAAATTCATGGTCGGTGGGACTCAATATAATCCCAAATTTTTCTACTGTAATCATGTTGATTTTTTTTTTTAAAGTTCTAAATTAAACAGTGCTTAATTATTGACGAGCGTCACGATAAATATTAGATTAAAATGAAAAGATTGTAGGTCAATTTAAAGTATAACAGTTTATAGGGTAGAAGTTTAGGATATTATTGAAAAACTTAAAGTTTTAGAACTATTTCTGTCTTATGAGTATTTTATTAATCGGTTTTTATTTTTAAATTCAACCGATTGCTTATTAAATATCCCAAGCATTCAAATATCAATTTGCAGTAGGTTCGTTATTATAAATAAAAGTTAAAATTTCACAATTAATAGTATTACTATTATATTTGCAAAAAAATAAGGCAACATGAATGATATCTTATCCAATTTAAAAATCCAAGTCAACGAAAAGATCTACGTCAAAGATCCCGAAACCTCCGCACTGGGTAAAAAGATTTTACAAGAAAGCATTCTACTGATGGATGAAATTGGTTTTGAGGATTTTACCTTCAAAAAATTAGGGGAACGAATCGGTTCTAACGAAAGTTCGATATACCGCTATTTTGAAAGCAAACACAAACTTTTGGTTTATTTATCTTCTTGGTATTGGGGATGGATTGAATACCGCTTGGTATTCTCTACTTCTAACATCATCGATCCAAAGGAAAAACTAAAAAGAGCCATTACGATTGTTACCGAAATTGTAAAAGATGATACGGAAACCTTGCATATTAATGAAGCCATTTTGAACAAAATAATAATTATGCAATTTACTAAGACTCTTTTGACCAAAGAAGTGGATGAAGAAAACAAAGAAGGCTTCTTTATCGTCTATAAAAGAGTAATCAATAGAATTATCGAGATCATTCAGGAAGTTAATTCCGATTATTTATACGCCAAGAGTTTGGCTTCTTCCATTGTAGCAGGAGCATTACACCAGCACTTCTTGAAAGATCATTTGAAAACCATCACTAACTGTAAGGAAAACGAATCGCCAACCGATTTTTATACCGACTTAGTTCAAAAAACAATCAGCCAATAATTATGGAATCAACAGCTATGCAACGATTAATCAACTTGCTTAAATATGATAAAAAAGATATTTCTCAAATTTTTTTTTATGCCATTTTTGCAGGACTCATCAGTTTGTCTTTACCCCTCGGAATTCAAGCCATTATCAACTTAATTCAATCGGGAAGAGTTAGTGTTTCTTGGATTGTTTTGGTAGTAATCGTCATTGTGGGTGTCGGTTTGGTCGGTCTGCTATCTTTAATGCAATTGCGAATCACAGAAAATTTACAACAAAAAATATTTATCAGATCCTCATTTGAATTTGGATTCCGTTTGCCAAAAATTAAAACCGAAGAACTCTACAATCAGTACCCACCAGAATTGGCCAATCGATTTTTTGATACCATTACCATTCAAAAAGGAGCCACCAAATTACTAATCGATTTCTCCACAGCGTTGTTGCAAATTACTTTTGGGATTATTCTACTGTCGCTTTACCATCCGTTCTTCATTTTGTTTGGGATTTTACTAGTAATGCTACTGTTTGGAATCTTTCGATTCTCCTTTAATTCTGGATTGTCCACTAGTTTAAAAGAATCGAAGTACAAGTATAAAGTGGTAGGCTGGTTGCAAGAGATGGCCAGAAATAATTTTAGCTTTAAAAAGGCTGTGAATTTTGATTTTGCCTTAAGTAAGAACGACCGCTTGGTTTCAGAATATCTGTCATACCGGGAGAAACACTTCAACGTAATTAAACGACAATTTACCCAGCTGATCGTATTTAAAATTATGATTACCGCGGGTTTGTTGTTAATTGGTGGTTACTTAGTCTTGAACCAAAAAATGAATATCGGTCAGTTTGTTGCCGCAGAGATTATTATTTTATTGGTCATCAATTCCGTTGAAAAAATTGTAATGGGATTGGAAAACCTCTATGATGTGCTAACGGCAGTGGAGAAAATCGGACAAATCACCGATTTAGAAATTGAAGAAACACCACTTAAATCGCCCGATTATTGTTACGCTAATATTCAATTAGACGCCGAAAATATTAGTTATAAATTTCCCGAAGCTCCAAATTATGTACTCGAAAAAATCAATCTGACCATCAAGCAATCGGACAAGATTTACTTAGAAGGAACTAATGGCTCTGGAAAAACAACACTCATCCGAATCTTATCCGGATTATTGCAACCCACATCAGGTTCGCTTTACAGCAACGATGATACGTATCGAAAAATCAACTTAGAACACTATCGCTCCCAGATTAGTACTATTATTTCAGGAGAAACTCCTTTTGAAGGGACTATTCTAGAAAACATCACGTTCAACAATCCGCTAATCAGTCAGGAAGATTTAAAGTGGGCAATTGACAATGTGCAACTGGGCGATTTTATCAAATCGTTACCCAAAGGGTTAGACACAAAAATATTTCCAGAAGGCAAACAACTGTCGTCATCCAATGCCCAAAAAATTCTCTTGGCACGCAGCATCATTGGCAAACCCAAAATCCTTTTCTATGAAGATGCATTAGATAAAGTGGATGACGATACCGCGAAAGACATAATTGATTTTATCACCGCACCAGAAAACAAATGGACACTAATCGTTTCTTCCAAAAAAGACTATTGGAAACAAAAATGCAATCGAAAAATTACCATGAGTGAGGGTAAAATTGTAAACGACACTAAACACTAAGAATCATGCTGAACATTTCAAATAAATATAAAATCGACGAAAGTTTAGAGAAGTACAGCACCTTCAAAACCTTAATCGTGCGGCCTCATTATCGTATTCTGAATAAGATTATTGTAGGCGTTTCTATCTTGGCGGTCATTACCTTGTTTTTACCTTGGACGCAAAATATTTCAGGTAGCGGAGCAGTAACAACGTTACAACCCGATCAACGACCGCAAACCATTCATTCTGCCATTGCAGGAAGAATCGAAAAATGGTATGTCAAAGAAGGTGATTTTGTTCGAAAAGGGGATACAATTCTATTCATTTCGGAAACTAAAGAAGAATACCTTGATCCCAACTTGGTTGAAAATAC
>CALPUN020000155.1 GCA_943326765.2 Bifidobacterium breve | reverse complement strand
CCATAAATAAAATAACTAATAACATCAACATCACTTTTGAACATTTGTTTAAAGTTCAACATAAAAAAGATAACAGCAATGGATCCAATAATCATCCCGATACTTTTAATATCTAATTTTTTTACTGGCAAACCAATATGTTTTCCCTCTTCAGAAATTAAGTATTTTTTTTGACCCAATACAAAAGCAACTAGACCTAGTAACATACCAATACAAGCAGCTAAGAATCCCCATTTGAAATCCATAGAACCACAAATAAGTGGAGAAAAGAAGGCACCGAGGTTAATCCCCATATAGAAAATGGTGAAGGCACTATCAATTCTTCTGTCATTTGCAGGATATAATTGCCCTACCATGGTAGAAATATTTGGTTTGAAGAAACCATTTCCAATAATAATGGAGGTTAATCCCATCCACATTAATGAAACACCATCTGCGCCTGCAGAAGCGCTTAAAAACATGAAAAATTGACCTAAAGCCATTAACAAACCTCCAATGATAATACTTCTTCTATTTCCTAAATATTTATCACACAAATAGCCTCCCAAAAGCGGAGTCAAATAAACTAATCCCGTATAACTTCCGTAAATTTGTGAGGCATCGGCATCTTTCATCAATAATATTTTGGTCATGAAGAGAATGAAGATGGCTCTCATTCCATAATAACTGAATCGTTCCCACATTTCGGTGAAAAAGAGGAAATATAAACCTTTTGGATGTCCTGTTTTTACTTGAGTTTCTGTCATTTTAGTTTGGTTTTAGTTTTAGTTAATTATAAATTTTCTTTAATAAAGTTGGTCATTTTAGTATACAGTTGAATTCGGGTCTTTCCCCCATAAATTCCGTGATTCTTATCCGGATAAATTTGCGAATCAAATTGTTTGTTGGCTTGAATCAAAGCCTCCATCATCTGCATCGAGTTTTGCACGTGCACATTATCATCGCCCGAACCGTGGATCAAAAGGAATTTTCCTTTCAATTTCGACACGTGATTGATGGGTGAATTGTCATCATATCCGCTAGCGTTTTCTTGTGGCGTTTGCAGGTAGCGTTCGGTATAAATGCTGTCGTAAAAACGCCAGTTGGTTACTGGTGCCACTGCGATTGCCATTTTAAATACATCGGCGCCTTTCATAATGCAATTGGAAGCCATGAATCCACCATAACTCCATCCCCAAATTCCGATTCTGTTTTTATCCACATAAGAATAATTTCCGAGTACTTTGGCGGCATCGATCTGATCTTCCACTTCGTATTTCCCCAATTCTTTTTGAGTACATTTTTTGAAATCAGCTCCTTTAAAACCTGTTCCTCGTCCGTCAACACAAGCAACAATATAGCCTTGTTGCGCTAACATCATGAACCAATAATCGTCGGTATTATTCCAATCATTATTCACTTGCTGGGAGCCTGGTCCTGAATATTGGTACATAAACACGGGGTATTTTTTCGTCGCATCAAAATCTTTTGGTTTCAAAATCCACGCGTTCAACGAATTTCCTTTTTCTGTTTTCAATACAAAAAACTCTTTGGAAGGCAAATTATACGCTTTCAACTTGGTTGCTAAAGCTTCGTTATTCTCGATTACTTGAACTTGTTTTCCCGATTTTGATTCGTTCAGAGTGTAAACTGGTGGTTGCGTGACACTCGAATAAGAATTAATAAAGTATTGGAAATTCGGGCTAAAAGTCGCGTTATTCGTGCCCGATAACGAAGTCAAACGCGTTTTGTTCTTTCCGTCTAAATTAATTCTATAGACATCTCGGTTAATCGCCCCGTTTTCTACCGATTGGTAATAAACCATTTTCGTTTTTTCGTCAAAACCATAATAATTGGTGACTTCCCAAGACCCTTTGGTCACTTGATTTTTCAATTTTCCAGTTTTGTCATACATATAAATGTGGTTAAAACCGTCTTTTTCACTAGTCCAAATAAAACTGTTGTCTTTCAAAAAAGTCAAGTTGTCTGTCACGTCCACATAAGCTTTATCTTTTTCATTCAAAACTACTTTGGAACTTCCTGCAGTACCGTCAATAAATAACAAGTCTAAATTATCTTGATGACGATTCAATACTTGAGCACACAATACGTTCGCATCGTTGGTCCATTTCATTCTAGCGATGTAAAAATCAGAATAATTCCCCAAAGCCACCGTTTTAGTGACCGAAGAACCTACATCAAAAAGATGCAACGAAACCAAAGCGTTTTTTTCGCCCGCTTTAGGATATTTGAAAGTTGCTATGGTGGGATACAAATCTTTGTTAAAGATCGACATCGTGAATTCTGGAACGTCACTTTCATCAAAACGAATGTACGCTAGTTTTTTACTATCGGCACTCCAATCGAAAGCTCTTACAAAAGCAAATTCTTCTTCGTAAACCCAATCCGTAATTCCATTAATGACGGCGTTTTTCTTACCATCAGTAGTAATCGCTATCGCTTTTTGAGTTCCCAAATCATAGACAAACAAATTATTTTCTTTAGCATAGGCAATCTTCTTCCCGTCTGGAGAAAAGGTCGGCTCTTGCACTTGATCGAAAAGTTTGGTAAGGGTTTTAGTCGTGGTGTTGTAAAGGTAGAAATCCGCCGTAAAAGAATGTCGGAAAATTTGATTGGAATTCGTAGCCAATAAAATCATTTTCTCATCCGCACTAAAGGTATAACTGTCAATTCCGTCGGTCAGTTCTTTGAAGTTCTTCGTATCCATTAATGTCGCCACTTTTTTCAATGTGCCGAAATCAAACAAATCAATCTGCATGGTTTTCGACGGCCGATCAAAGTTCAACACGGTGTACTGGTTTATATTTTTTAACGATTGCAATTCGTCCATTCCTTTGGCTCGGTACACTCCTGTATAAATGTCTTCGACGGTAATTTTTTGTTGGGCAACCGCTGAGAAACAAAGCAAAAGAAAGATCGCGAGAAAGTGATTCGGTTTCATAAATGTATTTGAATATAAAAACTGTCAATTTTAGTGAAAAAATTACAATTAACGGCATTTTTTTATATTAAATGCAGTTTTAGTTCGCTATTTTAATTCTTCAAAGTAGCGCACTTTGTAGTAAATAAATGTTTGAAACTGTATCTTTACACCTTATTTGATTCAAACCAATCACTCATGAACGAAGCCATCTCCGGATTTTCCAAACTTTCTAAAGAAGAAAAAATCAATTGGATTGCCCAACGCTATTTCTCTAATCCGACTGAGACCGTTGCTCTTTTGAAAACCTATTGGAATTCAAACGAACAACTCCAAAAATTACACGATGAGTTCATTGAAAATACCATCACCAATTTTTACTTACCCTTAGGCGTTGCTCCCAACTTTCTCATCAACGGTAAAAACTACACCGTGCCGATGGCTATCGAAGAAAGTTCTGTGGTCGCCGCTGCTGCTAAGTCGGCTAAATTTTGGTCCACCAGAGGCGGATTCAAAGCCACGGTTTGGAATACTGAAAAAATTGGCCAAGTGCATTTCATGTATGCTGGCGATGTTCAAAAACTAGAAACTTTTTTCATCGCACTCCAACCTAAATTGTTCGCTGCCACCGAAAGCATTACCAAAAATATGCAAAAACGAGGCGGCGGTATTTCAACTATTGAGCTCCGAAATCAAACCCAAAAGCTTGCGAATTACTTTCAACTGCACGTGACTTTTGAAACCAAAGATTCGATGGGCGCCAATTTTATCAATTCCTGTTTAGAACAATTAGCAAGCACCTTAAAAGAAGAAGCCCAAAGGTATGATGCCTTTTCTGAAAGTGAAAAAAGCATCGAGGTCGTCATGAGCATTTTGTCAAACTACGTCCCAAACTGCTTGGTACGCGCCGAGGTTTCTTGCAAAGTAGAAGAATTGGCCGATAAAAAAATAGAAAACCCGCAAGAGTTCGCCGAGAAATTTATCCGTGCTGTGAACATCGCCGAGGTTGAACCCTTTCGCGCGGTGACTCACAACAAAGGCATTATGAACGGAATCGACGCTGTGGTCTTGGCGACAGGAAATGATTTTAGAGCCGTGGAAGCTGGTGTTCACGCCTATGCTTCTCGTAACGGTCGCTATTCCAGCTTGTCGCACGCCAGCATTGAAAACGGAATTTTTAAATTCTGGATCGAAGTGCCGCTAGCTCTAGGAACTGTGGGTGGATTGACTTCCTTGCATCCTTTGGTGAAATTTGCTCTGGAGTTGTTAGAAAAACCTTCCGCTCAAGAACTAATGCAAGTGGTGGCTGTGGCCGGATTGGCACAAAATTTCGCCGCTTTGCGTTCGCTAACCACGACCGGAATTCAGGAAGGCCACATGAAAATGCACTTGAACAATATATTAAATCAGTATCACGCTACCACCGAAGAACGTCATGCCGTCAAAAATCATTTTAAAGACCAAGTCGTTTCGCATTCGAGTGCTGTGGCTTTTATTGAAAATTTGAGAAAGAATCTCTAGGAGCTTTTTCCCGCTTTTCGCAGTATCTCTACGAGGATACTTGCTGCAATCGGGGCTAGGCGAATCGATTTCCTTTACCAACCAGTATTCCTAAGGAGTTTAATCTTATGAAAAAAACATACTATAGCAACGGAAAATTACTGCTCACCGGCGAATATGTCGTTTTGGATGGTGCATTGGCTTTGGCTTTGCCTACCAAATTCGGTCAGGATTTAATCGTCGAAACTAGCGATTCAAAAGAAATTCATTGGACAAGCTACGATGCCGACGGCAGCATTTGGTTTGAAGACACCTTCCTTTTTTCAGAAATCGAAAATAAAATTTCCTTCACCGAACAACCCGTAAAAAACACTTTAATAGAAATTCTTCATGAAGCAGGACTTTTAAATCCGTCTTTTTTAAAACATAACGAAGGCTTTCGCATCAGAACCCATTTGACGTTTCCTAAATTTTGGGGTTTGGGCACTTCGTCTACACTAATCAACAATATAGCCCAAT
>CALPUN020000154.1 GCA_943326765.2 Bifidobacterium breve | reverse complement strand
CGATTACATTCGGTGGTTGTACACCGCGATTACCCGAGCCAAAGACAAATTGTATTTGATTGGTTTTAAAGACGAGAATTTTTTAGTCTAGAGTCGCCTTGTTTTTAGTTACGATTTACGATATTTGATTTACTAATTATAAGAGCTAAGCAATGAAGAATTGGGTCGTTTATTCTTTAATATCGATGTTTTTTGCGGGGTTGACTTCGGTCATTGCCAAAATGGGACTCAAGAATGTCAGTTCCGATACCGGTTTGGGCGCTAGTTTAATTATAGTGGGCCTATTAATTTTAACTATCAAATAAATACTTAGTATTTTAGCATTTTAATTTCAGATTTTTCGACAATGAAAATTATCGCCGTTATCCCAGCCCGTTACGCTTCCACTAGATTTCCCGCTAAATTGATGCAAGATTTAGGTGGGAAAACCGTTATTACTCGAACCTACCAAGCGGCTATAGCCACACAATTGTTTGATGATGTTTTCGTGGTGACCGATTCGGATTTGATTTTCGACGAAATTGTGTCCCATGGAGGCAAAGCAATTCGCAGCATCAAAGAACACGAATCCGGTAGCGATCGTATTGCAGAAGCCATTGCCAATTTGGAGGTGGATATTGTCGTGAATGTGCAAGGAGATGAACCTTTCATCGACCGAGATTCTTTAGACAAAGTTATCGAAGTGTTTCGAAACGATACCGAGAAAAAGGTTGATTTAGCTTCGTTAATGCGGGAAATTACCAACGAAACCGACATCAATAATCCGAATAATGTGAAAGTAGTCGTAGATCAAAATGAATTTGCCTTATACTTTTCGCGTTCGGTGATTCCGTATCCTAGAGAAAAGAATGTAGGGGTGCGTTATTTTCAACACATTGGAATTTACGCCTTTCGAAAACAAGCCTTATTGGATTTTTACCAACTGCCGATGATGCCGCTAGAAGCTTCTGAAAAACTAGAGCAATTACGTTATTTAGAATTCGGGAAACGCATCAAAATGGTCGAAACAACTCATGTTAGTATTGGCATTGATACTCCGGAAGATTTAGAAAAAGCGCGGCAATTACTCTAATTCCTCTTGATTTTCATGATCAAAATACCCTTTGCTTTTTATTTTTGTAGAGAAGAAATTCAAGAACAGCACTACAAAAAACAAGAAGAGCAAGGCTTGTGTACTGACCAATACTTTCCCCAGAACCGTTACCGGATAATAATCACCATAACCAATTGAAGAAGAGGTAATGATGCTAAAGTACACGGCATCAAACCAATGTTGGAAAGGTTTGTTGAGATAATTTCCATTGGAATACAACACGGCATAGGCAAAAACAATTTCTAAATAATTGAAGAACAACAGCAACATCGAGCGTTTGTAGGAGCGAGGTCGCGATAATAAATCGGAGGCAAAGATGAGTGTGGGGATGTAAAAAATGGTTTCTAACAAAACATAAATCATAATCCCGATGACTAATCCTTGGTGTTGCCAATGGTTGATTAGGATAATAATTGGAAAGGAAACTTTCAGTAATACGTAAAAATCTAAAGTTAGGTCTAGGTATTCCACCCCTTTTCGAGCAGCCAAGTATTTGAGATAGACTCCCGGAAATAACAATTGGGAAAAAGAAAGTACTAAGCGCACAATTTTCTCAATGCCGTTATCGTCTTGATGATCGTTGTTCCAAATAGATTTGATGTTGAGAATCCGTTTTTGAATCGGGTTGACCTTTGGCTTTGTCAATTTAGAAACATTCCCAAGCAGTAATTTTTTCAAGATGATTTTCAGTTTCAGAAACATGAGCTATATTCTTAGATACTACTAATTTACGAAGAAATACAGGCATATAGAAAGGAATGTCAAACTATTATCGTCGGATTGAGTGAGCCTACTTACTTGCGAATTTATTTCAAAACTTAAAAAATGAGATCTAGATTACAAAAGGATTCTCTTTTTTATTTGGTAATCACGAGCAATTCGTTGTGTTGTTCTACCCTCGGAATTCGGTGCACTTTGAAGGATTGGCTTTTGAAATCAATGCAATAGTTTTCATTTCTCAAATTATGTCCTTCGTTTAAAAGCATGGTATTGAAGAGGATTACACCGTCAGGGTGCAATAGTTCCCCAATTCTATTCATGAAGAATTTTTCGAATAAAAAGTTGGGCATGGTAGTATCTTGGAAAATATCAATTAAGATGAAGTCATATTGGGCTTTGGTTTTCAAAACAAATTCAAAAGCATCGTCAATTACAATTTCTAAATTCGGAATTTGGTCTAACGAAAAATACTCGTTGGCCAATTGAATAATTTCAGGATCGATTTCAACGCCAGTTATCTTGCCTTCATACTGTACTTCGTCGACTAAAGTTTTAATGACACTACCACCGGCAACACCTAAGATTAGGATGTGATTCATTTTCCGAATGCGTTGAAACCCGATGTGCTTCAATCCTTTTCTCAAAATGCGTTGCAAACTGCCATAAGAATAGTTAGTGTTTTTGGAATCCAAGACGAGTTGCCCATTGTTCCAGGTTACTTCTAGATTCTTACTGGTGCTAGATTTCTTCTGAAAAATAGTGACGGGAATAAGATAGCTAAGAAGTCTTCGGAGCATTTGTAATTATTTTTACCAAAAATAAGAGATTAATGTTAATTTTACAGAAATAGTTGTAGATGAAAAAAAGTGTATATCGGTTTCTTTTTTACCGTTTGATGGGTTGGAAAATAGTAGGAACTATCGATTCCAAAATTGAACAATGTGTGATGGTAATATTGCCTCATACTAGTTGGCACGACTTTTATCTAGGAATTTTTACAAGAGGCATTACTGGCTTAGACATGCATTTTGTGGCTAAAAAAGAACTGTTCCGATTTCCATTTGCAGGCTATTTCCGATGGATGGGAGGCGCACCTTTAGACCGCACCGGCGGTTTGAACAAAGTAGATGCTATTGCGGCAATCTTTGAACAACGCAAAGTTTTTAGAATGGCGATTTCACCCGAAGGGACTCGAAAGAAAGTCACTCAATTGAAAACGGGGTTTTACTATATCGCTTTAAAAGCGGAAGTGCCCATCATTCCTATAGCTTTTAATTTTCAAAAGAAAGAAGTTACTATAGGCGTTCCTTTTTATCCTACTGGAAACTTGGAGGCCGATTCGGGTACCATTTTTACTCATTTTAAAGGGGTTAAGGGAAAAGTTCCTGAATACAGTTTTGAATACGATCCTAAAAAATCCCCTTTTATATAACCTTGCTAATAGGAATCCGCTATGAATTTTGAAAAGACTTTTGAATCCTATAAGGAACCCAAGTTATTTGGACGTTACATTACTTTGGAACATATAGCGCCGCTGTTGCAAAAACTGAATACCAACAAGCAACTGGAATGCATAGGTTACTCTGTTTTGCAACAGCCTATTTTTTCTTATCGCATTGGAGCAGGAGCCACGCGCATTTTGATGTGGTCCCAAATGCATGGTAATGAAAGTACCACCACGAAAGCGTTGTTCGATTTTTTTAATTTCCTTCAAGGCGATTCGACGGAAGCCCAAGCATTGTTAGCAACGTATACTTTTTTATGCCTACCGATGTTGAATCCCGATGGAGCTAAAGCTTATACACGAGAGAACGAGAATGGTGTGGATTTAAACCGAGATGCTCAAAACTTATCGCAACAGGAAAGTGTGCTGCTTCGAGAGTGCTTTGATGCCTTTCAACCCCATTATTGCTATAATTTACACGATCAGCGCACCATTTTTGGAGCAGGAACTTCAGGAAAACCCGCTACGGTTTCTTTTTTAGCACCAGCTTATAATGAAGAACGAACAATTAATGAAGTGCGTACGAAAGCGATTCAAGTGATTGTAAAGATGAATGCAGAACTGCAAAAGTACATTCCAAATCAAGTGGGGCGGTTTGACGATACTTTTAATTTAAATTGTGTGGGCGATACTTTTCAGTCGTTAGGGGTACCCACTATTTTATTTGAAGCCGGACATTTTCCAAAGGATTATAATCGGGAAGTCACACGGAAATATATTTTTATTGCTTTACTTTCAGGATTACTGAACTTTAGCGAAAACGTTATAGTTGACAACAAAACCGAAGATTACTTGAATATTTCTCAAAATAAAGTCGTTTTTTATGATATTGTTTATAAAAATGTCAAGATAAATTATGATAGTACTGAAATTATTACGAATTTTGCCATTCAATTTAAAGAAGTACTAAGCAACAATCAAATTTCTTGGATTGCTTATTTCGCTGTGATAGGTGATTTAGAAGGTGTTTTCGGACATTACGAATACGATGCAAAACAAGCAAGATATTCGGATTCTAAAGACAATATTCCGAAATTAGACGAAAAAGCAGATTTTTGGTTAGAAAAAAGTATAGAAATTGTCAATGGGTTAGTAAAAAATTAATATTTTTACGTAATACTTAAATTAAAATCAATTTCGATTCTTTAGTATAGCACGATTAAAAACAAACAAACATACTATTTTATGAGCAAGTTTCGATTAGATGAAGTTGACCACCAAATTCTAGACATGTTAATTGATAACACTAGAATTCCCTTTACGGACATCGCAAAAAAATTATTAATTTCTGCAGGAACCGTTCACGTAAGAGTTAAAAAAATGGAAGATGCCGGAATCATCATGGGTTCTTCTTTAGTATTGGATTACGATAAATTAGGCTATTCGTTCATTGCTTATATAGGTGTTTTTCTGAACAATACTTCGCAAACGAAATTTGTTTTGGAACGTATTAATGAAATCCCTTTTATCACTGTTGCTTCTGTAACTACAGGAAAGTTCAATATTTTCTGTAAAATCAGAGCCAAAGACACCAAACATGCTAAAGAAGTAATTTTTATGATTGATGATATTGAAGGTGTATACAGAACAGAAACCATGATTTCTTTGGAAGAAAGTATTAATGACAAGAAACGTTTGATGCATACTATTTTTAAAAATATGTAAAAAACTTGAATGCACACTATTCTCATAGAACCTCAAGT
>CALPUN020000153.1 GCA_943326765.2 Bifidobacterium breve | reverse complement strand
TGATAACTATTGCTTTAATTAATAAAACTAAATACTAATTTTTTGTAACTCTTGTTGCCCAACTCTAAATTCAGCAATGACATCGTTTATTATTTGAGCGACAGGTAAAATTTCATGAATTAATCCTGCAATTTGCCCAATTTCTAATTCTCCTTCAACTAAATCACCTTCAAACATACCCTGTTTGGCTCGCGCTCTTCCTAATAACGCTTGTAAATCTTCGCGAGTGGGACATTTCGAATACAACTCTTGAATATCATTATAAAACTTATTTTTAATCAATCGCACGGGAGCTAATTCTTTCAACGTTACTTGCGTTCCTCCTTCTTCCAAATTTAAAATCGTTTGCTTGAAGTTTTCATGTGCAGATGATTCTACCGATGCCGCAAAACGACTTCCCATTTGAATGCCATCGGCTCCTAAAATCATAGCGGCTAACATGCCTTTTCCGGTAGCAATGCCACCCGCAGCAATTAGCGGAATCGCAATGTTTTCTTTGACCATTGGAATCAAGGTAAAAGTAGTCGTTTCTTCTCTTCCATGGTGTCCGCCAGCTTCAAAACCTTCAGCAACAACGGCATCAACTCCAGCTTCTTGGGCTTTCAAGGCAAATTTAGAACTACTAACCACATGCACAACGGTAATGCCTTTTTCTTTTAAAAAAGAAGTCCATGTTTTCGGATTACCAGCAGAAGTAAACACAATCTTCACGCCTTCGTCAACTATAATCTGCATGATTTCCTCAAGGTTCGGATACAACATTGGCACATTAACACCAAAAGGCTTATCGGTTGCTAATTTGCATTTTTGAATATGTGTTCTCAAGACTTCCGGATACATCGATCCGGCGCCAATTAAACCTAATCCGCCTGCATTGCTTACCGCACTTGCTAATTTATAGCCACTATTCCAAATCATGCCACCTTGAATGATTGGGTACTGAATATTGAAAAGTTGCGTAATTCGATTCATTATTGTTTCGAAATTTTTCCAGATTGTGAGAACGTTTTGGTTTGAATGGTATACAAATACAGTCCCGAATTCAAACCCTCTAAAATAACAGTCGCTTTTTCACTAGATACGGTTTGTTTCAAGATCAATTGTCCTACAGTGTTGTATAAAGAAAAGGTTCCATTTTCATAACCATTAGGGAAAGAAAGTGTAATGGATTCTTTTGCTGGATTTGGATATACTAAAAATTGATCTTTTCCAAAAGTAGTCACTCCCAAAGCACTGCTTAAAGCCAAACTAAAATCGGGAATTCCGTATCCATAATTATTGTCTGGATTGGTATATTTATCCGCCGATTGCTTTACATAATTGACAACTTGTTGATTGGTCAAACTTGGGACAGCTCCCCAAAAAGTAGCAATCATACCAGCCATAATCGGTCCTGAAAAAGAAGTCCCGTTTGCAGTTCCTATATTTCCGGAAGTATCTGACAATACCGAATTTTGACCTTGAGCCATAATATCGGGTTTGATTCTTCCGTCGAAAGAAGGTCCGATAGAACTAAAAGAAGCCCGGAATCTATTTGATCGAACCGCTCCGATAGCCAAGACATTATTGGCTTCTGCAGGAACACCAACATGTGGTTCTGATGAGCCTCCTTCATTTCCAGCGCTGGCTACCACTACCATTCCTCTTGTAAAAGCAATATTAGCGCCTTGCGAAGCAAAAGCAAGATTTCCTGTCATATCATCATAGGTATGCCCGTAATTGGGATTATCGAAAGCAAAGTAGCCCAAAGAAGATGTAATCACATCCACACCCAAACGATCGGCTTCTTCAGCAGCTTCTACCCAATTGCTTTCTTCCACTGGATTTTCGGAAGCAACATCTTCGGTAATAAATAAATAGTATTGTGCATCAGGTGCTGTTCCTACCAATTGGTTGTCTACAAATCCGCCCATCGTAGAAAGCACCATCATTCCGTGAGAATCTCCAGAATAGAAATCGGTATTTTTGTTCACATAATCGTAACCTCCCAAAATTTGATTGTTCGCTAGCAATCGTTGAAAAGGCTGCAGCGTATTTACTCCGGGAAATCCAGCGTCTAAGACGGCTATAACTTTTCCGGTTCCCGTATAATTCTGAGCATGCAACAGATCGCCATTCAACATGTGAATTTGATTGAAGGAATTTCCATAATTGAACGTCGTTAAGGTTTCCATCTGCTTGTTTACAGGTCGGTACGTTTTGGGAACCGCCATTCTTAAATTTAAAGAATTATCAGCAAAGTGAATTTGACTCACAAATGGCAAAGTTGCTAAAGCGTTAATATCATCAACTGTTCCTCGGATGTGCAAGCAATTCAACCATTTCGATTTGGCCATAACCGTTATTCCGGTTGCGGCAGTAATTTGAGTTACATAAGGTGCGTATAAAGGCGCGTCTTTGATATCTAATGGAATATTTTGCGCTGTTCTTCGGTCGATAGCTCGTTGACTTAATTCCAACAACGGGTTGCTATAAAAAGCGGTTGCATTAGGTTTGCCATTAAAATAAACCCAAGCATCTTCTTGAGAAAAAGCGGCAAACGAACTTAAAACAAAAACAAAGAGTAGTATTCTTTTCATGGAAAATTTTTTATTTAATATGGTAAACTTACGAAATTACACCTGAACCAACTAATTCATCTTCAAGATACCAAGCAACGAATTGTCCTTCTGTAATGGCGGATTGCGGCGCATCAAAAGCAACATACAAGCCCGCTTCAAATTGATGCAATGTCGCTTTTTGTAACGGTTGACGGTATCGAATTCGGGCCATCACCTCCAGGGATGTTCCATTTTTTAAAGCCAAATCTTGACGAATCCAATGAATTTCATCGGAAGTTACAAAGAGCGCTTTTTTAAAAAGTCCCGGGTGTTGACTGCCTTGACCGGTATAAATTGAATTGGTCGTTACATTGGTTGCAAGAACAAATAAGGCTTCGGGAGTTCCTCCAACATTCAATCCTTTTCGTTGTCCGGTAGTAAAATAATGGGCACCCTGATGTTTGCCAACTACTTTGCCCATTTCAGGAGTATATTGAATGGAAGCTGCTTCTAATTCTAATGCTTCTTCTAAAGAGTTCGTTGCTATTTTGGCACCGCTATAGATTGCTTGATTGGCTTCAATTTCAAAAATCAATCCCGCTTTGGGTTGTAATTTTTGCTGTAAAAATTCGGGGAGTCGTACTTTTCCAATAAAACATAGTCCTTGAGAGTCTTTCTTTTCAGCGGTTGCCAATTCCATTTCAGTCGCAATGGCTCTGACTTCGGGTTTGGTTAATTCCCCAATAGGAAAGAGTGATTTCGATAATTGCTCTTGCGACAATTGGCATAAAAAGTAGGATTGATCTTTGTTGGAATCGGCACCCGCTAACAATTGATAAACCGGTTTGCCATCGACTTCCATTTCGCCTTTACGACAATAATGGCCGGTAGCAACAAAATCGGCTCCTAAACTCATCGCGATTTTTAGAAAGACATCAAATTTGATTTCGCGATTGCACAAGATATCGGGATTTGGTGTGCGCCCTTTCTCGTACTCGTTGAACATATAGTCGACGATTTTTTCTTGGTATTGTTCACTTAAATCAACCGTTTGAAAAGGGATTCCTAATTTTTCAGCAACCAAAAGGGCATCGTTGCTGTCTTCAAGCCATGGGCATTCGTTCGAAATAGTAACCGAATCATCGTGCCAGTTTTTCATAAAAAGGCCGATAACTTCATAGCCTTGTTGTTGCAATAAATAGGCTGCAACACTCGAATCTACACCACCAGAAAGTCCGACAACTACACGTTTCATTTTACTTAAAATTTAGCGGTAAAAGTACGATAAAATTTTATTTGGATTTCGGTTTTACAAGTTTCTTAACCTTTGACATGTTTTCTTCACTGACTAATTTTCCGTTTTCGTAAAATTGCCACAGCCCTCTTTTGACCCCTTTGATATACTTTCCTTTGGCAACAATATTTCCAAGAGGATCTCTAAAGATGGCAGGCCCATCGTATTCTCCGTTTTTGTATATCGTTTCTTCTAATACAGTCCCTTTATCGGAGTATTTTTTATACGGTCCGTTTTTAATACCATTGGTGTAATTCGTTTCTTCGGCGATTTTAGTATTGGGATAAAAAACAGATCGAAGTCCTTCAAGTTTCCCGTTCTTATACTTTTCAAGCGTCATGATCTCTTTTGAGACTTGATGGTAGTACTTCCAAACGCCTTCGTTCAATCGGTTGATGGCATTTCCTTCACTGACTTTATTCTTGTCTTGATCATAAAAAGTAGTATAAACAGCATTGGTTTTAGGATCAAACTCTCGCTTGGCAATAATCACCTGCGCTTTGGTGTCGTCATAAAAATTGAAGGTCCCAACTTCCTTTCCGTGTTCAAAAGTTCCTTGGTAGCGAAGCCTTTTCGATTCCGGATAATACCCTTTCCACACTCCGTTTTTATTACCTTTTTCATCTAAGAGATTGCTATCCGATTGCGCGATTACCCATTGATTGCAGAAAAGGAAAAGAATCAGACTAACCAAATAAAATGTATTTCTATTCATTGTAAATAATTTAATCTTGTTTAACACTAACTCAAGATCGACGTTTTTATTACGCCAAAATTACATTTAAAATCAAGAGGATGAGTTTTCTATATTATGTCTTTCCATTTTAGAG
Source organism: Bifidobacterium breve (assembly GCA_943326765.2). Lineage (GTDB taxonomy): Bacteria > Bacteroidota > Bacteroidia > Flavobacteriales > Flavobacteriaceae > Flavobacterium. The sequence goes on along the minus strand of CALPUN020000153.1, from coordinate 374 downwards.
CAAAAATAACTTCAAAAGGAGTGTCAATTCAAGTTCATCCGCAAATTCATTTGGTTTACTATTTCAAATTAAAAATAAAACTATAGGCTAACATACTACCATTAGCAAACAGTTTCGCTTCTAACAGAGTCATTCATGTTCTAAACAAAGTTTTGTTGCCTACATTTTAATTCCTATAGCTACACACAAGCAAAGAGGATGTCCAAAAACATCCTCTTTTTTATTCGTCCAGCAATCGTTGCAATTGCGTCTTTTCTCGAATGGGTAGTTCGCCTCTGATTTTTATAAAAATATCCCGATACTTTTGATTTTTTATAAGTATTCGGATGTTATCTTTTGAAAATTTCACCAATTGCCAACGGTGATTTCCCATC